>JBBTXS010000010.1:0-13787 GCA_038062115.1 Patescibacteria group bacterium
TGCAAAACTTTTACTTTCTGGGATGACGTATGAAGAAATTGAAAAAAATCTACACACTAGCCATACAACAGTTGCAAAAATTGCAGCATGGCTTGCAGAGCGAGGAGATGGGTTTAGAAAGATAATTGAGAAACTTCCAAAATATAAAGACGAAGAAAAATGGTTTGAAAGGTCGGAATGGGATAGTTTTAAGAGACGATATTCGTTATACTTTTGGCCAGAACTTCTCCTTGAAGAAATTGTAAAAAACGCTAATCAGAAACAAAAAGAAAGAATAAGAAGCGTTTTGGAGAGACTGGAGGAGAAAAGTGAACTTCATAAAAATATAGAAAAACTTTTGCGTTATTCCAAAGTATAGTACTACATAGTGGTATACTTTAGACAAATTTATAGTATTAGCAATGGTATATATTTTATATAATTTTCTGTTATTATAATAATAGAGTTATGCAATTAGGATTCATAGGACTTGGGAAAATGGGCAGCCGGATGGCAAGCAAACTCTTGAGAGAAAGACATGATGTCGTTGTTTGGAACAGATCTAAAAAGGCTGTGGAGGAACTCAAAACTCAAAACTCAAAACTCAAAATTACCCCACTTCGCCAAGGCTTCGAGGGGCAGGCAACTCAAAAGTTAAAAGTTGCTAAAACAATAGAAGAGTTAGTTAAGAGTTTAGAAAAGCCGAGAGTTATTTGGGTTATGGTGACGGCTGGGGAGGCGACAGAAAATGTTCTACAGGAGATTGGAAAGTTTGTTGAGAAAGACGATGTTATTATTGATGGGGGAAATTCATACTTCAAAGACACACAGCGACGCTATGAAGAACTAAAAACTAAGAACATAAAATTCTTAGGACTTGGGGTTTCAGGAGGAATAATTGCGGCAACAAATGGCTATCCCTTGATGGCAGGCGGAGATAAAAGTGCTTATGATTATATCAAACCAGTTTTGGACAGTTTGGCAAAGCCAAATGGCGCTCACGAATACTTTGGTGAAGGCGGAGCAGGGCATTTTGTTAAGATGATTCACAATGGCATTGAATATGGCATTATGCAAAGCCTTGGGGAGGGTTTTGGAGTTTTGGAGAAAGCCCCATATAAACTCGATCTATTAAGAGTTGCTGGGCTTTGGCAAAAAGGAACGCTTGTTTCTGGGTTTATGCTGGATCGTGTAGTTGAGGTGCTTTCCAAAGATCAAAAACTGCAAGATATATCAGGAGTTATCGAGGAGTCCGGCGAAGCCGGATGGACTGTTGAACAGGCAAAAGAAGAAGGGGTTCCTATTGAAATAATTGAAAAGTCATTGGAGTTTAGGCGAAGGTCTCAAAAAGATTCTAGAGTATCGGCCTCCTTTGCTGCCAAGATGATTGCTGTTCTTCGTCAGGTATTCGGTGGTCACGAGGTTAAAAAAAGGTAATAAGGTACAATTATGGCTACATTTGAGGATTTTCAAAAGTTAGATATTAGAGTAGGTAAAGTAATAAGCGTAGAAGACTTTCCAGAAGCTCGAAAACCACTCTATAAAATTATTGTTGATTTTGGTAAAGAAATTGGTATCAAAAATTCTGCAGTCGGCGTGACTCATTATTACACAAAAGAGCAATTGCAGAATAAATTGATACTTGGACTTATCAATATGCCGCCAAAAAAGATAGGACTGTTTACATCAGAATTTCTTACTCTAGGAGTTTCGGATGAGGAAGAAAAATGCATTTTAATATCTCCGGACAAAGAAACTTTTCTTGGAGCTAAGCTGTATTAGTATTTAAGTGAATCTTCAATATTGTCAATTCTCGTCTTTAGACAAAATAAAGCCAAAGGCTTATTTTGTCTAAAACTTAGCCTTGATTTTGTATTTTGACAAACGGAGATTCTGTGATATAATACTTTTATAATTCAATATAAAGCGTTAAGTTTGGTTTCCCGCCAGACTAGCGCCACTTCGTTCTGCAATGCAGAACTTCGAGGGGCACGCTGATTGCGACGAGCAATACGGAAGCTTAACCGTAAAATAAAGTACCCGATGTCATCCCTTGACAGTCTTAGGAGGAGTCGGAAGTAAGGCTATATCAGTAATGACATAGCAAATCAAGGTGGTACCACGAGATTACCTCGTCCTTGAAGAAAAAGGAGGAGGTTTTTTTGTGGTTAATCATGAAGTAGAAAGTTATTATCATCAGGAGAAAAAAGAACGATTTGTTGCGCAGAGGATGGTAGTAAAAATTGGAAGCAGCACCATTACCGAAGGCAAGACTCGTGTTGACACAGAGTTTATTAATGATATTGCTAGACAGGCAAGCATATTGTTTCATGCTGGAGTAAAAATCGTTATTGTCAGTAGCGGCGCTGTTGATACTGGAAATATTCTTATAAGACAAAGCGGTAAAGATAGTCAAAATAAGAAAAAAGCCGCATTATTTGGTCAATCAGAGCTTACAGCGCAATGGGTTACAGCATTCGGAGGACTTAAGGTCATAGCTGGAGTGCATTTAGTTTCTGAAGATGAATTAGAGAAGGCAAAAGAATTATTAACGGACGAAATTATGAGCGTTGGCGTTCTTGTTATTAATGGATATGATGCGGTAAACGATGATAGTGAGGAGGAAAGACGCAATATGATTACAGCAGATAACGACAAATTAGCTGCTTTTGTCTCAAGAAGCATAAATGCTGATACATCGCTTTTTTTAACAGATGTTGATGGAGTTTTGGATGAAAAAGGCAGTGTAATACCCTTTGTAGATAGGCTTGAAGATATTGAAGATGTTATTATCGAAAAAGGGAGTGGTGGCACAGGTGGTATGTGGGGAAAATGTATTGATGCAAAGCATCTTGCTCGGGAAGGTCAGAGATCAATTATCGCAAATGGGAAAACTTCAAATGTACTTTTACGCATTGCAAGAGGGGAAAATTTGGGAACTAGATTTGGGAAGGGATGGATGATATACTAGATCTATCGTTTTGTTGATTTGGAAGAACGTTTTTTATTTTCAGATAGTCTAAAGGCGATGTATAATAGAAGGATAACTATAAGAAGTAATGCACTTGAGATTTGTGCGGTCTCTGTAAATTTTATAAAGTCATTTGGTGTCATAGATGTTTTTCAATAAGCGCTGATGCTAACAAAAAAACTGTACCAAACAACACATCTTTTGTCAACACAATTATTATTTCGGACAGAGGAAGATTAAAAAAGTTAGGTGTAACTAAAGCAATAGTAAACCAAGCGCCAGACAGATTTGCTAATACTGCCTAGAGCGCTTTAAGAAATGCGCGAGAATTTCTGGTCATAAATTTATCTTAACAAAAATTATGAGATACTCAAAATTATTTGGCAAAACAATTAAGGAAGCACCAAGAGATGAGGTTTCTATCAATGCCAAACTTTTAACCCGCGCCGGATTTATTCGAAAAGAAATTGCAGGGGTTTATAATTATTTACCGCTTGGAATTCGTGTTTTAAATAAAATCTCAAATATTGTTCGAGAAGAAATGAATGCCATTGGAGGACAAGAATTATTGTTGAGTGCGCTTCAAAATAAAGAATCTTGGGAGAAAACTGGCAGATGGAACTCTTTCGATGCGCTGTTTAAGCTTACAAGTAGTTTAGACAATCAATATCCGCTTGGTCCAACCCATGAAGAAGTTGTTGTTCCCCTTGCCAAACCACTTATCAGTTCCTACAGAGATTTACCTTTAGCAGTATACCAAATACAAACAAAATTTAGGGATGAGAAACGGGTTAAGTCAGGGATACTTCGAGGTCGTGAGTTTTTAATGAAAGATCTTTATTCTTTTCATGCAGATGAAAAGGATTTTGAAAGTTTTTATGAAAAGGCAAAGAAGGCGTATAAAAAAGTTTTTGAAAGAATGGGGCTTAACGCAATAGAAACCCAGGCATCTGGTGGAGCATTTAGCAAAGTTTCTCATGAATACCAAGTAATTACAGAAAACGGTGAAGATGAGATCATTTATTGCCCAGGCGGAGACTTTAGTGCAAATATCGAAATTAGTCCTGTTAAGGAAGGCAAACAGTGTGATCTAGGACACGGATCACTAAGAAAGGCAAAAACAATTGAGGTTGGGAATATTTTTCCCCTTAAGACAAAGTTCTCAGATGCGTTTAATCTCACCTATAAAGACAAAAAAGGAAAAGATAGACCAGTTGTTATGGGTTGTTATGGTATTGGAATAACTCGGCTTATGGGAGCGATCGTTGAGGTGCATAATGATGAAAATGGGATTGTGTGGCCGGAGGGGGTGGCGCCGTATAGAGCACACTTGATAGAAATCCGAAATCCGAAATCCGAAATCCGAAACAAATCCCAAAATCAAAATACAAAATTTCAAAACAAGGGAGACGAAACATACGAAACACTGAAAAAAGCGGGAATAGAAGTTTTGTATGACGATAGAGAGGATGTGTCGGCGGGGGAGAAGTTTGCGGATTGTGATTTGATTGGGATTCCTATTCGTTTGGTAGTGTCAAAAAAAACTGGAGATAAGATTGAATGGAAGGAAAGAACCCATTCGACAAGCTCAGGGCAAAAAACAGAGCTTTTGGAAATTGATGAGGTTGTAGAAAAACTGCAGTAGGTTTTACCGCTTCGTCGTATCGCTACCGATCCCGTATCGGCATATCGGGGAGGAGTTAGTTTAGAATGGTAAGAAAGGAATTTTTAGGTTGAAGATTTTTATCCAAAAAAGAGCGTACCCAATAAGAAGAACAATCACCCCTAGCGCAACAAGAACTGGTAATATTTTATTTTTCTTCTTAAGACTTTGGGCTTGCTGCCTTTGAATTGGTTGTGCCTGGGCAGGCTGAGCTTGAAGTGGCTTGGCTTTAAATGTTTGGATAGGTTGTTGTATGGATTGAGATTGAATGGGTTGAGAAGGCTGGGATTGGATTGTTGGCTTCTGAATTATTGGTTGGGGCGTAACAGGCTGTGTAGGCGGAAAAGGATTGGCTGGTTTTGGCATAAATGGGCTAGTCCTTGGGGTAGGCTGAATTGCTGTTCCCATAACCCTTTCGTATGTTTCTTTAAGTTTTGGATCGAGTTGATTAAGCTTATTTAAATCCATAATTTTAGAGATTAAATATATAGTCTTTTATTTTTAAATATTTGTCAAGTGTGTGTGGGTGCTGTATACTTAGGGTTATGAAAATTATTGTTACGCATAGCTCGCCAGACATGGATGCAATTACATCCGTCTGGCTTATTAGAAAATTTTTGCCAGGGTGGCAAGATTCGGTTGTAAGATTTGTTCCTGCGGGAGAAGGAATTGGAAATCTCAAATCTCATCCGTCAGCCGACGGATCAAATCTCAAAAACCCAATTGAAGTTATTGGAGAGCATGAAGTTATACATGTAGATACTGGACTTGGACCTTTAGATCACCATCAGACCGCGTCAGACGCTGTTTGTGCTGCAAGCCTTACGTGGGACTATATAAGACTCAGGAATCAAGAATCAGGAATCAGGGGCGTAGAAGATAAGAGGTGGCAAGAGAAAGAGAAAGCAATATCAAGAATGGTGAAGGTTGTTGTAGATACGGATCATTTTAAAGAAGTTTTTTTGAAGGATCCGACAGCGGATTACCACGAGTTTTCTGTAGCATCTATTTTAGATGGACTTAAACTTCAAAAGCCCAATCAAGATGATTTTTATGTCGACTTTATAAGTTGCTGTTTGGATGCGATACTTCATGAGTTTGAGAATAGAATTTGGGCAGAAGAAGAGATTGCAAAAAATGGGATAAAGTTTGATACACGATTTGGGAAAGGTATTGGCTTTGAGACAATAAATGATTCGGTGATAAAGTTGGCGCAAAAAATGGGATACGTCATAGTTGTCCGTAAGGATCCTCGGAAAGGTTATGTTCGAATAAAAGCGTTGCCCAATAAAGTTCAAAGTTCGGATATAGATTTAACGCTTGCTTACGAGAAGTTAAAAAAAATGGATCCGACGGCGACGTGGTTTTTGCACATAGGCAAGAAAATGCTTCTAAATGGTTCGGTTAAGAATCCAAAGATGAGACCAACAAGATTGGGGTTAAGTGATATAATAAAAGTACTAGAAAAAATATAAATCCGAAATTCGAAGCACGAAATTCGAAACAAATCCAAATGACCAAAATACAAATTGCAAAAACTGTTTAGAGAATTTGAAAATTTTCCGCTAAAGGCGGATCAGCCTCTGGCTGAGAATTTTGAAAATTGTTTCGGATTTCGAATTTTGGTATTTGAATTTTTATGAACGGTTGTATTTTTTGTAAAATTAGAGATAGAGAAATTCCAAAAGAATTTACCTACGAAGACGAGGATGTTATGGTTTTTCCAGACATTCATCCTGTCGCATCTATCCATCTTTTGATTATGCCAAAGAAACACATTGTAGATTTTTTGGAACTTAAAGACAGTAAGCTTTTGCAAAAAATAAAAGATATTATTCAAAAGATAATAAAAGAGCAAAAAATTCAAGACAAAGGATACCGTTTGGTCGTCAACGGCGGCGGCGCGCAGATCATAGACCATTTACACGTTCATTTGATGGGGCCGATGGGTAAAAAAATTCAGAATCATATCTGAAGGGGGGTGTTACGTATGGTGGTAGTTAAAAAGATGCCCGGAGATAGCGATGAATCGCTTATTCGTAAATTTTCAAGAATGGTTTTCAATGAGGGAATTTTGCAGGAAGCAAAAAGACGTGCGTTCTATCTAAAACCCTCTTTAGCCAAGAAGCAGAAAAGAGAGGATAGTCGTCGCCAAAGAAGTAATTGGACATAAATGTTCAATATGCAAAATACGATATGGAAGAGATACAAGTTGGAATTTTTGTAGAGAGCAGATATAAAGTTAATAGAAAGCGTATAAAATCTGCAATAACTAGCTTGTTAAAAAAGCATGAAATTAGAGGTTCTGTTGAAGCTTCGGTTGCAATTATTGGTAATCGTAAGATGCGGACACTTTGCAAAAAATATAGAGGAGAAGATAAAACTTGCAATGTTTTGTCGTTTTCTTTAACAGAGGGTGAAAGTACTTATCTTCCGCAAGACGTTCTTAGGCTTGGGGATATAGTTTTGTCATATCCAGAAATTATAAAGCAAGCAGCAGAAGAAGAGATGCTTGTTGATGACAAGATAGATGAGCTTTTGGAGCACGGACTTAATAATTTATTGGGAATAAACCAGGAATAAGAATAACTCATGTTACGCATTGTTCCTTGTCATTCCCATGAAAATGGGAATCTATATAAATAATTCACTGGATTCCCGCTTTCGCGGGAATGACAGTTGCGTAACATGAAAGAATAATTAGAAATTTACGCTGTTTATGGTTTTTTATAGGAAGTATCGTCCTCAAGCAATCGAAGAGCTAGATAGTAAAGACGTTCGTGATACGCTGTACGCTGTTTTAAGACATAAAGATATTGCGCACGCTTTTTTATTCACTGGTCCTAAAGGTCTTGGCAAGACTTCCGCTGCAAGGATTGTAGCGAAGATAGTTAATTGTGAAAGAAGGAATCAGGAATCAGGAATCAGGAATCATGGAAAAGATCAAAAAATAGAAAAACCAAAAAGTAAAATTCATCATTCATCATTCATAATTCATAATTCAAGTGTTGAGCCGTGTAACAAGTGTAATCAATGCGTTTCTATAACCAATGGTACAAATATTGATGTTTTGGAAATAGACGGTGCTTCAAATAGAGGCATAGATGAAATAAGAGATCTTAGGGAAAAAGTACGACTTTCTCCAGCAGCATCTTATAAGAAAATTTATATTATTGACGAAGTTCACATGTTAACTACAGAAGCATTTAATGCATTACTAAAGACACTAGAAGAGCCACCCCTCCATGTTATTTTTATTCTTTGTACAACAGAACCCCATAAACTTCCACAGACTATTATTTCTCGGTGTCTCCATGTTTCTTTTAAAAAAGCAGGGGTTGAGGAATTAGTCCGTTCGTTTAAAAGGATTGTAAAGAAGGAAAATCTAGATATAGACGACGAGACTCTTTATTTAATAGCAACTCTTTCGGATGGGAGTTTTAGAGATGGAGCAAAGATTTTGGAAGAAATTGTTCTTATAGCAAATGGTGGAAGGATAACAAAAGACTTAATTGATAAAAAATACAAAACAACAAGTATTGCCTATTTAGTAGAGGAAATGATAAGCTTCTTGAGAAAACCAACTAACACTAAAGAGGCGTTCTCTTTAATAGATAAGTTGATAAAACAGGGGGTGGATATGAAGTACTTTATTGAGCAACTTATAGACGATCTTCACAGTAATCTTCTCTTAGATGTTGGAGTGATAGAGACTGATAAATTCCCTTTAATCAATCTGACTGCTGAGGAGATAAAGCCATTGATAGAATTACTGACTAAGGCTTACCTAGATATGAAATACGCAGTACTACCTCAGCTTCCTTTAGAATTGGCAATTGTGGAGTGGGCACAAGTAGAGAAGAACCCGGAACAACAGGCTGAACAACGTGGAGTTGAGATTCAGCCCTCTACAACAACAAATAACTTATGGCAGGAGCTAATTGATAGGGTTAAGTCGCAAAATCATTCAATCGCCGCAGTGTTGCGGGGGTGCGAACTAAAAGAGTATGATGGAAAAAACTTTGTGATAGAAACAAAATATAAGTTTCATAAAGATAAATTAGATAATCTTGAAACCCGTACATTTTTAGAAAAAGTTTGTGAAGAAATTGCAAAAAATAAAGTTAGGGTTTCTGTATTATTAAAAAGCGTTTGAAAGAATGGGGGTGAGTTTTTAACATGTTTAATCCATTGCAACAACTAGGAGACTTAAAAAAAATGCGAGATCAAGCAATGCAGCTCCAGAGGCAATTGGCGGCTGAGGAGATAAGCATTCAAAAAAATGGAGTTGACATTGTTATAAATGGCAATCAAAAGATACAGCATCTTAAATCTAACGGTAGATCAGACATAGACATAAAAGAAGCTGTAAATGAGGCAATAAAAAAGTCTCAGGAAGTTGCTGCAAAAAAACTATCCCAGATGGGCGGAGGATTAAAAGGGCTTCTTGGAGGAATGGGGCAATGAAAATTTTTGGAGGCAGCACAAGTAATAAGCTAGCCCAAAAGGTCGCGGAGAAATTAAAAATAAAATTATCCTCACTCGAAATCCATGTATTTCCCGACGAAGAAAAAAGAGTGCGGTGCGTGGAAAAAGTTTTAGAAGAGGATTGCGTAATAGTTCAGAGCACGTCCATTAATGCAGACAAAAATTATATGGAGCTTTTTCTTATTGTAGACGCATTAAAACGGAATGGTGCAAAAACAGTTACAGCTATTATTCCATATCTTGGCTACCAAAGACAAGATCATATATTTAGGGAGGGCGAGGGGGTATCAATAGAAGTAATTATTAAATTATTAGAAAGTGTCGGAATAGATAAGATTATAACTTTTGATTTACACTCTGTAAGAATTCCAGAGCTTTTTCGTGTGCCAGTGATACATTTGTCGGCACTTTCTCTTTTTGCTGATAAAATAAAACAAAATCAGTGGAGTAAGACTGATACTAGTCTTATCTCGCCAGACATGGGAGGAATAAGAAGAATAAAAATTCTCTCTCAAGTATTAAATGGTATGCCATATGCAATAATTGAGAAGAATAGAAATCTTAAAAGCGGCGCAATTTCTATAGATGACATACAAGGAGCAACAAAAAAAAGAGCAGTTATTGTTGACGATATGATCTCAACTGGAACAACTATTATTAGAGCAGCGGAACTTCTTAGTAAAAAAGGGGTAGAAGAAATATTTGTTTTCGCAACTCATGCTGTGTTTTCGGATAATGCTACTCAAATGTTGCAAGGGTCTGTTGTACAGAAGGTTTGTGTTACCAATACAATCGATGTTGCATCGGAAAAATATTTCCCAAAGATTGAAGTTTTGTCAGTGGCAGGGATGATTGCAGAAGAGTTATGAAGGTTCCAAGAGCAATTCGAAACTTAATTGATTCATTTGAAAAGTTGCCGGGCATTGGGCCAAAAACAGCCCAAAGGCTTACTTTTTATTTGTTGCATGTTCCCCAAACCGAGCTTGAAGTATTTGCTCAAGCATTACAAAATCTTAAAAAAAATACCGTACTTTGTTCTACCTGTTTTTCTATAGGTGAAAACAACCCATGTGAAGTTTGCGCAAACCCTGACCGTGATAGGACAACAATTTGTGTGGTAGAACAACCTTTAGATGTTATAGCCTTAGAAAAAAGTAAGAATTATAATGGTTTATATCATGTTTTGCATGGCAAAATAGATCCATTAAATAATATTGGACCAGACGAGATATATATAAATCAATTGATAAAAAGGATTAATGATGAAGGATTAATGATTAAAGAAGTAATTTTGGCAACAAATCCGACAATGGAGGGAGAGGCAACGGCAATGTATATCGCAAAACAGTTGAAAGTTGAAAGTTCAAAGTTAAAAGTTACGAGGATAGGAAGAGGCTTACCCACAGGCGCAGACTTAGAATACGCGGACGAGCTAACTTTACAAAGAGCAATGGAGGGGAGAAGGGAGTATTAATCTATGAATGATGACAGCATTTTGGGAAATACCCTTGGGCAATTGGGAGGAATAATAAAGCAAACAGGACGGCAAGCTGCAAAGATACCTAAAGATATTGTTGAGGGGGTTGAGGATCAGGTTAGTGTAAAAACAGAACCAGTGACTCAAGATAATAAATATGTGCAAAGCTCAAGCTCTTCCAATAAAGACACAAGAGAAGTTGTACAAGGTTTGTATGCCGCATCAAACAATAATCAAAAAGAAGATTCGGATAAACAGGCAATAAAAGGTCAGCCAGAGTTTGAAAAAATGATGGTTAATAAGACTCCTGAAGAAAGGAAGAAATTATTGCAACTTCATCTGGAAACACATAAATTGACGTATGCAGACAAACTATTGCATCCAACTTCTAAGAAACCAGAAGACCGGCCGGCAGAAAAAGTGGAAAAAGAGAGAAAACAAGAGATTCAAAAGCTGGAGCAAAAAGAAGCTCAGAAACCTCCTCCATTTGTCCAAAGAGCAAGAGAAAGAGTAGAGAGGTTTCCGGGAACAGGAGGGTAAAAAAGAATTTAGAGTTCAGAATTAAGAATTAAATTTATAATTTAGAATAAAATGGTCAAGAATTCTAAATTCTACATTTCATTCTGAGGTTTAAGTTCTGAATTCTAAATTCGTATGTTGAGTTTATATAACACACTAACAAGACAAGTAGAGGAATTTAAGCCAATTGATCCCCCCAATGTTGGTATCTATAGTTGTGGCCCCACTGTGTACAGAGAGGTTCACATTGGTAATTTTAGAACTTATCTTTTGAGCGATTTTCTGCGAAGAACTCTTGAATATAATGGATACAAAGTAACGCTTATTAAAAATATTACTGATGTAGGCCACATGCGCCGTCTGGACGAGGGACATCATCATGGTCCAATAGACCCCGTGATTGAAGAGGCTTTTAAAAAAGGAAAAACCCCACAAGAAATTGCAAATTACTATACAGAGATTTTTCTAAAAGATGAAGAAAAATTAAATATAAAAAAAGCTGCATATTATCCCAAAGCGTCAGAACATGTAAAAGAAATGATTGAAGTGATTTCGATTTTGCTAAAAAAAGGCTTAGCGTATGAAGCAGACAAGAATATATACTTTAACGTGAGGAAGTTTAACAATTATGGAAGACTTTCTGGTAATACTTTGGATAAAATGGATAATTTATTAAAAGCAGTGCGAGTGTCTTTGGAAACAGACAAAAAAGAAAGTATAGATTTTGCGCTTTGGAAAAAAGCGGAAAGAGGGCGGCTTATGAAATGGGATAGCCCGTGGGGAGAGGGGTTTCCTGGATGGCATATAGAATGTAGTGCAATGAGCATGAGATATCTTGGTAGGAATATTGACCCATTCGACAAGCCTTCGACAAGCTCAGGCCCTGAGTCTACCGAAGGGCTCAGGGTCAATGGTGAGCTAAAATGTCGAACCATTGATATTCATACGGGAGGAGAGGATCTAATTTTTCCTCACCACGAAGACGAAATTGCGCAAAGCGAGGGAGCAAGCGGAAAAAAATTTGTTAATTATTGGCTGCATGGGGGATATCTTTTGGTTGATAATCAGAAAATGTCTCGCTCCAAAGGAAATGTTTATACAATATCAGATCTTCAAAAGCGCGGGTTTGACCCTTTGTCTTTTCGTTATCTAACACTCATGACTCATTATCGAACGAAGATGAATTTTACATTTGAGGCTTTGTCTGGGGCGCAAACTGCGCTTTATCGTTTAAGGACGGATATTTCTAATTGGGACAAACCGAAAATTGGTTGCGCAGAATACGAACAGAGATTTTTGGACGCAATAAATAATGATTTAAATATGCCAGAAGCACTTGCTATAGTTTGGGAGCTAATTAAATCAGATTATCCCACATCAGCCAAAGCAGAAAGTCTGTTTAAATTTGATGAAGTGCTCGGGTTTGACCTTAGGGCGAATCAGGAATCAGGAGTAAAGGATCAGGAAGAAAAGATACCAGAAAAATTGATGGCAATGATAAAAGAGAGAGAAGAACTTAGAAAACAAAAACGATATCATTTGGCAGATCAATTAAGAAATAAAATTAAGAAAATGGGATATAATGTGATTGATACAGAAAAGGGGATAGAGATAAAAAAGATTGGAAGGTTGTGATAATTCTTGCATCAAAGGATGCTCCTTGTCCATCTTACTGATCTGACCCAAGACTGCGAACTTCGTATCAAAGTTATCATGAGTAGAGAAATTTCAAATGAAGTAAATAGTTATCCAGAAATAAATAGAGTTCAATGTGTTGGAGTACAGTTGGTAATAGTTGGGATAGGGACTAATAGGTTTTTAGACGATGTGTCTACTCCAAAGATTTGGACAGTTAAAGAGTTAAAGTCTAAACCACAAACAGGAAGACAAAAAGGGCAAATATCACTGCCCACAGAAACAAGAAAAGTTGGGGAGAATAATTTGTCTAATATTTTGGGAGCGTTGGCAGAATTTTGCAGCGATGACCAGTTACCTTATTTAAAAGAGCATTTATTTCTTTTGCCAGACTCTTATTCTTATCATAAGGGAGTGCTTTTATCAAACAACAATCCTGGAGATTTAGCGATACTGGTTTATGATGGATATATGGATATTCAATTTGCCCCCCTTAATAAAGATGAGGTAGAACCTAAGGGATGGATTGGAATGGGAGAGCTAGAGCGTTTAAAGAATATTAGAGATGTTGCACAACAGTTTATTGAGCTGGATAAAACTGAAGATTTAATTATAAAAGCGATTAACTCTTTTCGTAATTTGCCACAGCAAAGAATACCAGTTTTTCCTCCAGATTTTTCTTCAATAGAAAGATTTTATATAGAAAGGGAAAAATTACGCAACGTTTTATAAATCGTAGTATAATAACAAAATGGAAATAATAGGCGGGATGCTTTTAACCGTTGCTGGATTATCGCTTTTTGAAATAGTAAGCAGTGTTGACAATGCAATTATAAACGCAGAAGTTTTGTCTACCATGCAGAAGAAAGCAAGGCGGTGGTTTCTCTTATGGGGACTTCTTCTTGCTGTTTTTGTTGTACGCGGACTTCTGCCTTTATTAATTGTTTGGGCAACGGTACCAGGGCTTAGTTTGGTAGGGGCTTTCACTGCAACAATTGCAAATGATCCCCATGTGATAAAAGCGATTGAGGCTTCCTCGCCAATTCTTCTTATTG
>JBBTXS010000011.1:0-3941 GCA_038062115.1 Patescibacteria group bacterium
TGGAGAAGGAGTTGGTGTTGGAGTAGGTATAGAGGTTGGGGTGGGGGTAGGATTGAGACAACAGTACCAGTTAGCTGTGATGTTTACCGCGTCTCCAGGCCCGCAAAAACACCCAGGGCAAAGGAATACTGTCGTGGTAGAACAGTAGTCATAGCCGAGATCTGCACAGCATTGATTTCCAGTTTTGCTTTGATTACCTCCTACACTGTTGCAGTCGCTGTTTATGAAATTGCTTGGCCCACACATGTTTCCCGTTTGTCCGCAGTAAGAAACAGTACCAGACCTAAAAAATGGGCATGTTCCATGAGAAGTAGAAAAAGCAAAATCAGTATCAACAAAAACCAAAAAACAGAAAAATATAATAACAAATAGATGCTTAAGGGGGGAAAAATACGATCTCACATTTTTAATATATGAGCTTTAAAACCTGAAGTCAATACTGTATAAATTTTATTGGTGTTTTTGTAGAGTGTCTAGGGTATTGGAAGATGGTTCGGGAATAACAACTTTGCCATCCGAGACAAACATTTTTAAATTAGTGACTACAAAAGGAGAGAGTCCTGGTCTTGATCGTGATGTTTCTCCTGTGTTACCCTTATGCGATACCAATAAAAAGATTTCTATCCTGTGAGCATCTTCAGCTAATTTAAGACTAGGCTCACCACTCCTAACGTTGTAGCCATATGTTCCTATCGGCATTCTGTTAAATTCAGGCTTAAACTCTGGTACATCCACAAGAGGCTCTAAGGAAACAATTTGTGTGGCTAGTCCTTCTCCCTTTAAAGCTATTACTAAAAACCTGTATATGTTTCCATTTAGAGCTTGGACATCTATAAGCGCCTCTTGTCCTCCTCTGTCTCCTTCTACCATGCTCTTCATCATATATGAACCCGTCTTATTTGCCAAAAACATATTTACAATCGTTCCTTTAGGAATGCTAGAACCGTCTTCCATTAGAAATTCAATCTTATCAGAATATCCTTCGTCCTTAAACAGAGCTTCGCCTATATCGCCTCCTATTGAGGCTGCGCCAAAGCTTTTTTCAAGTTTTATCACTGCATCTTTCTTGGGAGTTTGGCTTAAATCAAGAGGGTATAAAAGTTTTAGGGTGTTTTTATCTTCTCCAATTACATAACTTACGTTTAATGCATCAGATGGGTACATTTTTCTTTTTCGTAGAGGAATCTGTTCTATAAGCTCTTTTGCTGTTACTATTTCTGTTTTCTGATTTTCAAGTCTTGCAAAACTATCCAGTTGCTGTATTTCTTCTCTGGGAACTTCTTTTTTCATTGCTGGGGTAATCACTTCAGTTGTTGCGTTGTTATCAGACGCCTCATCAGGATCAACTTTTGTGGTTTCTACTTTGTTAAGGTTAGGTTGCTCTAGGGGGAAAGGAGGTAAACCTACTAGTTGTGGGGCAACAGAGCCATCTTTATTAAAGCTAGTAGGGCCATTTATCTCTCTACTCTCAGGTTTTTCAGAACCAAAGGCTCTGTCAAGGCCCCAAAATATCGCACCACCTGCTAAACCAGACCCAAGTCCAATACCAACAGCAATAGGAACAGAAACAGATGCCGCTCCTTTCTGCCCACTCATAAAGTCTCCTATCCTTGTCTCGATTGTTGGTATTCCACTATTTGCAAGTAGTTTATCTTCTTTTGTTGGGCCTTCTTTCTGGAGATCAACTGGGGGAAAATTGGCAGAGAAAATAGAACCCGCTTCGCTAGGTGATCTACCGCGTCCCTGTTGTCCTCTATCGGCACTTTCAGGCGTTGTCATAGAACCTCCTCAAGGTACCATACGATACCTTGCTTCGTCAGGTACCATTCGGCACCTGACTTCGTAACCTATAGTTTATAAAAACTACCTTCTTATTACCACATTTTTCCCAATTTGTCAACCAGCAAAATACTATGGGGCGTTGACAGGAGTGTTCACTTTTTCCCTAGACCTTCATCGTGGGAACCAATTGTAAGAATGTAAATTTTATCTTCCTCTATCTTAAAGGTGAAGCGGTAATGGAGATCTATTCGAGCTTCAAAAGAGTCTTGGCCGCCCATTTTTCTAGCTCTTTTTTATTATGGATTACACTGCCTTTGCCTTCCTTGATACTTTTAAGTGCCTTTTTATCCGACCATTCCCACCATTCATCGGAGCCATAAGGTGGTTCTTCCTCAAATAGCCTTGTTTTAATAACTTTTACTTCGTTTGTTAGTTTATCTAGGCGAGTGATAATCTGATCAATTATTTTTGAAGAAACTGTAATTGTTTGCATGGTAATATTGTAGCATCTGGTAGGAATAAATCAAGATTTACCCCGCACCCAGAATGCCCTGACCGTAAGGTTAGGGATGAATGGATTATTTCCGCGAAGCGAACCCCTAATGCCCCGAGCGTAAGCTCGGGGTGCGGGGTTTACTTTTACCGTACCCCAGTTTTGGAAAACTCAAATTGGCAGCTTTTCCATGGGTAAATCTTGCTTTCTTTTGTGTGTTCGCAGAATACAAGCATTGCTTCAGGTTTTCCACTAATAAGGTCTACCCCTTGAGTAAATAATCCCTCCATACCTAGTCCTCTTCTTGTTCCATTCTCTTCCTCCCAAAAATTCTCGCAGTAAGTCATTTGATTATTATGCAAGGGGTTACATGTCCATTTTCCTTTTGGTTTAATAGAAAAGATTTGAGAAGTAATGGTTGATGCAAGCTTTACTGATGGTGGTGTATCTTGAGATATTGGAAGCGAAAGGTAAAGCTGGGAGATATTCTTATCATTAGTCATAACAAAAATTGCTGCTACAGTTGATTCTTTGATATTCCAAGAGCTTATAAAGGTTGTAACAAGACCCTTATCTTGTTCTATAGTAATTTGAGAAGGTTCAAGGAGTAGAACGGGGGTAAGAATGGTTGGGAGAAAGCTCATGAGTGTTTGTTTTGCTGGTTCAAGAAGAGAAGCAGAAGGCGAGATAGTAGGCGCGATTGTTACATTGCTCAATTGTTGGGATGTACCAATCGGTACATCCCTTCGGGGCAGAAAACCAAGCTCTCTGGGATAAAGCGTTGAGAGAGAAAGAATGTTAAAGTAATTAAGAACTCCAAACAAAAGAACAATTACAACCCCAACAAACACCACTTCAATAAGCCCTACTTCCAAAAGAGCAAAAGCTTTTACCAAGCCCTTTTTCTCGGGTTGTTCCATTTGTCTTATTGGCTCTTGTTGTTGATTAGGCAGTATGTTTTCCATTAAAGACTACCCGATGCAAAGATAGTTTGTCGTACTGGCTTTGGCAATGCTTTTGAAGTTTCTCTAAGTAGCTTTGATGCATTAAGGATTTCCACAGATACGGGTTCTCTTTTTTCATCGTAGTGCACGATAAAAGAGCCAATCTTCTCGGCTGCTTTAAATGGTTTATTAGAAAGTTTTATGACTAGTAAATCGTCATCCTGATAGTATTTTACGCTCATATCGTCCTTTCTCAGCAGGATAAAAAGTGATAATTCTGATTGTCCTCTTTACTATCCTATATACGACACATAAAGAAAGCGTTTTAGTAAACTGACCAATGGAAATTAACACTGGTTTTTCTGATTTGTCTACTGCCATTGGATTTTCTACAACCTTTTGTATCTGTTCTTTTGTTATGCCAAGTTTTTTACCCCGCACCCAGAATGCCCTGATCGTAAAGTTAGGGATGAATGGATTATTTCCGCGAAGCGAACCCCTAATGCCCCGAGCGTAAGCTCGGGGTGCGGGGTTTACTTGCCCGTTCTTTAATTTTTTCTTCTACATGAAGAGTGAAATAATATCTTGGCATCTTTACTTATTCTATCATTTTCATTCTTCTAGTCAATAGGTTGTCCTGGTTGGTATGAACTCACAGTACTGCAACGAATATTCTTCGAGTGAGGCTAAAGCCGAATCGAGAAGTTCTCGACTTCGCTATC
>JBBTXS010000012.1:0-92301 GCA_038062115.1 Patescibacteria group bacterium
CGTAGGATTCTGGCATATCATAATTAATAACATGGCTGACATTTGGAATATCTAAACCTCGGGATGCTAGATCTGTTCCCAAAAGTATATTAATTTCGTTTGATTTGAATGCTTCCAGAGTTTTTTGTCTTTGATTTTGTCTTTTGTTCCCATGAATTGCTCCTGCTTTAAATCCGCGTCTTATTAATTCATCTGTGAGTTTTTGTACGCCCCATTTGGTTCGTCCAAAAATAAGAACTTTTTCAAAACAGGGTTGTCTTAAGAGATCGTGTAGCTTGTCAACCTTATTAGCTCCTGGTGCAACTCTGATAATTTCCTGTTCAATACCTTCTGCTGTTTCTTGTTTTTTTACAGAAACAGTAATCGGATTTCTAACAAAATTTTGCAAAATCTCTCTTACTTTTCCTGAAATGGTTGCTGAGAAAAAAAGCGATTGTCTGATGGGCGGCATTAAAGAAATGAAATATTTAATATCTTTAATAAATCCAATATCAACCATTCTGTCTGCCTCGTCCAAAACAACATTATGGAATTCGGATAAGTTTAATATCCTTGTTTCAATAAGATCTTTAATTCTTCCCGGAGTCCCTATTACAAAATGTGGCTTTTGTCTCAACTGAGAAATCTGTTTGCCCATGCTGACTCCTCCAATACAAAGAGCAGTATAAATTCCAAGACCTCTTGCAAATCCACGCAATTCATCATGAATCTGAAGCACAAGCTCGTGAGTTGGGGCAACGATTAAGACTCTTTCCAATTTATTTCTGAATACTTTATCAACCAAAGGAATCAAAAATGCAGCAGTTTTACCTGTTCCAGTATTGGCAATACCAATAACATCTCGTCCTTCAATTATGGAATGAATCACTTGATCCTGAATGGGAGTAGGATTTGTATAGCCTTTTATTCTTATGTTTTCCAAAACCTGAGGAGATATTTTAAAATCCTCAAACTTGTTAGCCGGAACATAATCTGCTTCCGGTTGGTTTTGCTGCATAGTATTCATAGTTTTGGTAGCCTGGATTGCAGCAATTAACTCTGAATTGGGCATTACTCTTTGGGGAAATTTTCGATAACCTCTTTGAAAACCGCGTCCAAAGCTTTTTCTGGGCCCACCTGGATTACTAAATCTGCGTTTATCCAGCACCTTTTTAGAGCCCCACGTTTTGCCGTGCGGATTAAAGTCATTATGCTTCTTCTTTGATGAGTAAGCATCTTGTAAAGAAAAGGTGCTGGATTTATTCATATATTAAAAGAATAAAACTGCCTAAATAAGAATTTGAAGCTCGAGTAAGGGGAAAAGATATGATTTTCTAAAAATTGTAATACTTATTATCTTTAACTTGTCAAACAAGAACTTTTCAAAATTAAGCAGATTTATTGCTTTAAACCTGCCGATTTATATCCTATATTATACCAGAAATGAGTTCAAAAGTCAACCGCGAGTCCTGGTTGGCTAGATAGAGAACGGTTGCTCTCCTTTCTTTTGACAATGAATCATAACATATTCTGATGGTGTCTTGTAAGCAAGAGATCTATGGTAACGTTTGTAATTGTATTTGTGATTAAATTTCATACAATGGTCATTAATCATATCAAGATTATCAAGTAAGTCGTATTGGTAGTTGAAGTACTCATATTCTGCTGTTTGATGAAATCTCTCAACTCTCCCATTTTGCTTAGGGCAATGTGGATCTGTAAAGAAATGTGGAATACCCCAAGATGTAATTTCCTTATGGAACTCAAGAAGATATTCGCTCCCATTGTCAGTATTAACTGCTTGTATATCAAATGGAAAGTATTCTTTAACTTTTCTAATGAAGTCTCCCGTTGTCAATAGTCAATCGCAACCTCTCCTTTCTCTTGGTTTAACAATTGAGCAAAAACCTCGTTTGCTGTTTGATAACCAAGTATTCTCCTAGGACGATTATTGATCTCGCTGATCACATCCTGCAACTCTTCTTCTGATACCTCGAGTCGTCTAACGGTAGGACACGACCCTCTGGAGGTCGCTATTGGGGTTCGAATCCCTGCTCGGCAGCCAGTAAGAATTGGAAAGAGGTCGGGAGGTAGCGCTTGGCGCTCGCGCCTGAGCGGAAAGCGCGGCAAATCCGCCTTTTTTGAAACTTGCGGACAGCCGCCGATCCGATAAAAGGAAGTTCGAGCCGACAGTTTTTGCCATGATTGATAAATCATGGCAATTATTTTTTGCGCGCGCGATTTTGTGCGCTGAAAGCGCACTATTCACGAATTCTTGAAAAGGTTCGAGCCACTCAACGCCGTTTTGGGAGATTTCCTTGATTTTGGAGTTGAGAAGCGATTTTGTTTCTACCAATTCATTTTTCTTCTTTTGATAATCTTCTGGACTAATTATCTTGTACAAATAACCCTCAAGCAAACGATCTGCTTTTTCTTCTGTTTCTTTGAGTTGGAGCTGATAGGTTGAAATAATACCAGAGGATTTTTGCTTTTCATTGTTTACGTCTTTATCCGCCCATTCAAGAAACTTTTTGGCGGCGTGCGGCGGCAAAGATGCTCGCAAAACAATTTCCTTTAATTGTTTCTCAATCTCTTCTTTATCAATATATTTTTGCGAGCAAACACCTTTCTTTTTCGAGCAGCGGTAATAAACATATTCAACATTTCTATTTGTCCGTTTGTAATACTTGGTATGTTTTTCGGCAGTGATTGCGCCGCTGCATTCGCCGCACTTAACTAAACCTAGAAAATCAAAAAGATGTTTATTGTTTTTAACCTTGCGACTTTTAAGTTTGACTACTTCCTGACATTTATCAAAAAGTTTCTTGCTTATTAGGGGCGGATGTTTGCCTTCGTAAAGTTCGCCGCAAAACTTCATTACTCCGTAGCAAAACGGATCGGTCAAAATTCTTTTGATTTTATCCAGGTGGAGTACATGACTGGACTTGTTGTAAATTTTATTTTGGTTGAAAAATTTGCGGATGTCAGCGTAACCATAGCCGCCGGTGGCAAAAAGCTGAAAAGCTTTTTGCACATACTTAGCTCTTTTCTTATCAACTTGTATATTCTTGTTGATGTTTAGGTAGCCAAATGGTGCTTGATTTGGCCATTCGCCGCGGCGGAGTTTTTGGCGATTACCCCGCTTTACATTCTCGGAAAGATTATCAACATAATACTTAGATTGATTAAAGGCCATACCTAACATAAACTTGCCTTGCGGTGTATTTTCAAACCAAAAACTGGGAAATTTTAAATCAAGCAATTTTCCTGTATCTAATAAGTAGATAATCTTTCCGCCATCAACTGAATTTCTGGCAAGTCTGTCTGGATGCCACGAGATGATACCGGCGGCACCGCCGTTTTCAATCTTTTCCAAAACTTCCGCAAATTTTTGTCTTCCCGGCTCTTTGGCAGTTTTACTCTCAGTAATGAAAGAAACTATTTTTAAATTTTCTTTCGCGGCGAACTCCTCAAGTTCTGCAACTTGTGCTTCAATAGACAAAATTTGTCTGTCAGGTTCGTCGGTTGATTTTCTGCAATACGCTATAAATCTGATCATATTACCCAGTAAATATAGTTGACCATGCTGTTGCACCCATACCAGCTATTAGTCCAGCGATCAGATATGTGTAAAACAACCTTTTCCATATAGATAATCCTTCAGAATATCTAAATATAAATGGTATAGAGATGAGGGCAAGAAACCATAGAACTGCATGGGGCAAAAAGTGGGTAGTGAAAAATGCCGCTTCTGCTTTGGAAAATACGAACAAAAAGTCTGGAATGAGAAATATGCCAAGTAGTGTGGGAGGAAGAAGGAACATGAAACGAGCTATTAATTCTGGGAGCACTAAGGATATCGGGATTGATGGAACTATTGTTTGTTTTAATTTAGTGCTACCATCTAGATTAATAGTTACTATCTCTGCAGGAAATGATTTGGCAAACAAAGAAGAAATAGATGGATATCCAACTCCCACAAAAAAATTTAACACAACGAGGAATATTACAATATACTGAAGAATTCTCTCATGATTAAAAGTTTTCATTTTTTTCAGATAACCGTATTCTACATCATCTTCTTTAAGCGAACGTAAGTGATCAGGGATTTCTTCTAAAGAAATCCCAATTTTTGCGTTTTTTCTTCCTTCTTTTTCCGGCGGCTGTCCGCAAATTTCAAAAAAGACGGATTTGACGCGCTTGCCGCGGAGGCGGGCGCGGCAAGCGCTACCTCCCAACCTCTTTCCAATTCTTACTGGCTGACCGTTTACAAAAAATGTCGAACTTCAATGTGTTAGTTAGCCGCTTCGCGGCTCGCTTGCTCCGGTGCGGCGCCTTTACACTGAGCTTGTCGAATGTGCCCACCCGCCGCGCCTCCGAAACTGTCGGCTCGAACAATCCCGATAAAATCGGGATTAAAAGAAAAAACGCAAAAATTTTAAGGTTCTATTTTAAAACATTATACACCATGATATAATGATGTTACCATGAGCAGATATACAGTTTCACCAAAACCATACAAAGTTGAGATTGAAGGAAGCATAAAATGGGTTCCCAAAGTTCACATTTATATCCATGAAGGCAATAGAACAATCGACCGCACCGTGACATGGAAAAGAGATATTCTTTTCAGTTCAGAGGAGGAAGCCCGTCGCTTCATTGACGACGCAATGGAGAATATAGAAAGGATAAATATACAATTGTATGGAAAACATGTAGCCGTTCTTAAAGCAATAGCAGAAGAACACGGTCAAAGTCTTGCAGAAGTTATTAGACAGGCAATAGCCAAATATTTACCAGCAGAAGAAAAGAAATAATTAAAATATGAGCATACCATCTTTCGGCGAGATCAAATCCATTATGGAAATTTTAAAAGGGGACAATGAAGAAGGGACCTTGATAAAAGTCTCATACATCATTTTTGGTGTGATTCTTTATGTTGCATTAGCAATATTATTTACTCGCCATGAATTATATTTACTAACTCCTTTTAATCTTCTATTAGAAACTGGAATTATACCAGTAGAAATTGCAAAAAATATAAGCATTGTCCTTGTTTTACTTTACATCTATTTTGCTTACCTGCTTTTATATCTTATTTGGAAAAGCAAACATAATTTCCCATTTCTACGAAATGGATATAAATGGAATCTTAATAAAGGGCTTTCAGACTGGGATTTTCAGGGAAATATTATTGTTGACCAAGAGGAGAAAACCATTCATATAGTTCAATCTGAATTGGGATGTATTGTTCGCAACCGAAATTGGAAAAATTTTACATTGACGTTTGAATTTAAAATTCCAGATCCACCTCTCTTGTCACCACAAGATACAGAGGGAAATAAACAGTTGCGTCGCGGTTTTGGAATCATATACCGAGCTAAACAGTTAGGAGAGTATTACATGATTAAAATAGACGAAAATGGATGCCTTCCCCATGTTAGAAATTTATATTGGGAAAACAACGGTCCTATATGGAAACCCAAAATAGATAAAAGCGATCTCAATAAATGGATTTCTATCACACTTGTAATGATTGAAAATACATTAACCATCGAAATAAAAAGTGCAAAATTTAGTTTTATGTTGCCAACTCATTCAAATGTTCATCACGATACAAATTACCCTTACGGAGATGGATCGGAATCGCGTCCATTCGTGCCGATACTATTCCGTAATTCTGGCTCTGTAGGTTTTCGATCCGCACCCTTTGAAGAAGTATTTATAAGAAATTTTAGAATTGAAGAAGAATCACTCTCACAGTTTTGTAAAAGAAAACTAGAAGCTATGAGAAAATTTCTGAATAACAATAACCCTTAAATTTATGGATTTCAAATTTGAAAGAACCAGAATAGATAAAATCCCAAGAGAAAAAATTATTGAAGAGCTCGTAAGGGTCGCAGAAAAGTTCGAATACACTCGTTACACTTCTAAAGATTTTCTTAAAAATGCTTCCATTGGGCATCAAGTAGTATTTCGAGAGTTTGGAACATGGGATAAAGCAATGGGTGTTTTAACTAAATATCTTGAGGAAAGAAAGATTATTCTGAAACCAAGAACAAAACCCAAAAGGAAAGATGCCTATACTCAAAAACAGCTTTTTGACGAGATGCAAAGAATATGGATAAAAATAGGACACCGGCCGTCAAAAATAGAATGGGAGCAAGCTGAACCAAAAATAAATTACAACACGGTCAGACGACATTTCGACGGGTGGACAAACGCCTGCTTAAGATTTATCGAGTATATAATAGGAGAAAAAATAGAGGATGACAATGCTGCATGGCTTGTAACTGAAGACCAACAAAAAACAAAGATCAAATACGTGCCTGAAAATAATAGAACAATTCCTCTAGGTATAAGACTTGAAGTACTGGCACGAGATAATTTTCGATGTGTTTACTGTGGTAAAAATCCCTCAACAGATCTTGGAACAAAACTTCATGTTGATCACATAACACCTTTTTCTAAGGGAGGAAAAACTAATTTAGAAAATTTGCAAACATTATGTTCTGATTGCAACCTAGGAAAAAGCAATAAGAAACTATGACTACAAAACAGTTTAAGAAAGTAATGCAATCAATCGCGGATGCATGGAATGAGGGAAACGCTAAAAAAGCTGTCGATTGTTTCTCTGACGATGCGATTTATACCGAACCGCCAAATAAACAATTTTTCAAAGGTAAGGACCAGTTATTTATATACTTCGGTGGAGATAGTGGAAGAAAAAAGCAAATGAAAATGAGTTGGCACAACCTTTTATTTGACGAGCACAAGCAGATAGGAATGGGAGAGTATACTTTTGAAATGAATGACAAAAATCACGGTGTGACGGTTGTTGAGATTAGAAATAACAAAATTAAGATGTGGAGAGAATACCAATGGACAGGAAATTTAAATTACGATGTATTCATAAGTCATACAGATAAAGACTTTGAATTCACTATTAAAGATTTGAAGTAAAAGGAGTTCTTGTCCGCGCATGGGCGGGAGGGGCAAGGAAAACTATAATTTCTTTCCTTACTCGCCCGAAGGGCGAGAAAATCGCGCACGCAAAAAATAGCGGAGGTGCGGCGGGTGGGCACATTCGACAAGCTCAGTGTAAAGGCGCCGCACCGGAGCAAGCGAGCCGCGAAGCGGCTAACTAACACATTGAAGTTCGACATTTTTTGTAAACGGTCAGCCATTTCGACTCGCTACGCTCGCTCATGGCTTTCAGCCAAGTCCTGAGTGCAATCGAAGGACTCATGGCTATAGCCATTAAGCAGAATCAACTAGTTGGTTCGTTTGGAGGTATACAAAATTAATAAAAAGCTGTATAATTAAAATCAGATTATGGAGCAATTTGTAATTTATCTTATCGCTGGATTTTGTGGTGGAATAATTAGGGGATTAGTTGGTTTTGTTAAAAATAAAACCCTAGAAAAGGTAAATCACTTTAAATCTTCATATTTCTTGACCACGATTTTGATCTCTGGAATTGTTGGTGCAGCAGCAGGATTATTGGCAGATACCGAATGGCAAATATCATTTCTGGCTGGGTACGCGGGAACTGATTTTATAGAGAATTTATACAAAATAAAACTGAGCAGAAAATTCTAAATAAGGAGTCTCCTTATGTATAATAACTAAACAATCCTTAATCCTTTACAATTAACCTGATCTTTCGACAACCTGCCTACTGGGAGGCAAAATTTAGGGTAAGCTTTACAAATATATTTACATATATATTGACAAATAATTTGTGGTATAGTATACTAGCAACATGTTTGAACCCAAGTTTAGCTTTACGCCAAAGATTGTCAATGAGCTAGCCACCATAGAAAGATTTTACGGTCAACTTCTAGGTGAAAAACTAATTCCTTCTCTTACGCTAAAGCTTTCCCAAGAAAATCTAGTCCTTGCTACCCATCACTCAACAAGTATCGAGGGCAACCCTCTAAGCCCACAGGATGTAACCAATATTGTGCTTGGGGATCAAATTCCAGTTACCAAATCCGAAAAAGAAGTTAAGAATTACTTTATGGTTATCAACAGAATCGCTGTACTTGCAAAAGAACGTGAACCGATTACAACTAATTTAACTCAAAAGCTCCACCGCGATCTTATGATTGGACTTGATAAAGATGCATTAGGCAAATTCCGCGATGGACCAGTTTTTGTTGGACATAAAACCAAAGTAGAAGTTGTGGTTAAGCATAACCCGCCTTTCCACAGCGCAAATAAAATAGAAAATGCCTTAAAAGATGTATGCGGGTGGTTAACAAAAAAAGACGAGCTTCACCCACTAATTAAAGCTGGTATCTTCCACCATGAATTTGCATTTATCCATCCTTTTTTTGATGGGAACGGACGCCTTGCTAGAGTACTTACAACTTACTACTTACTATTAAACAACTACGAAGTTTCCAAATTTTTTATACTGGATGATTTCTACGATATAGACAGGCAATTGTATTCTGATACTCTACATTCTGCCGACAAGGGCGACAACACTCAATGGCTTGAGTATTTCCTAGAGGGCATTGCGGTTTCTCTTCAGGGAGCACTGGCTCGTATAAATGACTTAAAACAAACCAGCCTTGAGGAAATAAAAGGAGAAAAAAGAGTAATAGTCTCTTCTCGAGAAGAAGAAGTTCTGCAAATTGTTTTAGACAAAAAAGCAATAAAGACTTCCGATATTCAAAACGCTTTGTCTGTTACTCGCCAGCAAGCTCACGCACTTTTGCATTCATTAGTCAAAAAGGGACTACTTGAGAAATTCGGCAAAACCAAAACCTCCTACTACAAACTCGCTTCACAGCCCCAGGTGTAATCGAGCAATTGATTCAGACCCGCTTTATAAAATCTATAAATTTTTTTCTGGTTTTGCTATGGGCTTCATCCATTATAATCTCTCTGGCTAATAATGCCAGCGGTAGTTCTACTTTATATTTATTTACAAAGTAGGGAATAGAAAATACTGTATAATAGCCCTCAACAGTGCTCCCAATTTTCCGAAGAGATTCTTTTGCTGGATTTTTTGCCAACATCTTTCCAAATCGAAAATTTCTACTTTCTGTGCTATTGCAAGTTAGTATAAGATCGCCAACTGTTCCCGGTATAACCGCGATATCTATTCCTAAATGCAGTTTCCTATATAATCTGTAAAATTCTTCCATCGCAAGAATAATTAATTTCACCCTTGTGTTTATGCCAAACCCAAGACCATCTGCAAGACCGCACATTATCGCATAGACATTTTTAAACGCACTTGCCATTTCCAACATCATTACTCCTTTTACGATCCTAACTCTAAAATAATCAGTTTGGAGAAGATTTTTGACGATCTCTTTGTTTTTAGACTGCATATATCCTAAATTGACTATTGTAGGCATCTTCTTGATAACCTCAGTTGCAAAACTAGGGCCGGTAAGGCAAAAGTAGTCAAGACCACTCTTGAACAACTCTGTTGCTATTTGAAAAGGAAGCTTATGAGTTGTCTGTTCAATGCCCTTTGAAGCGTTTATGATTGTTACATATTTCTTTTGAGGGGCTATTAGTGCTAATACAGAACGAATTACTTGAGTTGGCAAAGCAAGCACAAATATGTCTACATCGGCAATTCCATCGCTCTTGTTCCATATCGAAACAGACGAACAATTTTCTTTAAGGAGGTTATGTAAAGCATTACCCCATGCACCGTTTCCGATTATTTTTACCTTCATTACAAGAATACAATTATTTATTATTGCACATTATTGCAAGAATAAAAAATTCGACTCTGCCCTATCGACTTAATTAAGCCATGGCATAAATAACACGACAGAAATACTTATTACATAGTGTAGGGATTTAAAACCATCAAAGAAAGTATCAAAGTTTTGTCAAAAAATTTAAGCGTAGGGAGATTTCATTCTCTACTATAAAGCCCTATCAACTCTGCTTTATTCGTGTGCAAACCATGTTTGAAATACGCAGACAAACCTAGTTTGTATCAAGTTGTATCACTCTCGACTGTAAAGTCCAATCAATTCTGCCTGGTCAACAATGTGCCCCTCGATTTTTTCCTCAACCATCTGTTTGGTTACGTTTTGAGGGAGGTCAAGGACTGAATCTAGTGCATACAGTTTAAAAAAGTAACGGTGAGTTCCACTTGGCGGGCAGGGGCCGCCGTAGCCTGGTTTGCCAAAATCTGTCACTCCTTCAATGCCTCCTTCTGGAACACTGTTTTCTTTAGCTTCTGATGTTTGAGGATTTATATTATAGACTACCCAATGAACCCAAATTTTGGAAGGAGCGTCAGGGTCGTCAACTATTAGCACCAAACTTTTTGCATTTTTTGGAACATCCACAAATTCAAGTGGGGGATTAATATTATCCCCATCACAAGTATACTTAGCAGGTATTTTTGTGTTATGTTCGAAAGCTGAACTAGTTATTCTCATATTTGATTATATGATAGCATATAATTGTGCCGATATCTATTTCTGTTTTTACTCTTGGATTCCTGCTTGGTATAAGACACGCCATAGATGCTGATCATGTGATCGCGATAAGCACAATAATATCAAAACAAAAGCATATGAGAGGATCTACTAGAATTGGAATGCTTTGGGGGATAGGACATTCAATCACAGTTACTTTAGTAGCCCTTCCAATTATCTTTTTTTCCTTAAAAATTCCGCTAAAAATAGGCATGGCTTTGGAATTTAGCGTTGGAATAATGCTTGTAGTTTTGGGAATTATCAACTTGTATGGCATGCGCAGTCAAATTGCAAAAACAATTGCTAGCATTATCCATAAACATAGCCATTCACATTTAGGTCAAGAACACTACCATCTGCATATTCATCCTCCAAACAAAAGTAATAATAAGACCCATCATCTAGAGTTATTTCAAGTGATCCGTCCCATACTTGTTGGCTTGATTCATGGTCTAGCAGGAAGCTCTGCGATTGCGATCTTAATTTTAAGTACAATAAACAATAGTATTCTTGCTGCTTTTTATCTAGTCATCTTTCACGTCGGAGTCCTAATGGGAATGATGATTATCACAACTCTTTTAGGAGCATCTATTAAGGTAGCAAATCAAAAAATTGCTTTTATCAACAAATACTTAGTTGCGGGATCAGGGGTTTTAAGTGTTATTTTTGGATTATATGTTATGCACCAAACAGGCTTTGTGGGCGGACTTTTTATGCTATATTAGACATGGTAGAATATTTTGAGAGGAACCAAATGCTAAAACATGATCTTCGTGTTTTAACAGATTTAGATATACAAGAAAAAGCAGTTGTGTTACGTGCAGACCTTGATGTTGATACTGATGCTATTTCAGGAATAAGGCTTTTAGCCGTTAGAAGTTCTGTAGACTATGTCTTTGAGAAAAAAGCCAGAAAAGTAATAATAATTGGACACAGGAAAAGACCAGAGGGATTCGATCCAAAGTTATCTACTCGATTACTCATTGATTCACTGCAACAAGTTTTGGAAAGAAAGATAACTTTTGCCCCAGATTTTGATAAGATGCCAAAAGATGATTTAGTACTTTTTGAGAATTTGCGCTTTTGGAAAGGTGAAAGAAACCAAGACGAGGCTTTTGCTCAGGCACTTGCAGGATTAGGAGATGTTTGCGTAAGCGATGCGTTTGGAACATTTCATAGAACTGACACTTCTATTAGCTTACTACCGCAACTTCTTCCCTCCGCCTGCGGCATACAGGCGGAAAAAGAATATCTTGCTTTATCAAGATTAACACAACTGCCAGATCATCCATTCGTGGCAATTGTTGGCGGGGCAAAAATCCAAGACAAAGTGCCTACAATACAAAATTTAGCAAAAATTGCTGATACTATTTTAGTTGGTGGGCTTTTGCCTATCGAGATTAAAAGAGAAAAACTATCATTTGGCAACAATGTCGTTGTAGCCAATTTAACAACAGAGGAAAAAGACATCGATCAAAACTCAATAGATAAGTTCGTTAACATTATTGTTACTGCAAAAATGATTGTTTGCAATGGTAGCGCTGGTTATGTTGAAGGGGGATTTACTCAGGGAACAGACTCTATTATTAACGCTATTATTAAAAGTGGAGCATATTCAGTTGTTGGTGGAGGGGATACAACGCAATACCTATTTAACCGTAATCTGCAATCACACTTTAATCATGTCTCAACAGGCGGAGGAGCAATGTTAGAATTCTTAAGCGGTTCGCAATTGCCAGGTTTTGAGGTATTAAGGAGAAACAGATAAAGCGAGCATAAATTTTCATTTTGAGCTCCTGACGTGATCTTAGCCAGACTGCCAGAATTTATCAGATTATTCCTATCTGACGGTCTATTACCGGATTTAGTTTATGTTTTAGGTCTAAAAAATGTATAAGTATGCATATTAGAAAATCGATCCTTATGGCCAAGACGGATCACCTTTTATAGTGCCGACATTCGCTCCCTAACAGTAAGCAGAGCTTTCCTTTTTCTGACGAAAAACGTAAGGTACTTTCACCACCGGGATCATTCGGGAAACAAAGTATATCATACAATCAGCTCTAAAACTTATTTTCGAAGCCCCTTTTCATATTTAAAGCGTACAGTGATAACTTGAGTAGTTTTTAGTTTGAGCATTCAGCATTATTGGCAAAATCTTCTGGATCATCGCACATTCTGGCCTTTTGCATCCTCTCTATATCGTTTATCCCAACACCTATATAAACATCTTGTTCTTCAAATGGTAAATCTTCAACACGTTTGATGACAAAATTAGGACCATTGCCCCGGAATTCGCAGGGATGAGCTTGTCTCCAAACCTTTGAGATAATAAAATCCTCACGACGCTGAAGACCCGGTATAACAGCTTGATATTGGGCAAAAACTTCATCTGACATATAATTGAATACTGAATCCAGTTTTTTATATGGCTCGCCATTGCCATTTTTAAACATCGGAGGGATGGCAGTAACACCAACTCTCAAATGAGTACCAGTACTTCTTTTTTTGCCACCACGATCAAAAGGATCCAGATAACCAATAAGATCCCCGGCATTCACCTCGTGAATTGGTGGAGACTGAAACTGGGGTAAAGGATGTGATCCATCAGACATTGAAAAGCGCCACTGGTTAAATGGCCACCAGGGAATTCCAGATTTAGGAATCATAGTAAGTCCATCAGCCATAGTAAAAGGTGAGCTGCCTAAAACATAACCGTCAAAAGGAGCAAAAATTTTTACCTGATCAGTGGATATTCTCGGCTCAGTAACAACATAATGCTGCATATTGCTAACGGGCTCATCAGAATATTGGTCCACAGTTTGATGCCCGCTACAGCTTCGATATTTAGTCAAACGATGAACTTGGTTAAGATCAATAAAATTTTTGGTAATCAAAAAATCTTTGGGAGGTTTATCAGGAGTAAATTGACTGATTAAAGAAAATGTCACAAGAAGAATAAGTGGAGCAAAAATTACCAAATTTACAATAAGCAGAAGTGTCCGATGTTTGGAGAGGGGTTGGTAAAGCAAAGCAGAGATAAAATATGAGGGGATGAGTATTAAAAGCCATGTGTAACGGACAGTTTCAGGATGAGTGAAAAGCACAAAGAAGAAAAAGGTCAGAAGAAACAAAAAAATTGTAATACCTATTTTATCTAAATTGGGCTTGAGCAGTTTACCCATACTTTTAGTAAAGCACAAGTTTCAAATTGGTTCAAGTGTTTGATATCTAGCTCTCATAATAATCAATGGTTCGATTCCCGTTAGGGATAATGCTATGGGGTTAAATTTTGACAAATTTTAGAAACTCTTTGAAGCTAAAAATTGTTAGTTCGATTAAAATCCTATGGAGCTCCTTTACGAAAAAGTTCGGACTAAATTCCGATCGCAAAGGTAGCGGCGCGCCAACTTTCGCGCCGCTTTTATCCGCTCAGCCTTCGGCCTCGCTCTATGTATTTTTTGCAAAGACAGAAATGCGCGCAATTTTTTTATTATAGTCCCGCAACAGCGGGACAAGACAAAACACAAAAGTTTTCTTGTCCCACCCATGCGCGAAAACTAATTACTCTCATATTTTAGCAGAATTGGACTGAAGTACAAACCTGTCTTAACAATTTTATTTCTAATAAAGGCTTCATCTAATTTATCTGTGTAATACACATATATAAGAGTTATGTCATTCTGCTTACACAGCTTACTTTTTAATTTGTCTCTTTCTACTTGTGCCACATAAACTTCATAGGCTTTTTCACCACCAAAAAAAGGGGTAGGTTTCGAGTGCTGCAATCCTTGATATTCAAAAGCTAAGTTATGCGTAGGTACAAAAATATCCAATTCCATTCTTTTTAACCACTTAGATCTATACCTGTAGACAACCTCTTTATCAATGAATATTTTTTTCACTATTTCAAAAAGTTTCACTTCTGAAATATGCAGTTTTACTCCACATTCTGGGCAACCGTAGCCTTTTCTTGTTCTATTGTCTATGATTGCTTTCCATTCATGCTCTTTTACTGCCGGACACTGCCACCAAACCTTCTTCATGCTTGCAGCAACAACATCTTTAGGAGAAAGACTTTCATTTTTTGTGATGTGCCATTCCCTTGCAATTTTAGGATGGGTAGTGAATAAACCATTGGACAAAACAACTTTTAAACCTTGGCATACCGGACAACCCTTGCCGATTATTCGATTATATACTGAGCTTTCCCATTCGTGATCAGTTCCTTTTGAACAAAACCACCAGTGTTTTTTATTACCACCAGCCACAATCTTTTCTGGTTTCAAATTACCATTTTTGCTGGGATGCCACTCGCTTGCTAAATTAGGATAAAGTGTAAAAAGACTATTAGAAGCAGATAGTCTCTGATTAGAGCAAAATGGACAGTTATTTCCACTTTTTCTTTCGGCAACAGTTGCTTCCCATACGTGATCGTCTGCTTTGGAACATTGCCACCAAATATGCCAGTTACTTCCATAAACTACATCTTTAGGTAGTAGTTTTCCATTTTTTGTAGGATGCCATTGTTTAGCTAAATCAGGCCGCATTACCAGTACATTATTAGTCTCACTGGTTCTTTGATTAGAACATAAGGGACAGTTCAATTTTCTTGTGGTTCTATTCTGTATTGATGTTTGCCATTCGTGATTAGCTTTCAAACATTTCCACCAATAACGTTTATTGCTACCAAATGTAACATCTTTGGGTAGAATAGTACCGTTTTTCGTAGGGTTCCATTCTTTAATCAGGTCTGGTCTAATTGTTGCTAAAGAGTTTGTAATACTGACTTTTTGATTTGCACAATATGGACATCTTGTGCCATTAACCCTATGGCTTACTGAAGTCTGCCATACATGTTCAGAGTGAATAGGACATTGCCACCACACCCTTTTATGACTGCCTCGAGTCACTTGATAAGGAGTAAGCGGTAAGTTTTTGGTAATATGCCACTGACGAGCAATAGCTGGATGCGTTGTGGCTAAGCAATTAGATTTTACAACCTTTAAACCTCGACAAATAGGACATCCAATCCCTCTGGAGCGATTATTTATATTTGCTTCCCATACATGGTCAATGCCTTTATTACATTTCCACCAAACTTTTCTATGTGTTCCTGCCACAACGTCCGAAGGCTTCACAGCCCCATTCTTAGTTTGGTGCCACTCAACCACTAATAATGGGGATTGTTTATCTAGCGAGTTAGTAGTAGAAATTCTTTTATTTGAACAAAAGGGACACCCAACACCAGAAGTTCTGCTTGCTATGACAGCCTTCCAAATATGATCCTTACCTTTATTACATTTCCACCAAACCTTTTTACCACTACCAAGTGTAAATTTATCAGGAGTAATACTTCCATTCATTTCTTGAAACCACTCATTTATAAGAACTGGGTGTGTGACTAATAATGGTTGTTTATTCATTTTTTATATTAAGTTAAGTAATTTAAGGTTTTATCTTTTTCTAACCCTTTTCCAAAACCCATCTGGGACAGTCACCAATTTTAAGAAACTTAATCTTACCAAAAGACTGTCAGCCGTAACAGCGAATTCTTGGGCTAACTCAGGAAAAGTATCGGGAAGATCAAAAACAGAACAGGGGGCGGGAATTCGATTTTGGATAACAAATTTATCCCAACTTTCCTTTAAGACTTTTTCCGGCATTAACACCATACTTGCAAAAGTTCTTGCCTGTCTTTCAATATAATCAAATAATTTATTATCCAGTTTTTCTTGCCATGTAATATATTCCTCTAAACCTTTTGGGCCATCTTTACTGTACCAATCTTTATGTAGAAATAAGTGGCCGATTTCTTCAGCAATAGTAAACCTTATTCTTTCAGGCTGTTTTGTATACATCCCTTCGTCTATTACAATAGAATCAAAATTCTGATTGATAAAAGCATTCACTCCAAAATTTTTGATTAAACCACTGATTAGGATAACCTTAAGTCCCAATTTTAATTCTGCGATATCCTCAATTGGTACTGGGAGAGTTAAGGAAGAATGATAACTTTCTAAAAATAGATTCGCTTTGTTTTTAACATCCTGTAAAGTTATATCGTTGGGAGTTTTCATTCATTTTTCGAGGAGTTTTATTAACTGCTCCAGTTTTTTTCTATCAAGCTTTTTATTTCTCATAGTTCTGAAAAATGCTGGCAGCAGATCATTTATATTTTCTTGATTTTTTATATCAGTAGGAATTTGTCCTTTGGCAGTATGTGCTAAATCATGAAACTTAATCCAATCTTCTGTGTCGCGTTTTATTTTTAGAGCGGCTGCGTATCCTGCTAATTTTTCATCATCTAGGGTAGGAGGTAAGATATTTCTTTCAAGCCTGCTTATATTCCCTGGATCATATCCGTACCTTTCACAGAAAGCACGGAGGGAAAATCCGAGCCCCACTCTCTTTAATCTGAAGAAATCACCGAAATTTTGATTAGAAGCGTCTTGACTTTTATTCATAGGTGTTGTAATAATAATACAACACTATTTTAGTATAAACTTTGACAGGTTGTCAAGTTTTGAGGGAGGTGGTAAAAGATGGCTCATCCAAAAACAACAAGCAGTAGAGTAGCAAGAAAAGCGTCAAGATTACTCCGAAGAAGTAGAAGTGTAAATGTAAAATCTGTTTCTGGGAGTGCTTTATCGCAAAAGCACAGAAAAAGGAAATAAGAATGAACTTTAAGAATGCAAACGATAATGATTTAGTTGAAGAAGCGCAGACAGGTTTACGGGGTCAAGGTGCTGTGGTGGAAATGATGGGAAGATTAAAAAATGCAATTATTGAGCAAGATCGTTCAACCAAAAGACTCAATAAAATCCTTCTGTATTTCACTATTGCAGCATTTGTCTTAAGCTTTATCCAAGTTATATTGTTGATTATTGAGTTTTACAGAAAAGTTCTTTAAAATTTTTGCGTCTCTCGTTTTTTGTTTTTTAAACCGGCGGCTTGTCTCACAGTATAATCAGGGCTTTGCAGAACTCCATTCTAGGTCTTTACTCCCGAGTTCTAAAACTGAGGCTTCAGGAAAGTCCCAAAGTGAGCTCCTTTACGAAAAAGTTCGGACTTCTTTCATGCTATCATTGTAGTCGGTCGCTTCCGCTCCCTCCTACTATTTTATATTGCTCGGCCTTTCGGCCTCGCTCTTTTGTATTTTTTGCGATGGAACGTTGGACGTTCCGCGCGATTTTTAAAGACCCGAATTCCGTAAAATAAACTCCAGATGTATTATAAAGCTTTTTTAATTCCGTATCAACCCACCCACCCGCTTAAAGGTGGCGGCGACCCCGCCTTTGGGCGCTAGGTCCCGCTTGGGCGGGACTTGCCAATGTTTTTCATTTTTCTAAAATCCGCTACAGTATCTTCCCAACTCCGAATTGACTTATAATCGTTGCTCCGTCGGCGGGGTGGATCCGCTGTTCGCCCCCGCCTTTCTTATTTTACCCCTTCCTGTTCATGAAACTTCGTCCCGATTCGATCGGGACTTGTGGTAGCTCGGTTGGCTCGAGCCGAGTTTTTTTAAAACTAGAAGATAAATTCTCTCTGCTCTCGCATTGTCGGGCTACCTATCCATAACATATCTTAGGTTAAAGTTTTTCTGAGGGTAGCCCTCCTTTTAGCAAAGACTCCATGATGGGGGCGGGGTCGGCGGACCGCCACCAAATCAGACTTGGAAAAAGATAAGAAGTTATTAGTTAATACTCTTCGAAAATTAAAATCCTCAAAAGATTTATCTGACTTTGTTGACGATTTATTAACAGAAGAAGAAATTTTGGATTTAGCCCAAAGAATTAAAATTGCAAAACTTATTCTTGATGGAAAAACTTATGACGAGATTGCGGAGAAAGTTAAAACTTCCACGTCCACTGTTTCAAAAATTGGCCAAGTAATTAAATATGGCAAAGGCGGACTTCAAAAAGTTTTGACAAAAAAACTTTAACCCTGCTATCCAACTCCCCAGTTTTTTGTTAGAATTGATCTAAACTTATATTTTGTATTTATGGCGATAAAGAACACGGGTACTAACACTCTTTCATCTAGTCTAAAAATAATTTTACCAAAATGCGACAGGATCGATGCTTTAGTTGGTTATTTTTATTTTTCCGGATTTAAAGACTTGCATAATGAGCTTAGAGATAAACACATATGAATTCTTGTTGGAATGGATATCTATAAAAAAATTATTGATAAAGTATCTATCTTAAAATATCTAGATTTAGATTCTCATACGGTTAATACTCAGATATCCAGTAGGTCAGGCGCTAAAGAAGACTACGTGGAAAATTTTTCAGCCATGTATCCGCCACCTATTATAGCAATAATTTGATTATTGCAATTGGGTAAATGTTCAACAAGCATATCCGCCGCGATAGTCGAATAATTTTCATTGTTGTTTAAGTTACAATTTTGGCGAATTTACTCACTGATGGAAATTAATTTTTTCAAACTTTCAAATGTAGCGTCGGTCAAACACCCCGTTTTGTATGAATCTCTTATAGATTTTGTTACTTGCATTAATATCTCTCTTTCACCCGCTATTTCAGAGTGCAAGCCAGTCAGTATGGAAAACAATCTCCGTATACAAGTGATTCCTTTTGTATACAGAAAAGGTTCTTCGTGTTTTTACTCTTTGAAATTATAGACTTCGTACCTTAGACATGTGGAAACTATAAATTGACCTGGCAATGCGATCTTTTTATCCAAACCATTATCCCTAACCACCTTTGCCAGATAATCTTTTGTAGTTGCACGGGCGTCGATAAAATTACAAGAAATATTCTTTACTAATTCAACCAACTCTAAGGATTTGGTTTTAATTTTCGCATAATTTCGCAAACCCGGAGTGTTATCGTCTCTTAACATTGAAAAATGCATATTCTCGTCTCCAGTTTACGATCTTATTTAAATCTAAAGTTTCCGATTCCCCTCGTAAGTAAGCAGAAATTGCTTTAAGTTTTTTATGCCAAGCATCTTCAGAAATGGGCGCGCCATTGCGCTTAATGTCTGGATTTTGACTATGAAAGTCAGCCATTGCTTGAGTCATGTATACGTGGGGCATAACTACATATTCGGATGAGAAGAAGAGAGAAATGCTTGGCTTAGATGCGGCCGTATTAGCATCAAACTCCACATCGTGTATCCAATCACACGGCATGTAATAGCTATCGCCCTCTTTCAGTAGAACTCTATTCTCCAATGTTTGTAGACCACGAGTTTCATGGAAATCATGAGGAGGCCATAAGCCATCGACATGTATCAGACCGCTTTGATCGTAATAGCCCGCGATTTTATTATTTGCATCTACGGCGGTTCTTGGTATTCTTGCATCTCTCTGCTTATAAATACTCTGGTGCATAGCACCTTTGACGATCTTGGAAACGAAATTGAAGGGATGTGAATGGGGTGGCTCAAGAATGGAATTTGTATCCAATAAAGGACTGTCTATGGGGAAACCTTTCGCGGTCAAATTGGGTTGCCATATATGCAGCGTTAAATTCCACGCCGCAGGGGCGTTGCCTAGTTTTCTTCCAAGTTCGGGATTTGATCTATAAGTCCCTTTGGTCGGTGAATCTAAAGATTCAACTAATAATGTATTTCCACACCATCCGTATATCGAGTGCATTTTTACCGCTTGCAACTTCTCTGACACGATTTTTTGTTCAGCGGTGCCATAACGAGTTGCCGAATCGCGTAACATATCCAAATAAGCAGCAATTTTATCGGGTTGACCAAGAGTTCGTACGATGGAGTTCATTTTCCTAATTCTTTCATTATCAGGAGGTAGTTGGCGCACTTCCTCAAGTATGTCTCTCATTGCCATAAATGGCTCTACGCTATTTGGTGAGCTCAACCAACTTTCAATCACTGAATTAACCATTTTCTCTATTGCGGGATCGATTTTCTCATTTGTTAAAGCTTCTTTATTGGAAACAAGAGATGTGTATTCCAACATACCCCGAGACCCTTCTGGAGCATGCGGTCCACCTTGAAAATGTTTGTATAGATTATTTTCGTAGTTATTGTTTAGCTTGAGTGATTCCATATTTTCTATAACAGGACCTTCCACTCCCTTAACGATGGACGATTTTTGTCAATTCCCACTATAACACTTATTACCACGAAAGACAACACCCTTTCCTTTGAGAAAATTAATCCGGCGCGCGCAAATCAAAAATGCAAGAAGTGTTTTTCTTTCGGGGTTGCTGGCGTACTCGCCAGTGCGTGGGGCTTGGGTTCATTCGTTCAGCTTCCGCTCGAAAAAAGTTCGCGCAAAGTGTATGATTACAGCACTACAAATATGAAAGATTTAGGGAAAAAGTAGAGAATTAGAGTGTAACCCATGTCTTGCAGTTCTACAATTGATTGAATACTTAAATCTAAATTGTTATAATAAAAATATCTTTGCGGGATGGTCTAATAGTAGGACGGAGAACTTTGGATTCTCAAATCTAGGTTCATTTCCTGGTCCCGCATCCAAGACATAAGAAGTAATCGCATAGTCTGCATAGCTTGTAGCTTTGTCAAAAATATGCATGTGCGTAGTGTTCATTTAGTAAAAATGCCTTGAGCTTTATTGTTCCTGATGTATTATGGTATAATTGTTCCAATAAGGATTATGTTCTCGTCGCCGTTTTTACAAGATAAAAAAGATTACAGAAAACTCGGTGGCGCTTACTAAAACAATAAAACTTGGTTTGAAAGCTGACTATGGAAAAATATAGCAATTTGCCTAAAGATAATCCCGAAGAAGCAATGAATTTATCTACTGAACAAAAAAGGAATAAGAAATTAGCAGAAAAATTGTTTCCGGGTGAATTACCGAGCATACAATCTTTGTTTGAAAAATATCCAAAAAGAGAATTGCCAGAAGATGCCATGGTTACCAGAATAGCCCCAAGCCCTACGGGATTTATGCACATTGGCGGCATATATATGGCTCTTATATCTAAACACTTTGCAGATCAAACTAAAGGAGTTTATTATCTACGCATTGAGGATACAGATAAAAAAAGAGAGGTCGAGGGGGCTCGTAAAGTTATCGTTGAGTCACTACATAGGTTTGGCTTAGATCCAGAAGAAGGAGAAGGTACCGATGGTATTGAAAGGGGCAAGTATGGTCCGTACAGGCAGTCAGAAAGAAAAGATATATACAAATCATTCATAAAATATCTCGTAGAAATAGATAGAGCATATCCTTGTTTTTGTAGCGAAGAGGAACTTGAAAAGACGCACAAAATGCAGGAAGAACTTAAAGTAAGACCGGGATATTATGGTACTTGGGCTAAATGTAGAGACATTGACAAAAATTTCGCTGGAGAAATGCTAGAACAGAATAAACCTTTCGTTATTAGGCTCAGATCAACAGGTAATAATGCCAATACGTTTATTCATAACGATCTCATTAAAGGTTCAGTTGAATTACCAGAGAATGATCTTGATGCGGTTATCATGAAATCGGATGAACTACCAACATATCATCTTGCTCATGCAGTTGACGATCATCTTATGGGCACCACTCACGTTCTTCGTGGCGATGAATGGTTATCGTCTATTCCATTGCATTATGAACTATTTCAAGCCCTTAATTTCAAACATCCTGAGTATGCTCACATTGCCCCAATTAATAAAATTGATGAATCTGGAGGGAAAAGAAAATTATCTAAAAGAAAAGATCCCGAAGCGAATGTTGTTTTTTATGAAGAACATGGATATCCGGAGATTGCCGTTACGGAATATCTTTTGAATATTGCAAATCCAGATTTTGAAGCTTGGAGAAAAAATAATCCAGACAAATCGCCTCTTGGATTTAAATTATTTTTTAATAAATTATCTACTGGGGCTGGGCCAATTTTTGACAAAATTAAATTGCAGAATATTGCAAAAGAAGTAATTGGAAAAATGAAATCAGAAGAACTCTATCAAAGCGTGTTAAGCTGGGCATTAAAGCACGACTCGGAATTTGGAAAAATTATTAGCAGTGATCCAGAATATTGGCTTCGTGTCTTTTCAATTGAACGGGGTGGGAATAAACCAAGAAAAGATATTTCTATGTGGAGTGAAGTAAAAGAAGTTTCTTCTTTTTTTAATAAAGAGCAATTTACCAAGCCAGATTGGTCTAATTTTACCAGCGTACTTAGTTCGAGTGAAATAAAAGATATTATTAGTCAATGTAGTGAAATTATTTCTTCTGTTGATTCTCCAGAAGAATGGATGGAAAAAATTAGACAAATAGCAGCAAACTTTGGATTTGCTCCAAATACGAAAACATTTAAAGAAAATAGAAATAAATATAGAGGTCATATTGGAGAGATAGCGCAAGTAATAAGATTTTCAATAACTGGACTCACTAAAAGTCCAGATCTTTATCAAACAATGCAGGCTTTAGGAGAACAGGAATGTAAAAAAAGACTTGCATTATAGCTCCACAGCAAGAATGAATACTTCCACCAATAATATTTTAAAATCCTTAACAAAAGCAGAATGTTATTATCTTGATCACAGGCTTGTCTCAAAATCTTATATTAATAGACTTCCAAGCTTAATTAAGCTAGAAAACGAAATTAGAAAAAATACCCTTGTTCTAAATACATGTTTACGATATGAGGTTTATAATTTTTTCGGAGATAGGTTTAATTTTAAAGATAAGGAAAAATTTGCATATACATCTGGTTCTTTATGTCTAAGAAGATTTATATCCCTTTTATGTGGACTTCAATCTGAAATAATCGGAGAAAGGGAAATCTTTCTGCAGGCACGAAAAGCTGTTTATAATGCCGTGCAAAATAGATCGTTATCAAAAGAATGTTTCTGGAAAATTAACTCACTGTTTGACATAGCAGAGCAAATTAGAAATAAGCATAGCCTTACTCAGCTGGAAAATTATTCAACAATAGGCGCAGATCTACTTAATAGAAAAATTAAAAGCCCGGCAGTTATAGCAATTATTGGGGGAGGATATATGGCGGAAATTTTTTTCAAAAAAGTAAATATGTCTAAAATTAAAAAAATTATATGGATTAATAGAAGTCTTGATAAGGTAAAAAAAATTGTCAATGACCAGAATAATATTTTAAAAGATTTTTTTGAGTTCTACAATTTTGAAAACGTAGAGGAAAAATTACGTAGTGCTGACTTTATTTTCTCCGCGGCTCATAATTGTGGCGGATTATTTTCATCGTTGCGTTTGGAAAAGACGAAATGTGTAATTGATATTTCTTATCCGGCATTATTTTCCGATAAAGTTTCATGCGAATTTTATTCGATTAACAATACATATTTTGAAAATTTATTGAAGAATCCTGTACCAAAAATGTCTGTACTTGCAGCAGAAAAGGAAATAGATGCCTTGTTTAAATTTTTATGAAAACAAATTGGATTGAAAAAGAATTGGAGAAATTTGTAGAGCGAGGGAGCATATTGTTTGTTACGGCCCAAGGTGCAGATAAAAGTTCCGATATCGATATATATTGTGTTATTAAAAATGGATTAAAATCCCAAATTCATATTTATAAAAAGAATAATTGTTGGATTGAAGTTTTTATTGATACGTGGGATGACATGGCTAGTAAGATAAAAAACTTTGATGAGATTGCAGTTGGTTTTATTTCAAAAATGGATCCATTAGCTCGCTTGAGCAACGTTTACTACCATCGTAAAGCTTTAAAACTTATTGGGGCAAAATATAAACTTCCCAATGAACGAAAAAGGCTATTACAATATCGCATCAAAGTGTTAGCATCAAAATATTATTCATCAGTTAATGAAAAGAATGAGCATTTTTTTGTTGGACAGTTAATGCCATTTCTAATAATGGCTGTTTTTAGTAAATATGGAGTTTGGCCTAAGTCGCCAAAAAAATGGATTTGGCAATTGGAACAGATTAAAAAACCAGAATCAAAACAATTACTCAAAATTCTAGACGGCAAAGCAAAAGTTGATAATTTAATTGAGGAATTGACGTTAGATTTTGAAGGAATTTCTCTAGAAAAAAACAAGGAAAATAATAAAATTACTTATTTAGGATAAGCATATATTAAATGAATAAGACACTAACGACAGATATCTCTAATTTACTGAAACTTCCTTTATTCTCCGTTAGGGATAAAAAAATTAAAAATGAATATGAAAGACGGTTTTTTAATGGTCGTTTTGGACAGATCCGAGAGGGCTTGATCATGCCAGAGCGGCCATTTGAATTTGGAAAAATTTTTGCGTTTTTTCTGAGCTGACAGTTTTTGGAGCGAGTTGGAAGGCCGAGCAATATAAAATAGTAGGAGGGAGCGGAAGCGACCGACTACAATGATAACATGAAAGAAGTCCGAACTTTTTCGTAAAGGAGCTCACATTGGGACTTTTCAAAAGCCTGCGTTTGGGGACTTTGGACGAGAGATTGCGTTTGGAGGTCTGCAAAGCCCAAATTGTAGGATGGGAAAAGTTGCCGGTTAAAAGAGAAGAAAAAAACGCAAAAATTAATAAGAAATAAACTGCCATGAAATATATAGGATATTGCAGGAAATCAACGGATGAAAAAGATAGACAGATTTTATCTATAGAAGCTCAAATAGCAGAGCTGACCGAATTTGCTAGACGCGAAGGTCTGGAAATTTCAGAATTTATTACAGAGGCAAAGACAGCAAAAATTCCAGGCCGTGAACAATTTGACAAACTCTTAATGCTGCTTGAAAAAGGAAAAGCTCAAGGAATTATCTCATGGCATCCCGACCGCTTAGCTCGTAATTCCATTGATGGCGGAAAGATTATTTACTTACTCGATACAGGAAAACTTCTTGACCTAAAATTCCCATCACATTGGTTTGAGAATACACCGCAAGGGAAATTTATGCTTAGTATCGCTTTTAGTCAGTCGAAATATTATATTGACAATCTTTCCGAGAATGTTAAAAGAGGTTTAAGACAAAAATTAAGAAACGGTGTTTATCCCGGAAAAGCATTTTGGGGATATGCGAACAATAAAGAGTTGGGAATTATTGAGGTTGATGTGACAGAGTCCAAGATTATCAAAAAGGCTTTCCAGTTATTTGCTAGTGGCGGAAAAACTTTTATGGATATTTCCCGCTTCTTACATAAGCATGGACTTACCCAAAAAAACGGCAAAGATCTAAAAATAGACAGGATAAAAGAAATTCTTTCAAATAAATTTTACATTGGCATCATCTTTTACGCAGGAGAATACTACGAAGGAAAACATAAGTTGTTTATTTCGAAAACATTATTTGACCGAGCGCAAAAACAGTTCAAATTCACTGAAAGATCAAAGCCCAATAACAAACACAATTTATCTTTCTTAGGACTGTTGAAATGCGGTGAATGTAAAGCAAGTATTACCGGAGAAATGAAAATAAAATATTACAAAGAAACCCAAAGAAAAGCTGAATATATTTATTACAGTTGTACTAAAAAACTGGGAAACTGTTTGCAGAAACCAATTCCAGAGCCGGAACTGGAATTACAAATAAGAAAAGCGGTTAGCGATGTGGCCTTGCCCGAAAGTTGGGCTAGCGATTGGTATAAATGGCTTGAAAGAGATGAGATAACAGAAAAACAATTGAAAGAAGAAAATTTACAGAAATTAAATGAAGAAATAAAAGCTCTGGATCAAAAATTAAATTTTCTTTTAGATAGTTACTTGGACAGCGTTATTGATGCCGATATCTACAAGAAAAAGAAAAATGAATTATTCGAGGAGAAACTAAGAAAACAAGAAGAAATTACCAAGTTGCAGACCAATGGTTCAAGTTGGCTCGAACCTTTCAAGGAATTCGTAGATAGCGCATTACAATGCGGAAAAATTGCGCGCGAAAAAAAAACAAAAGAAGAATTGGCATTCTTCGCAAAAACTGTCGGCTCGAACTTCTTTTTAACTGATCGGCAACTTTTCCCATCCTACAATTTGGGCTTTGCAGACCTCCAAACGCAATCTCTCGTCCAAAGTCCCCAAACGCAGGCTTTTGAAAAGTCCCAATGTGAGCGGGATACGGGAGTCGAACCCGTCTTTTCAGATTGGAAATCTGACGTTGAACCGCTCAACTAATCCCGCGCATATTGATTTTATCAAATGCGATCAGTATTGTGCAAATGGAAAATTTAAGCTAAAATAACTGTGAACGTCGGGGTGGCGGAATTGGAGCGGAGTCCCGACGAGTCGGGACGAGCTCGCTTGCGAGCGTAGCGCGAGACAAGCGTGGAAGACGCCGCGGTGGTGGAATGGTAGACACGAAGGCCTTAAGAGCCTTTGTTCCAAAAGAACGTGAGAGTTCGACTCTCTCCCGCGGCACTCGGGGAGTAGCTCAGTTGGCTAGAGCGCACGGTTTGGGACCGTGAGGTCGGAGGTTCAAGTCCTCTCTCCCCGACCCCATACTCATTTCTAATCAATCTCTAATAGAGAATATTGTGCCAGTTTTTGGCAATGTCAATCTTGGAAGCGAAAAAGGTTCGGGGTTTGAATCTTCTTCTTTAATTTTTGCATTAGGACAGTTTTTTAAATGACAATCAACTTCTTGGCAAAGTCCGCAGAGGTATTTTTTTTCGTGCTTTTTTTCTATCGCAACATATGTAATTTTATACATATTATTTGGAAACGTGTCTATAATGGTACGGGTTTGGGATTCTTCCTTACGTAAAGTTGGAGTGTTGATAACTAAACTATCATGTATTCCTTTTCGCGCATTCGCCTCAACTTGCGCTCTCATAAGAATTAACGCAAGCTGATCTCCTGAAACTTCACGCAAAAATGCAATAATCTCTGCAGCTATGCTTCGCACATCTGTGGAATATTTTGATATAACGCTTGCCGCCAAACTTCCCGCAGTTTCCCAGTCGTGTCCACCATGATAACAATGCATCATGTCAACTTTATATTTGTCGCTTCCAAAGCCTCGGGCACGACCTTCATGCGTATCAACTCCTCCTCCAGCAGCAATCACTTTCATCCTCTCAAGAGAAACCAAACCGCTAATCGTAGTTCTTCCCAAAGAATCGCCTGTTGGTATAACAGAAATGCTTTCAATGGGTACCCCATACGCCAGAGCTACAAGTGCGTGATTTAATTCATGCGAAGCAACACTTATCGACTCTCGTGAAACCAAACCCGAACGATTTTCCGGAACAAAAGAAAGAGGCATCGCCTTTTGGAGAGGCGTTTCAACTAATTGCTGTGTAGGGCGACTTAACTCTGCTGCCGCCATAGTAAGCAGATTTTATCACTTATGGCGGATATATAAAAGATATGGCAAAATGCCTACAAAATTAACAACCGATGCTAATATAAACAAAAAATTAAATCCATAAGCGCTTGCTATAAAACCACCAAGCGCTGCAGTTGATGCCATTCCTATAAAGGTAACAGCATCATAGATGCCCCATTCTGTTGTTTCTTTGTTTTTATCTAGATGAGTTGCAAATAAAGAGTTTTTTACAGGAGATGCTATTCCTAGTCCCATTCCAACGATACCAAAAAATACAAAAAGCGACATTACGCCATTGGAAAAAGCAAAACCTAAATACCCCAAACTAATAAACAACATGCCAGCCATTGTAGTAATAAATTTATTAAACTCGTTACTCCTTCCAAAATATTTACATGTAATCAGTTCGAATACCACTCTAACTATCAAGAAAAAACTGTAGGCACTGGCTGCGATTTGCACGTTTCCGCCTCTTATGTTATTAAGAACAAAGACGGCAAAAAGTGGAATAACAAAATTATATGCAGACCACAAAAATGCCTCCGAAACTATAAATGCCTTGACGATAGGATTTACCTGAAAATGCGTTGGATTTCTGCCAAGAAATTGTTCTTTCAACATTTATTGCCTATAAATAATTTTGCAACAGATTTTCTAAAAAAGCAAGACCTCTTCTAGCCACTCTTAAAATAATTTACTGCTCCAAAAACATTATCGGTAACAATATCTATGATTCCAGATTGCTTAAAATACTTAAATCCCGATTCTCTATTTATAACCCCTGCCATAACTTTAAAACCATTTTCTTCGTAAAATTCTCTTAACTTAGTTAAACGGCTAACAGATATTAATCTTCTAAATAACCGTTCGCTCCCATGCCAATTATCAATCCACCCCAGCATTACTCCATAACTTTTGCGAGGCTTTCTAACATAAGAATAAAGAGGAATATTTATGATCTGCAATACCCTAAGTTTAGGATATTTGGATTGCATACGCAATGCGGTACCAATAAAAAAAGAAAATCCAATAATGTTTACCTGTAACCACAAAGACTTCTCTTCGATTTTTTTTACAATTTTTTCAACTAGAATTTTAGATGAACTTTTGATTTCTAAAAAAAACTGTATGTGTTTATTATTTGTGATATAAACAAACAACTCATCAAGAAGTAATGGTTCATACAATTGTTTCTTATAAAAAGAAGCAAGATCTGTGAATAAAATATTTGAGATTGCAACTTTTTTGTTAGCAATCATTATTCTTTTGTCGTGATGGAGTACAATTTTATTATCCAAGGTTAATTGTAGATCGCACTCAACGCCTTTCGCACCCATTTCCAAAGCTTGCTCAAAGGCTACAATTGTATTCTCTTTATTATTAGTATTTCTGCCTCTATGAGTAATAATCATGTCCTTATTCCAAACCGTTTCTTTTGTTGGGTTTATATTTCTTATAGATATAATATATCGAGGCAATTGTCAACAAAGCAATAACTGCAACAAATACGCTCTTGCCAAATATTTTTTTATAAACTTCTTCTCCAATATAAAATATAAAAATATCTGGAACAGACGCAAATAGTGTAGCAAGCATAAATTTTTTATAACTTATTTTTGTTAGCCCAGCGATATAAGAAGAAAAATCCATAACTGGGACTGTAAATAGCCTAAGCGCCACTATTGCAAGAAATTGTTTCTTTTTGGATATTTCGCCTTCGAGTTTGTGAATCTTTTGAAGGGGCATAAATCTTTGGACAAGTTTCTCCCTAAAAGTTCTAGCAAGAAAAAATGCAACTGAAGTTCCAACAAGAATTCCCGAAAGAGTATAAATATACGTGTGAAGCCATCCAAATATTGGCACCACTGCAAAAGAAATTACACCAGCGGGCAAAGCTGGAAATACTATTCCTAAAATCCGCCAAACAATAAGAAGCAGAGGTCCAATCACTGTGTGTCTTCCTACAAAATCAATCCCAGCATCAATATTTGAAGGTCTTGAAAGTATAACTACAACTACTAGAGAAAACAACAATAAAACAACCGCTAAACTAATAAATATATGCTTTTTACGCATTAATAAATTCCTCTATAGATTATATAGCATATAGATATGTATTGCACACCTCCGATGTATGCGGCTACACGGCGCAAAAGCAAATCTATTACATCTCCTTCGCAATTATGATATATTAAAAACAGAGTTCAAAATGAAAACACTAAATCTTCTTCTTACATTGTCTTCCCTAAACGTCATTTTAGTTACAATAGAAAGATTTTCTTTCACAACAAAAATTATCTTACAACCATATAGTTTTCTAAGACTTCATGAAGTATTCCAAATAACAGTGCTAATACTTATAACTATTGTTATCCCCTTTTTTCTATTAAAAGAAATTACTCATAATTTTGATTCGCTAAAAACTGCAAAAGGCACAATCTTAGGACTTTTTTTCGTAGTTGGCGTTTATTTATATGGCACTGGAAACGGGGTACACGAACTCGCAAGCTACTTATTTAATACATTTTGTCCTATAAAAAATTTTTCATCCTTACAATGCCAAAGCATGTATTTTAATGATTACTATTTTGGAAACATATTGTATTTTGTAGGAGCGTTCTTAATAAATATATCTTTGATAATTTTTGAGCGAATAAAACCTAACATTAATTTCTCTAAGAAAGATTTAGCCGTAACTTCTATAAATAGTCTTATTCTTGCATTTGCAATTTTTGCTTATTCAGCTTTTGATCGGGTGTTAGTTGGTCTTGTCTATTCTATGTTTACTATGATTGTAGCCTATTTCTTTTTATTTACCGCGCACCACAATGCCCCGCTCGTCAGGACAATGCCCCGCCCGTTAGGTCGTGGTGCGGGGTTTACTTGGAAGAAAAAGTATATTTATATTCCATTTACTTTGTATATAACAATCGCCTATACAATTGGAACCCTAGCCTCAATAGCGATTCGATTTATTCGATAATAGTATCTTGGCTCCCTCCCAACGCATGAACCCAATCTAATAATGGAGCCCTACGGCTAAAGCCGTGGTGCATATTTAATGCCCTCCTTCGTCCCGCTCAGCGGGACTACGGAGGGTTATCCGCCACTAGCCGAGGCGACATCCGCCGTAGCTTACCCCACATTCATCCACGACTAAAGTCGTGGTTTTCTGCGAAGGCGGATTAATTAAGGAAATAAAACTGCTTAAATGAGATGATGTTATGAGTAGGGGAAAAGATACGAATCTAAAAAAATGTGTAATGCTTATTATCTTTACCTGATCTAATCAGAAACTTTTCAAAATTAAGCAGATTTATTACTTTAATCTGCTAGACTAGGAATGAGTATATCAGAAAATGCATGGAATGTCAATAATCACTATAGGATAGTAATTAAAGAGGTGTTGAGTCAAGCCACCATTCGGCAATACCCATGGTTTAAGCATGGAGGGCGGAATAGATTTGCAAAAGAGGAAAGATTTCCCTCAGGGTAAATAATTGATTTCCACTGTTGCAGTGAAGCATAAATTTGGTTCCAATTCTGAAACATTTGGGCTACAGCACGTAATAGTTCACTCTTCTGACATGAATTTTATTCTTCGATCCGTCAGCTGACGGAGAGAAGTTTTCAATGATTCTAGTTCTCTCGGCCTTTGGCGGATCGAACAATAATTTTTATGTCAGAAGTCTGAGTAGTTACTACATCACCTGTAGTTGATTTTGACTAACTCCTCATATATAATCCAAATTATGACAATCAAGCGAATTAGCTATCCAAATGGAAAAGCCCTTCCTCTTGATGTCCCTGCAGCAGTAAGCTTAGGTCAATTCGTACTGAAAGATCGTAATCTAGCAAGAGATGTACCAGAAGGAGAGTGTGATATAACACCAGCAGGATTAACAAAAGATGTCTATGGTTATTCTTTGAAAGTCAATGAGGACGGTTCTGGAGTTTTAGAAATGACAGTAAAAGATACAGACGATGCAAGAGAAGCAAGAAAAGTTCGCCCAACTGAGGATCGAACTATTAGAATTCCACAAGACAAACCATCATTTGCCTTAGTAGGACCAAAAAAAGATAATCCTTAAATTCATGTATTTGAAGTACTTTACCATGAACCAGGAAGAAGTCCACGAAGATATAGAGAGCGATAATATTCGTTACCTAGAAGACTTTAACAAAGCCAATCAATACCGAGTGTTAATAATTTATTCATCCACGCAACTAATTACAGCAGATTCTCGAACTCGTTTTTTAAGATGTCCAGGCTTTTTTGATCGTAAATCGAAGAACTGATGACTTTCTTTCCTTTTTTCTTCAGAATCTTTATGTTGTTTTTGATTGTCTTTTCATCTGCAAGATCGGATTTTGTAAGTAGTATTATTTCAGGTTTGTCTAGCAATGAGATATTATATTGCGCAAATTCATGGCGGACAGTTTCGTATGCTTTTTCCGCATTTTCATCTGTAGCGTCTATGCAATGAACTAAAACTTTCGTTTTTTCAATATGCTTTAAAAATGCAATTCCCAAGCCACGCCCCTTTGATGCTCCTTCAATAAGTCCTGGAATATCTGCAATTGGATAATTTCCCAACATTCCAATATTCGGCTCAAGCGTGGTAAAAGGATAATCACCAATTTTTGGCCTCGCATTTGTCAAAACAGAAAGAAGACTGCTTTTTCCGGAATTTGGCAACCCAATCAGTCCGACGTCTGCGATTAGCCGAAGTTCGAGAAGTAATTTTTTTTCTTCACCCAATGTGCCCTTCTCAGCATAGCGCGGAGTCTGATTGGTAGCAGACTTAAATTCGGTATTGCCCCGCCCGCCTTTTCCGCCCATTGCCAAAAGAATGCGAGTAGTAGTGTCTGTTATTTCAATCACACTTCCTAGAGCAGTATCAGTGATTCGTGTACCAAGAGGTAAATAAATGGTTAAATGAGGTGCGTTTTTCCCAAACAATTTTTTGTGTTTGCCGGAGGTGCCATCTTCTGCAATAATTTTTTTCTGAAAGCGGAATTGCCGAAGATCATTGATATTAGTTGATCCCTGAAAATATATATTTCCTCCGTTTCCGCCATTGCCCCCATCTGGTCCGCCTTTGGCTGTAAGAGCGTTTCGCAAAAAAGTTGCTGCACCATCGCCACCCTTGCCCGCTTTAATATGTAAGGTAATATTGTCTACTAACATGTTGTAGGCATTGTACCATTTTTCGGTGGTACGACTTTTTGTTGCAATGACTTAGATTTTTTGGTAGCATTTAAAACACCTATGAAGACAATCGTAAGAAATATTGGCATTTATTCTTTTTCTCTTTTTATCTTAACGCAAGTATTAAGTGGCATAAAAGTATCAGGAGGAGTAACGACCTATATCATCGCAGGAGTAGTGCTGTCAATTATGTTTTTAATAATAAAACCAATTCTTAGCATTATTACTTTACCTCTAAATATTATTACTCTAGGTTTATTTTCTTTTTTGATAAATGCAATTATTCTTTATCTTCTTACAGTCTTAGTTAAAGGCATTTCCGTGAGCCACTTTGTATTTAAGGGTTTTTCTTTTGCGGGGTTTGTAGTTCCAAGTGTAACTCTTAATACTTTCTTTGCCTTTATTATTGCATCGCTATTTCTTTCTATTTTTGTTGGATTTTTAACATGGTTGATAAAAAAATAGTCTGTCTTGGAGGAGGCATTGGGACGGTAAATTTAATAATAGGATTGAAAAAATATTTTAGCGATATTACCGTTATTGTTTCTATGGCAGATGACGGTGGGTCTTCGGGGCGGCTCAGGAGACTTTATAATATCGCGCCTCCCGGTGATTTAGTTTCCTGTATGGCAACGCTTGCTAAGACCGATGATTCATATTTAACAAAGATACTCACTTATAGATTTGCTGGAGAAAGATATGGTAGGGACGAAGAAATAGGAGGACAAAAACTAGGTAATCTTATAATGGTTGCTATGCGAGATATCACTGGAAGTTTTGATAAAGCTATAGCGTTATTTCAGAAGACTTTTAACGTTAAAGGAGACTTTTTTCCAGCCACAACTGGGAATGTTACAATTTCTGCAAAAACAATAGAGGGGAAAAGAATATTTGGAGAAGAAAAAATTGATATGGGTAGATATGCAGGCAAAAGAATTTTAGAAAAAGTTTTCTTAGAACCTGCTAATGCAAAAACTAGTTCAAAAGTCTTAAAAAGCATTAAAGAAGCAGACGCTATTATTGCAGGTCCTGGAGACTTATATACAACAATTTTGCCTGTTCTGATAGTAAAAGATATAAAAGAAGAGTTAAAAAAGAGTAAGGCTTTAAAAATCTTTCTAGTGAATGTTGCTAACAAGCCGTTTGAGACCAAAGGATACAGTGTTAATGATTATATTACAGCTCTTAAAAGACACTTAGGGTCTTTTCCTTTTGATAAGATAATCGCAAACAGTAATTTTAGCGTCGGAATTCCCAAAAAATATAAATATCAGTATGTGGCTCTTACAGCACCTAAAAAACTAAATGGCGTTAAACTTATAACAAGCGACATAGTGAATGAGAATTTTCCTCTATATCATAATTCTTCTAAACTTGCAAAAACGATAATAGAAAATATATAATATGCTTACATGCTTCTTAATATACTAGAAATTATTGTTGCTGTATTTCTTATTATTGTGATTCTTTTGCAGGTACAAGGAGGTGGATTGTCTGGAGCATTTGGCGCAGGTAAGGGAGAATTTTATCGAAGTAAAAGAAGTTTTGAAAAACTACTAGTTTGGATAACTATTATCCTCTCGGCTTTATTTGGTGTTTTGTCGATTGTCCTTCTAATTCCTCGTTAGAGAATATATGATTACCATAAGACGTCGCCTAATCATTTGGCTTATAAGAGCATATATTAGGAAAATGGGCAAAACGATCCTTATTTATTTTGCAGTTGGACTGTTGGTATTTTTTGTACTTCGCTTGTCTTTTAAACACATTCTTCCTAAATATCACTCTTATCAGAAAGAAACTATAGGTGTAGTTGGAGCTTACACAACCGATGATTTGCCTCCAAGTATTTTATATAAAATTTCCAGAGGACTAACAACTATTGCCCAAGATGGGACTGTAAAACCAGACGTTGCTAGATATTGGAAACTAGAAAATGATGGTAAAACTTATATTTTTTACCTAAAAACCAATATTTATTTTAGCGATGGTAAAGAACTAACTTCTGACCTTATCCATTACGATTTCTCCGACGTAATTACAGATCGGCCAGACAAATATACAATTATATTTAAATTAAAAGGAACATATTCTCCTTTTTTAGTCACAGTTGCAAGGCCTATTTTTAAAAAAGGCTTTATTGGATTAGGAGGTTATAAAATTAAAAATATAGAATTAAATGGAAATTTTGTCAAATCAATGGAATTAGTTTCTACCAATAACAAAAAGAGTTTGATTTATGAGTTTTATCCAACTGTTGCTTCGTCAAAAACTGCTTTTGTTCTTTCGGACGTATCAAAGATTATTGACATGCCAGATGTAAACTTTAAAAAAACTTCTTTTTACAACTTTAAAAATGCTAACGTTAGTAAAAACATAAATTATAAACAGTTGGTTACACTATTTTACAATACAGAAGACAAAAACCTTTCTTCCAAAACCTTAAGAGAAGCTCTGTACTATACGATTCCTAATCATTTTGATGAGGGCTTGAGGCATTTTGGTCCTTTCTCTCCTTTTTCTTTTGCGGTACAGGAGGGGTTGTACACATATCAACAAGACATATCACATGCACAGCTACTTCTTGATAAATTTAAAAATGCAAGCCTTGGTGCAAAGCTTTCTTTAACAATAGATACTCTACCTCAATATAATGGTGTTGCCGAAACAATTTCAAAAATCTGGAACAGTCTTGAAATAGAAACTAGGATACAAATTACGGATAAGGTGCCTTCAAATTTCCAAGTTTTTCTTGGAGAATTTAGCCTGCCGCCAGATCCAGACCAATATGTTTTGTGGCATTCAGATCAAATAAACAATATTACACATTATAGTAATCTTCGCATAGATAAGTTATTGGAAGATGGAAGACAAACAAATGATATCGAAAAACGTAAAAAAATTTATGCTGATTTTCAAAAATACATTTTGTCCGATCCGCCAGCATCGTTCTTGTTTTTCCCATACACCTATGACGTTGCCAGAAAATAGACATTATTTGTATAGAATATTTGATCTCAACTTGCGGTGATAGAAAATTGCAAATCTGTGAGCTTCGTCGCGGATTCGCTGTGTAAGATGGAGGACTGGCGAGTCCTTTGGAAGGAAAATTTCGACAAAGCTTGCTCTGTCGTCATTCTGAGGAGCGTTAACGACTCCAGAATCTCTCCTTTCAGTGTAATTAAAGGAGACTCTGGACGCGCTCGTTCCTCGCTTGCCAGAATGACGGTTTAAGCTTAGGGGAATAATAATTGTCTCCTCCCTTTTTGCAAGTCCTATAACTGGAATTTGCATACCCTTTTCTTTTAAAGCCATAAGAGCAGAGGATACTTGACCTTTTCCCCCATCAACTATTATTAAATCGGGCATTGGCCATTCTTTGTGATTGAGCCTTCGTCCTATAACTTCTTTAATCATTGCAAAATCGTTTGGAACAGGATAAAAATTTTTAATTTTAAACCTTCTATATAAAGATGAATCTTTGTCTCCATTAATAAAAACTACCATAGATCCAGTAGCAGATTTTCCTTGGATATTAGATATATCGTAGCATTCTATTCTTTCTAATTTTTCAGCATGTATTCCATTTTGGGAGAGTAAGCATCGTAGACTAGACAACTGATTATCTAGTGTGTCTTGAGTTAAGTTTGGGTTAACTTTATGATCAAATTGATTGTAGGCTGGATTTGTAATTAGTTTTATGGCATCTAGTTTTTTTTGAATTAGAGCTGCTTTTTCAAATTCTTCAAGTTTACTTAAATTATCTCTTTCTTTTTTAAGATCTTTAACAACTTTTTTTGTTTTGCCATTTAAGAAAGTAATAAGATGATTAATGTTTGATCTATATTCCTTATTGCCAACAACCTCTGGACATGGGCAAAGTCCTAAATGGTAGTATAGGCAAAGCTTTTTTTGGTGATTTATGGTGGATTGAAACGGAAAAATTTTTCGTACAGTTTTTAAGACTAAGCGTAATGCCTGAGCGTTTGGAAATGGGCCAAAATATATAGATTTTTTGTCCTGAGCTTTCCTTGCAATTAAAACTTTAGGATATTTATCTACAGTAATTCGTATAAGGGGATATGCTTTTCCATCAGTAAGCCGTACATTATATTTTGGCTTATATTTTTTAATGTAATTTGCTTCTAACAATAGTGCTTCTATTTCTGAGGCAACTGAAATTGTTTTTATTTTTTTGATCTTTGAAATCAAAATTTTTGTCTTTGGGCTAAGCAAGTTTAGATTAGTAAAATAAGAACTAACCCGCTTTTTAAGACTTTTTGCTTTTCCAACGTACAAGACTTCATTGTTTTGGTTTAAAAATAGATATACCCCAGGCCCTTGGGATAATGATCGATAAAAGTATGCTGATAGTAACAATTAATATCCCTCCTATAATTCGTAAATCTAAAAATAAAGGGTAAACTTTTATATTTTTAGAAATAGATTGATTATCAAGATGTATTGTAAGCACATCTGTTTTGTTTGTCAAAATTGGAGTTTTGTTAAAGGCAATAGGTATTGTTAAAGATCCAAAAGGTGGTATTTTGTCAAGATTAATTTTTTGATAGGAAGGAGAAAGATGTTTTGTAGTAATAATTGCGGTTTGGGGATTTGCTACTCGTTTTCCAATATTTTTAATAACTATATTACCTTTTATTGGAAGATTAGAAAAATAGCCTTTATAAAAAGTATCCGAAATTGAAAGCATTGAACCTGCTTCTTCAAAATTACTAGAAAATTTTACATCAACATCTTTGGTTGTTGTGTCTTCTGGCAACTTATATCCTCCTGCAGAAACTGGATATTGGCTGTCTATGCCTTTTATTACAAAAGCGAAATGGTCAAAGTCAAGAGTTTGGAAATAATCTACTCCTCCTGTTGTGTTTCCCCAAGTAGGATCAATCATTACCCATGTTTTGAGAGTGTAATCGTAATACTCTGGCCATGCGTGTAAGACGTCTTTTACAAGCGATAGCGGTCTTTCTTTAGAATTTTGAGTATAGGCAAAACCATTTACTTCTCTTGCTGGAACTCCTAAAGATCGGGCAAGTGCAATAAATAAGTCTGTAAACTCAAGACAAACCGCGGAAGATGGATTTTTTAGTGTGTCGAGTGCTCCTAGTCTTTTTTTGCCATCTGTTACTCTTGTAAGATCATATTTTAGGTTCTTAACTAAATATTCATAAATAGCATGAGGTGTTTTTAATGTGTTTGCTAAGTTTTTAATATCTTCATTTGATGTTTGCCAATAAGGCTGCTCTTTAAGGTAAACTTTTAGTAGATCTTTGGAAGTAACTTCTTCCTTTGGAGTAAGAGATATTTTTGCTTTCCCAATTACTTTTATATTAACTTTTTGAGAAGGAGAAAGTACATATTGCGCAAGCCAATTGCCATCTTTATCTGCTACAACTTCTATAGGTTTGGGGGTTATGTCCAGAATTTGTATTTCTTGGTAGTTGGTGGTGGGAGGGATGGCTATTTCGGTTTTTATTGGAAATAGATTTCTATTCGCAAGGTGATATAAAAGACTAAATTCGTAGATTTGCTCTTTGCCATATGCAATTGATATTCCAGATTTTCCAAGTTGGTCTTTAGAAAAGACTAAGTTGTCTGTCTCCAAACCTTTTATACTCGGCTTTATATAAACTGGATTTTTTAGAAAACTTGGAACCTTAACGCTGACATTAAAGGAATTAAAATCGTTTTGACTGGCCAAGCCAGGAATATCGATTTGCCAAATTTTTCCATTTTTTTGAGCTACGTCTATGGTATCAAAAGACAATCTAAAATTGAGTTTATTATCAATTCCAACCACCTTTTTATTAAAAGTTAAGGCAATACTTCTGCCGTCATCATTTTCGTTAATAGTAGGCGTTATTGGTCCATCGGGATCGTTGGCAGTAAGGTTGTCTATATTTTCAAAACCAATTTGGATATTATAGGATGAAGCATAATATTGGCTGGTTTTGTTAGTTAAGGTAATATCAAAAACTACATGCGTTTTGGCATCGTCTCCTACTGTATAAATAACATTGTAGTCAGTTGCAAAATTAGAAGAAGCAAAAGCAGGAGGTGTAACAAAAAGGATAAGAAGGAAAATTAGACAGAATATTATTTTTTTCATTCCATGTCTATCTTATCACAAAAGCCCTCGTTTGCCTGACCGTACATGAGTCATACTCACTACATTTTTGCTATAATACTTTTCTCAAAAACTGGCCTGTATAAGAGCCTTTGTTTTGAGCAATTTCCCAAGGTGTTCCAATAGCAACTACTTTCCCACCTTTTTCTCCCCCATCAGGTCCTAAGTCTATTATAAAATCTCCGTTTTTAATTACATCTAAATTATGTTCTATTACAATAACTGTGTTGCCAGAATCAACTAAGCGCCTAAGCACCATTAGCAGTTTTTCAAGATCGGCGAAATGTAAGCCTGTGGTTGGTTCATCAAGCAAATACAATGAACCTTGTCCTCTTTTGGATAATTCATGTGAAAGTTTTACTCTTTGAGCCTCTCCTCCAGATAAAGTTGGTGCTGGTTGGCCTAATTTTATGTAAGAGAGCCCTACATCATTGAGCGTTTGTAATTTGTGAGAAAGAGCAGCGTAAAATGAGAAAAATTGCAAAGCCTCTTGTACGCTCATACCAAGAATTTCTGCTATGTTTTTCCCCTTAAATAAAACCTCCAACGCTTCCCTATTGTATTGTAGTCCGTTGCATTCCTCACAAGTTATATAAACATCTGGTAAAAATTGCATCTCGATTTTTATTTGCCCTTCTCCTTCACACGTCTCACATCTCCCACCTTTTACATTAAAAGAAAACCTTCCTGGTTTATAACCCTTTGCTCTTGCTTCTTTTGTTTGAGCAAAGAGATCGCGAATATAAGTAAATGCGCCAGTATAGGTTGCTGGGTTACTTCTTGGTGTTCTACCAATAGGAGATTGATCGATTAAATAAACCCTTCTTATATTTTCGTATCCAACAAGCGCTTCATGAATTCCAGGTGTCTGCCTATGATATGGATTTTGTAATTGCATTAGGGCATGATATAAGATATCATTTATTAAAGTTGATTTTCCCGATCCTGAAACTCCAGTTACTACTACAAATTTATTTAGAGGGAAGCTTACGTCTATATTTTTTAAGTTGTGCTCCTTTGCTCCTTTTACAAGGATACTCTTTGTGTAAAGAGTATCCTTGTTGTTATCTTTAATTATTTTTATTTCTCTTTTTCCAGACAAATACTGTCCAGTGAGTGAATTTGGGTCTTTTTTTATATCCTCAATAGTTCCCTTGGCAACAATTTTCCCACCATTAAAACCCGCGCCCGGTCCAAAATCTATTAAAAAGTCTGCCTGTTCCATTGTTTCCTTATCGTGTTCGACAACCAAGACTGTATTCCCAAGGTCCCTTAACTTCTTGAGAGTCTCAATTAGCTTTTTATTATCTTTTTGGTGGAGCCCAATTGATGGCTCGTCCAAAACATAAAGTACTCCAGTTAAGCCACTTCCTATTTGGCTGGCTAGGCGAATTCTTTGTGCTTCTCCTCCTGCAAGAGTTTGTGCGCCTCGTCCCAAAGTAAGATAATCAAGGCCAACATCTATTAAAAACGAAAGTCTAAGTTTTATTTCTTTAACAATAACTTTACTTATTTCACTTTCCCGAAAACTTAAAATATTTTGAATATTATTTATAAACTTTAGGCAATCAATAATAGACATATTAGATACGTCAGCTATCGATTTGTTATTTATGGTAACTGCCAGTGCTTCTTTTTTGAGTCGATTACCACTACAAGAGTCGCATATTTCGTAGCGCATAAATCTCTCTATTCTTGTTTTTAAAAACATTGATTCTGTTGTACTATGCCTTTGCTTTAGCTCCCAAAGTATTCCGCGAAACTGTTCGTAAATTTCTGTTTGTCTTCCCCACCTGTTGTTTCCAATCACACGATATTTTTTGTCTCCAGTTCCTTCTAGCAATAAATCTTTTTTTGAGTTACTGATTTCAGATAGTCTAATGTTAATCGGGATATCATTCTCTTTGCAGAAAGCAATAAAAGTTCTTGAGAACCAAGTATCGTTTTCAAAAAGATTGGAAAAAGGCAGAATTCCTCCTTCGGAAATTGTGAGGTTGTTGTTAAAGACTAAATCTTTATCAACTGTTAATATAGTTCCTAGTCCATTACATCTTGGACACGCGCCGTGGGGCGTATTGAAAGAAAATAGACGAGGTTCAATTTCTGCAATAGATATGCCGCAAACCGGACAAGCAAACTTTTCCGAAAAAAACTCGTCTTGCATTTTTTTGGGTTTTTGAGGCATAGAAAATCCTAGATCTTTAATAATCGATACTAGCAACTCCCCATTACCAAACCTAAGTCCAGTTTCTACATCTTGGGAAATTCTTGATTTGTCGGTTTCGTTAGATAAAACGATCTCGTCTATCACAAGTTCGATTGTGTGTTTGTTTGTTTTTATAAGAACAAAATCTTCGTTTAAAGAAAAAATTTCTTTATCTATTCTTACTTTTTTGTATCCACGTTTTTTTAGATCAAAAAAAAGTTCCAAATATTCACCTTTTCTGTCTTTCACAATAGGAGCTAATATTAAAATTTTTATTTTTTGTACAGAAGAAGTTTTTAAAAGACCAAAAATAGAACTTGTTATTTGTTCTTTGGATTGATGAGATATTTCCCTATTACAATTTGGGCAATGGGGATGACCTACTCTTGCAAACAAGAGCCTAAAATAATCATAAATTTCTGTAACAGTACCAACAGTGCTTCTTGGATTATGAGAAGTTGACTTTTGATCAATTGATATTGCTGGAGAAAGGCCTTCGATTAAATCAACATCGGGTTTTTTCATTACCCCTAAGAATTGTCTTGCATACGAAGACAAGCTTTCGACGTAGCGCCTCTGTCCTTCGGCATAAATTGTGTCAAAGGCAAGAGAAGACTTGCCGCTCCCAGATAAACCAGTAAAAACTACAAGTTTATTTTTGGGAATTTCAAGATTGATGTTTTTTAAATTATGCTCTCGTGCGCCTCTAATGACGATACTATCCATATTTAATGACCTTCTATTATATGTAATTTTTTGCTACTTGACAAATATAGTTTTTAGTGGCTATCATAGATTTATGATAATAAAATCATTTTCATTAGTGTTAGGTGTAGCATCGTTTCTTGTCTTTACTGTTAGCGCTTTAGCTGGGACTGCGTCGATAACTGGAACTACAGATTCTGCTGTTACTATAAGAAAGCCGATACAAGCGATTCAAGAGCAACGAGAGATGATGCTTAAAAATAGGCAAGAAACTAAAGCTATGTTGAAAGACACGAAAGAGGATCTTAAAGAAAAGCTTAATGTAATTCGAGACGAGAAGAAAAAAGTTTTAGTTGAAAAGATTGATGATAAGATTACCACAATGAATAAAACTCATACCGCAAAATTTTCTGCTGTGTTAGAAAAGCTCATGATGATTCTAAATAAAATTACCGACAGAGCCCAAAATGCAAAATTAAAAGGAGTTGATACCTCTACGGTTGATTCCGCTATTGAGGCTGCTAAAAAGGCAATAGATGTTGCAAAAGCCGCAGTTACTACGCAATCTGCAAAAACTTATAGCATAGAGGTGACTAGTGAAACCACATTAAAAACAAAGGTTGGAAGGGTAGTTAGTATGTTTAGAAAAGACCTAAGAGATGTGCATAAAATTGTAGTTGATGCAAAACAAGCTGTACAAAAAGCAGAAAGAGAATTAGCTAAAGCTCACGGAGAACAAATAGAAAAAAAGGCTCTGGATAATCGGATTAAAGAAATACCCAGTGTAAATGAATAATAATATGGAGCAAAATACAAATCAAGTTACAACACAAGCAAATACCATAACCACAACTGATACTAAAAAAAGCAGGAGTAATGTTTTAATGTTACTGATATTGGTAGTATTATTTGCAATATATGGCATACTAATTTATGGAATAAAAATGAGTAATGAAGTAGATTATATAACTACAATGAAACTAGAAAATGTTTCAAATTTAGATAGACCAGTTGTAAACCGGTTACCTACGCCTTCGCCTCAAGAACAAATTGAAGGAATAGATAGCATAGATGTTGGAGATGTAGATACAGAGCTTCAGGATTTGAATGCTGACGTGCAGGGTTTGTGATGAAGAAGACCTCGTGGGGAGATTTTGCGGGCTGGTATAACGATCTAATCGAAAAAGAAAAGAACACTTATCAGAAAGAACTTATACTTCCTAATCTTTTAAGACTTTTAGCTATAAAGAAAAATGATGTAATTTTAGATATAGCTTGCGGGCAAGGATTTTTTCCCCGTGAGTTTGCAAAGTTAGGTGCAAAAATTATAGGGGTTGATATATCTCAAGAATTGATTGACATTGCAAAAAAGAAATCTTCTTCTATAACGTATTACGTTAGTTTGGCAGAAAACATGCCCTTTTTAACAGGCTCAAGTATAGATAAAATTACAATAATTTTATCTATCCAAAATATAGAGAATGCTAATGATGTTTTTAAAGAATGTAATAGAGTGTTAAATTCTCAAGGACAAATGTATCTTATCTTAAATCACCCTGCCTTTAGGATTCCTAAGGAAACTTCGTGGGGGTGGGATGGGAAAAGAAAAATTCAGTATAGACGTATCGATAGTTACCTTAGTGAATCAAAAGCGAAGATTCAAATGCATCCAGGTAGCAGTCCCAATGAGTTTAGTTGGTCCTTCCACCGTCCAATGCAATTTTATTCTAAAGCTCTATTAAAGAATAACTTTTGTATTTCAAGAATTGAGGAATGGAATTCTCATAAAAAAAGCGAGCCAGGCCCTAGGGCTATTGCCGAAGATCGTGCTCGCAGGGAAATTCCCCTTTTTCTTTTTATAGAAGCAAAACGTAGTAACTGTTAAGTTTGTTTTTCGGCCCGGCTAGTGTAGCTTCCATCCCTAGTATCTAGTATTATTTGGTCTCCTATGTTTATAAATAGTGGAACTTTTGTTTTGAGGCCGTTTTCAAGTAGGGCTTCTTTATAAACATTTGTTGCTGAATTTCCGCGAACCCCAGGATCTGTGTCTGTAACTTTAAGTTTAATTTTTGGCGCTAGGATCATGCTTAGCGCTTCGTCTTTGTAAAACCCTATGGTAACTGTTTGTCCCTCTTTTAAAAACAAATGTCCTTCTAAGTTTTTAAGAGGAATACTTACCTGATCAAAGGTTTGGGGGTCCATAAAATAGCAACCTTCATTGTCTTTATAAAGGTATTGAAGATTTTTTTTCTCAACCCTTACTTGGTTTACTTGGCCATTGCTTGCAAAACTTTTTTCAATTGTCATGCCTTTTCGCAAACTTCTTACCTTGAGTTTAACAACGGAGCTTGTTTTTCTCAAATGTACATTATTGTAGGTGATGACCTCAAAAATATCTCCATTGTCTTCAAAAGTAGTGCCTGGCCGCAATGTTGTAACTGGAATCATAGATGATATTTTACCATTTTTCCTTTCTATTTTGAAAATAGTCATAAACTGCTTTTGACACTTCTGCTATCCGTTCTTTGGCTTGAGGAGGCGAATCACTTTCTGACAAAACTATAATAAGATAATCCCCTTTAGGGGAATAAACTATACCTGCGTCATGAGTAAAAAAATCTATCTCACCAGTCTTATGAGCAATAATAGTGTCTTGTGGTAGATATTTAGGTAACTTGTCATTGAGTTTTTGCTCTTTTAGTAGACCCAACATTTTATTGCTATACTCTAGATTGGTAAGTTCCTCCTTGTATAACTTTTCAAAGAAAAGGGCTATATCATAAGGAGTGGTCTTAGGAGGTTCTCCTAGTGATGATTCACGAAAACCATTTTGAGTTAAAAAAGATCTGACAGAAGAATGCTTAACCCTTGCCGTAAGAAGAAATGATGCATAGTTGTGAGAAATTGTAAGCATTTGTCTCAAAGCGTGACTAACAACAAGAGTTATTGTTCCTTCTGTCATTTCTGCTTCCTCGGAAGCAATGTTGAACTTATCGTTTAGTACTGTTACATCTTCGCTTAATACCTCATCTTCTTTTAATTTTCCGTTCTTAATTTGATCAAAAGCTGTTGCCATAATCCAAATTTTATAAAGACTTCCAGGTTGATAAACTCTGTGTTCATTTGTAAAATATGCTTCACCTGTTTTTAGATTTTTAATAACAATTCCATATATTCCTTTAGTTCCTTTTAGCGTATTTTGGACAACATATTCTAACGATCTGTCCACGCGTTGGTTATTATTATTTTTTGTAAATCTATTAAACAGAATAAGCACGATAAGTCCTACTACTAAAATAAATCCTAAAGATTTGATATTTTTCTTTGCTGAATTTCGCTGATTTCTCATTATTCGTACCGTAATACTTCAATAAGAAGAAAGCTTACAAATAAACTGAATGTAAATCTTATTAGTTTTGTGTGAGGTAAGACTTAGTACCGCCAAGGGGATTCGAACCCCTGATTCTTGGGCTGAAAACCCAATGTCCTGGGCCACTAGACGATGGCGGCATAAAAAACTATTAACTTACACACAATTATATCTAAAATTGATCCGTTAGACAAATTGGAATCCTTCGATTTCTCTCAGGATAAAATAAAAATTAAGTCTTTAATTTTTATTTTAGCTTTTTTTTAAGCTCCGCCAAAATCTCACTGGCGCTGTCTTTTCCGCCCAATCCAAACGCTATTCCCCCAGCAATTGCAACCATTGCGACAAATCCAGTAAATAGGATCCTAATTAAATCTGACGCAACACCAAGCTGAGTCAGAATTGCCAGTATTACAAATACGTTGATAGCCCAACGAGTTACCGATGCAATCGCATTGGCAGCATCTAGAGATATACCTTTTGCCGATGCCAAAATAACATCGTGGGAAAGTCTGGCAAATACAAATCCAACTATTGCAATTATTGCTGCAACAAAGACATTTGGCAAATAGAGCAAAAATTCATTTAATATCGTAACCACTCTTGGCAAACCCCAAACATCTGCTGTTGGGATTAAGAAAACTATTATTACAAACCATCTTGCTATTTCGGCTATTATGTTTGTCCAAGTAAATTCTTCTTTGGCCTCTGGAACCCCGTATTTTCTAAGCACACTTTCTATCTTTAGTGCTCTAAAGATTCCGACCACTACCTGTCTAAGTAGAGAGGCTATAATTATTCCTAAAAGAAGAATTATTCCTCCAACAATAAATTTTGGGACAAAACCAACAACAGCCGTAATGCCATTATTAATAGAGATAATTAGAGTTTGACCAATATCTGTTGTCATTTCTTTTTTCACCCCCTTTCTTTTAATCTTTTAAAGGGTCCAAGATTAGTCTATATTGCATCTAGTTACCTTGTCAAGAGTTGATCTTGTTGTTATAATTACACTGGGTCATTTTGGTCCGGTAGCTCAGTGGTAGAGCAGGAGCCTTTTAAGCTCTTGGTCCAGGGTTCGAATCCCTGCCGGATCACCATAAGAGATTTTTGAGTGGTATTAGTCCATTTTGGCTCGATACAGTAAGCTAATTTAGTGGTTTCAAATTTTACACCGTCAAAAGGTAGCCCTTGAGGAAACAGGAACTTTTGGAACCGTTTCTTAATCTCTAAATCCACTCGCATCCATACTACGCTTATATCCTCAAGAATAGATATGCTATGCCTTACTACCTTCATTACATCCTCTTGGTTTTCTTGGTAGCCATTTAACTTCTAAGAAATGCTGCTATTTTATCTAATATTAATGCACCTTCAACTGGATGATCAATAATCCAAGGCACAACCCCATGATCACTCCCTGGAATAATAATCATTTCGCGCCTTTCAGGTGAAACTGCATGATAGATCATCTCCATTACCTCTTTTGGTATTGGGCTATAGTAGCCCTTGTTATCTATCTCTACTTTTCCTGCAGACGTGCCTTGTGGTTTGCCATAGGCTACAGGATCTAAAGCATCATACTCTCCCTTTATTAGCAGTAGCTTACCATGGAAAGCTTCAAGATTTGCAATGACATCGTTTTCATGATAACTAAAAGGTTCCGAAATTATCCTTCTAAATTCCTTCCCGAAGGGCTTATCGTAAGCTTGCGCTGAATAAAAAGCTGGGCCAAATAAGACAATTTTATCAACTTGGTCTAAATGCATGCCAAGAATCTTAAGGGCTGGTGTAGCTCCAAGGCTATATGCAAGAATTTTTTTCTTTCGTTGCGGATCTAGGTATGAATAAAATGCCTCAGTTTCTTTCACATTATTGCCAAGCGTGGTTTGTTCCAAGGAAATTTTACTGGCAGGATTATGTCCCGACATATTGAAACCTAAAATCGAATATCCTCGCTCTTGCAGTCCAACTGTTACAGCGTCAGACTTGGTATAGTCAGACCTTGCCCCATGTACAGATACTAGCCACGGTTCCTCATGTCTATTGTTATATAATATACGTCCCCCTAGAGAATACTTGCCAAAGTTATGTTCAAAGTAAAAACTATTTTCTAATCGCGATTTTTTCCTTATTTTCATAATTCATACTCATAATGAAAGTTTTACTCCTAATCCAGTTATATACAGCTTTTGCGTTTACTCCTGTCTCTTGGGATACTGGAATACCATCATTTTTGTCCTGTCTAATATTGTTAAACAAGAATAGAAATGTCCGCTTTTTTGTCATTCCGAGTGCAGTGAAACGGAGTCGAGGAATCTGATCCCTCCACTCCGCTATCGCTACGGTCGGGATGACAAACCATGTAACTTATTGTGTCTCTTAAATAGGACATTTCTATTCTTGTCTGACATGTCCTGTCTAATATTTGTTTCTTTATTTCTTTTGGTATAAATGTAACAGTACCCATTATATTTTATCACATCCTCACTCCTGACTTTAGAAGCCCATGATCAAGTTTCTGAACCACATGAAGATGAAGTCTTGTAATAAAATTCTCAACTGCATCTACAAACTTCTGAGAATCGCCATTAAAAGTCTCAACTTTAATGATAGCTGAAAAGTGCTTAATTAAAGGTATAGATTGTCTTCTCATAGTTTCCATGAATAAGTGATTTTGTTTTTGGCGTTACTTCACAAACAAATAATGTACTTGTGTTACCAATAGATTCTGCGCCTTTATACCTATTGAATTTATCAAATACCCACCTTATCATTAAACCCAAGTCAAGAAATGCACGGTAGATAGGAAGAAATCTCTCTTTGGCTTTATCGCTAGTCCCATAACATACATAGACCCTTGCCGACTGGTTTGTTTTATCAAGCGAATCAATGGCTCTTGAAACAAAAAGTGTTATTCCGTTTGGTGTATAGGGAGGATCCGTAAATACCACATCAAACTTTCCCGAAAGCTTCTTAGGAAATTGCTTCCGAGCATCATAAGCGACAGTTGTTATATTGAAGCTTTGTTGTTTTGATGCCTTTCCTATGTTGTTTAAGATTCTAGTATCTATATCAAGAACTGCTATCTCTGCTGCTCTTCTATATCTAGAAATAGCCACAGAGGTAAAATCGTTATCTCCCAAAAACAATATTCTTTTCCCCGCAATGTCTTCAAAAAACTGAAGTAGTACGGCTCTTTTAGCTGTTGTTTCTATAGTTGCGGTAAATTGATCATATTCTCGTTTTGCTGCGGGGCGAAGGTCGGAACATTTCTCTAGAAGATTAATGATTTTTTCAAAACTCTCGCCACCCAAAGCAGAATATAACTCGTCTTCTATTTTGTAATCAGTAGCAAATAGAGTCTGCATATCTTGACGCACATTTTTTTTCAATTGAGTATTCCTAGACACATCATTTAACAAAGATCTCAAAGCTTTCTTTATTTGATTTATAGCATTTTTTGAAATGCCAACTTTCATAAGCAGTTCGTGATTATCGACAGGTTTCCCCGTATGCAAAAAATAAAAAATATCCATTACCTTTTTTGTTGGAATACCAGTCTCTTTAGATACCTGCAAAATTTTCAAATATATTTGATTTCTACCCATTGTTTATTAATTATAGCTACTTTCGAACTTTTTTTCACTATGGCATTTATGCAGATCAAAACAAAACAGTGTAGCCGTTCAGGGTTTGACAAAACATCTGTCATCTCGAGCCTAAGCGAGAGATCTCCTTGAGATTTCTCACCTACTTCGTAGCTTCGAAATGACAATTCTTTGACAACTCCTGAACGGCTACAAAACAGTTTATTGATTTGCTTTTATGATCTATACTAGTATAACTTCGTCAGGAAGATCGCAGTTATTTTGATGATTTAAAACACTTGATAGTATTTAATTAAATAAATAATATTCTTAAAGATTACAATGTACAAGATAATAAGATAAAACACGAATTAATAATCTAATAATCCATTTTTGTTCTAAAAAGAATTTATACGGTCGGAAAAATTACAGTAGATATTTTGTGGCGGCGTCCGCCGCCCCCGCCCAATCATGGAGTCATAGCATTAAAGGAGGGCTACCGTCAGAGAAACTTTAACCTAAGATATATTTTGGGGAGGTAGCCCGACCAACGCGAGAGCCGAACTCGGCTCGATCCGATGTGTCTGGGTTTTCCCACCTTTCACGTAGCGATCTTTTACACTGTTATTGCTTCTCCAGTTTGTATGCCATAGAATTTTATTCCAAATTGTTTAAAATACTTAGTTAGTCTTTCATAAAAAGTTTCTCTTACTTTATCTCTCCAGTGCCAGTCATGGATTGGAATTATTACTTTTGGCTTTAGATAAACTGCAATTTCTACTGTTTCAACAAGACTTCCCCATGGCGCTTGTACTGGAAGAGCAAGAACTGCTTTGGTTGCACCAAAATGGAATGAATCTCCATTTTCCTCATTTACCCCGTACCCAGAATGCCCTGACCGTAAGGTCAGGGATGAATGGGTTATTTCCGCGAAGCGAACCCCTAATGCCCCGAGCGTAAGCTCGGGGTGCGGGGTTTACTAAAAGACACGAATGTATGTGTTTAGATATTTTCATTGCTCGATATTTGGTTGGAAAATTCCAGGCGGTTGCTTGCATCCCGTTCTCTCATTTAGTATCCCAATAATTAGCCCAAGTGGCGCTCTGCACACTCCCATTGTTGTATCTATTCCTGACGACAGAGTTTCTTTTCCAAAGGGTCGATTATTTACATTCTTGGGATCAAACAACTTACAATTGCCGCAAACCTTTTCCAAACCTTCCTGACCTTGCGATGTTTCAGGTGACCCCATAATTTTAATAATATCAAACTGCCACATCTTAGGCAATATAATATCCTTTGGAAAATAACAGGAAGAGAATAAATAGTAAGATAATACCAACTATTGAGTAGACAGTTTTTATTGTTTTACTTTTTACTAGAGCCAAAGCGATAAAAATTGGAAATAAAACTAAGGAGTATCTTGGCAGCCCTGTAAAAGTGCCGCTTGATATTGGAATGAAGAAACATATAATTGCAAAAATAATATAAGAGAGGCGAAGCCTCTTCTTCCACGCTACAAAAAGCATAAAAGCTACAAACATAAATGTCGAGATTTCAAGCAGCGCTATCCACCATTCATAATGAGATAATGAAACACTTGTTAGAATTTTTATATATCGATATATTGTTTGGGGAATAAGTATAAGGGTAGCCACAGATCTATTGTTTAAGAAGCTTCCCTGAGCTTGAATAAAATAGAAAATATCTCCCCATTTTAAAAAATTAAACAACATGTATCCTAAGATTCCTAAAGGCGTAAAAAGTAAAAATAAACTTTTAGCTTTAAACAATGTTCTTCTTGCCCCCAGGAGCTTTAGCGAAGAATGGTCTTGTTTTATAAATTCATATATAAGAGCTGGAATTATTGCAATCCCAACTAGTCTTGTTGCTGTTAGCAATCCTCCGCATAAAGAGGCTAAAATCCATCTTTTTTTTCTTGCAAAATAAAATGCTAAGACCGATAAAAGCAAAAAAAGGCTTTCAGAATAAATGGAAGCGAAGAAAAATGATGTTGGAAAAAGAAGCATAAAAACAATCGTCGATAAAGCTACACTATCTTTATAGTCAATTCTCAAAAGCTTGTATATTATGATAAGAGCTATTAAAAAGTATAAGCCAACAAGTAAAAGTGCAGTAAAATATTGTATTGGGTGGAAGGGTAATTCCGCCGAGGCGGGAGCAAAAATAGAAGTTGTTAAATGTAAAAATAAAGGAAACAATGGAAAGAAACCAGCATTTACAGTATAACCGTTGGCTGCAATTAGAAGGTAGTAAACTCCATCGAAATTTGCCCAAGGCGACAGAAAAAAATTAGAGATTAGACTATGCTTATCGCTTAAAAAATATAAAGGCGACGTATATGCATAACCTTGGCGAAATTCAACGAATGCTTGAGCAATAAAAAGAGGAATAAATAAAAAAAATCTCCAAAATAAGAAAAACAAAACAATTTTTTTAAACATAGCGTAATCAATAGTATTTTACTATTTGAATAACTTCTACACAAATTTACGCATAGAGTATTATCTTATGCTATTGCGTAGTATATATTGTCTTTCGTATAATTATTTCATGTTGTACTTGTATAATTCATTAATGCGGACAAAAGAAAAATTTATTCCGAATGACAACAAAAAAGTTAAAATGTATGTCTGTGGCATTACGCCTTACGATACAACTCATTTAGGCCATGCGTTTACTTATGTCTCTTTCGATGTGTTAGTAAGATATCTTCAATATAAAGGCTACGAAGTTATTTATACCCAAAATGTTACCGACATAGACGATGATATTTTACTAAAAGCCAAACAAGAAGATAGAGATTGGAGGGAATTGGGAGATTTTTGGACAAAAAAATTTCTTGATGACATGAAATCTCTTAACGTTTTACCTCCCACTCATTTCGTAAAAGCAACTAACTCCATCGCTCTAATGATACGTATCATTAGAATGTTGATTGATAAAGGAATCGCTTACGAAAAAGATGGGAACGTATATTTTGAGACTAAGAAGTTTAAAAATTATGGAAATTTATCCAAGTTTAATGATAGACAAATGAAGATTTTACTTAAGGAACGGGGTGGCAACCCTGACGATCCATTGAAAAAAGACCCATTAGATTTTCTACTTTGGCAAAAAACAAAGCCAGATGAGCCTTTTTGGGAAAGTCCATGGGAGAAAGGAAGACCGGGATGGCACATTGAATGTTCTTCGATGATAAAAAACTATCTTGGAGACCAAATAGATATTCATGGTGGAGGCAGAGATCTTATTTTCCCTCATCACGAAAGCGAAATCGCGCAGAGTGAAAGTTTCACAAATAAAAAACCATTTGCAAAATTTTGGGTTCATACGGCTATGGTTTTGTATCAAGGTGAAAAAATGGCAAAATCGCTTGGAAATTTAGTAATGGTTTCTAATCTATTAAAGTATAATAATGCTAACGAAATTAAATGGCTCTTGCTTTCTCATCACTATAGAAAACCATGGGAGTTTGAAAAAGAAGAATTGGAGTTAATAAAGAAAAAACTTTTAATGATTAAAAAAGTCATAAAAACTAATAAAAATCAGAAAATAAATACTTTGTACGTCAGGAAATTTATAACGATTATGGATAATGACTTAAATACTCCACAAGCTCTAAATTTTATATTAGATATTGTAAAAAAACCAAACCTATCTCCTACCATTCTAAAATGTTTGTCGATATTAGGTATTGAACTCTAAGAGTCTGTTTGAAAAGTGTTACACAATCTGTCATTGCGATCAGTCAGGCTTAGCCTGACTGAGAAGCAATCTCTCATCAATGGGATTGCCACGTCGCTCGTTCCTCGCTCCTCGCAATGACACAACTGATCTGAAGCAAAATGGTATACTGTATTGATGAAATCAATTTTCAAAATATTAATTTTATTTCTTGTGTATTTATTTCTGTTTCAACTTGTACCTAGTGTATATTCGGTAGATCCACTGTCTTTCCCAAATAACAAATTTGGCGTCCATATCCTATTTTCTTCAGAAATCGGTGACGCCGCCAAATTAGTAAACTCAAGTGGCGGCGATTGGGGATACGTTACTATTCCGATTCAAGCTGGAGATAAAAACCTTGTAAAATGGCAAAAATTTATGGATAAAGCCCGCGAATTGCATGTGATTCCTATTATCCGCATTGCAACAGAGGGCGATTTTTTTAATAAAAAAGTTTGGAGAAAACCGATAGATGAAGACATTATAGATTTTGCCAATTTTCTTAATTCTTTAGACTGGCCTACAAAAAACCGCTATGTTGTAATTTTAAATGAGGTCAATAGGTCGGATGAATGGGGGCAAGACCCAAATCCGAAAGCCTACGCTGAAATCTTGCAATATGCGCTAGCGGTTTTTAAGTCAAAACACAGCGATTTCTTTATAATTTCGGCAGGCTTGGACAATGCTGCGGCTAATATTTCAAAAGAATCTATGGATGAGTACAAGTTTATGACGGAAATGAATAATGCAGTGCCTGGCATATTCAATCAAATTGACGGATTAGGAAGTCATTCTTACCCTAATCCAGCATTTCTACAGCCTCCATCGGTAGATACTCCCAAAAGTATTAGTAGCTTTAAATACGAAAAAGATTTAGCAGAGAAATTATCTAACAAAAGCCTGCCAGTCTTTATAACAGAAACTGGTTGGTCATTAGATATGGTAAATGAATCTAAAATGGCATCGTATTACGAAGAAGCATTTAAAACTGTTTGGAATGACGAAAACATCGTGGCTGTAACACCCTTTTTGCTTAAGGCTGGAACAGGACCTTTTTCTCAATTTTCGTTAATAAATATCCATGGTGCCCCAACTTTAGGCTATAAGGCTTTAGAAAAAATTCAAAAAGTGAAAGGCAATCCTAAACTTCCTGATGATTATATAAAAATTGGCATAGATAACCCTCAAAGCAATTTGATTCCAAAAAAAGATTTTCTAGATGATCCAACAAGCAAAAAAGATAGTTTCATACAGCTTGATACTGTAAAAACCATCCTAAAATGGCTCATAAAATCTTAAAATATGATATAATACACGCAGTTTTTACTCCTCAAACTTATGGATAGAGAAGATTATGCTTGGAACGATAAGCTCGAAAGTATTACTCATGGTAGCGTAAAGATCTACGAGGCAATAAAGATTATAAAAATGTTTTTGGACGAAGATCCTTCTGCTGACTATAGTTTGGTTATTGGTACAGATTCTCATGAGAAAAATACCGCCAAAAATAAAACTAAAGTTATTAGTCTTGTAACTGCTATTCTAGTACACAGACGTGGATTTGGGGGAAAATATTTTTGGAAAAGAAAAGAAGTTGAAAATATCCATACACTTCGCGAAAAAATCTATGTTGAAACAATGAGTTCTATAAACTTTGCGTCTAAATTTGTGCCTTTACTTAAAAAAACTTTAAACGGAAGGACTCCTAAATACAACTTAGAGATTCATATTGATGTTGGCGAACACGGCGACACACGTGATATGATAAAAGAAGTGGTTGGAATGGTAACTGGAAATGGCTATGTTGCTAAAACAAAACCAGAGGCATACGGAGCAACGTATATTGCCGACAAGCACACGTAAAAAACCAAGATGCCAAAACTCAAAAGTCATGACCCTGAGCGAAGTCGAACGGGTCAAAAGTTAGAATGGCAGGAAGCAAAAGAGGTAAAAAAAAATATAGAAAATATTCTTAAGGTTTTAAATTTGCCTCACATCGATTCTTCTAGAATTTTTTGTTTTAGAACCAAAGGATCAAAATCAAGATCATATGCACGCATTTGGTCTATGCCAAAAATCTTTCAGACAGTTCTTAATGTAAAACCAGCTTATGTAATAGAAGTGATAGCCCGGCATTTTGATAGATTAGATACAGACGGAAAGAAAAAAGTATTAATTCACGAACTTTTGCATATTCCTAAAAATTTTTCTGGAGCGCTCTTACCTCACCGTAGTCGCAATCGGCATCTTGGAGCATTGGTGAATAGATTGTTTAAAGAATATAAGAAAATTTCTAATTCCTAATTAACCTAATTTCTAAATAAATCCCAAAAACTAAGTTCCAATTGGGTTATTTAGACATTTAGGAATTGATTAGGTCAATTAGAAATTAGTAATTAGAAATTTATATGATTACTATCCTGAGTTTCCCATTTTCGAGTAGCAAAATTAAAAAGCTTGATTTGACAATCTTTTTTTGAAAAAATTTAGTGCGAAACCGCACTACCGAAAGATTTCAAAGACAAAAGCTAATAGAAGAAATGCTATGGTTTCTAGCAGACTTTCGAGCCTAGAAATGGTTTTTTGCTAAAATTAAACCGCACTAATTGGGAAACTCAGGATAAGAAAATTTCTAATTCCTAATTAACCTAATTTCTAAATAAATCCCAAAAACTAAGTTCCAATTGGGTTATTTAGACATTTAGGAATTGATTAGGTCAATTAGAAATTAGTAATTAGAAATTTATATGATTACTATTATTCATGGAGAAGACATTGTAAATTCAAGAAAATTTTTTATTGACGAGCGGAAAAGATCATCGTATCCAATAACGTTTTTGAGCGATAATCTTAATCTAACAGATCTTACTCAAACACTTGAGGGCGGCAGTTTGTTTGACATTAAAGATAAAGAAATATTTATCGAAGATTTTTTTTCAAAAAAACGAAGTCAAGAATTTGATAGCATTATTTCTTATTTGCAAAAACATGGTAAAAATGTAAATATAAAAATTTGGGAATCAAGAGAGGTGTCTAAAAAACAATTAAATAATCTTAAAAATACTACAATCAAGCTGTTTAGTCTCCCTAAACCCCTTTTTTTATTTTTGAATAAACTCGCGCCTCATAACAGTAAAAGACTGATCTATCTCTTCCATAAAACACTAGAAAGCATAGAGGCTGAATTAGTATTTTATATGATGATTCGCCAATTTAGATTATTATTGGCTATTTTTGGGGAATCCCAGAATAATCAAATAGACGAAATAAAAAATATACAGCCATGGCAAAAAGCAAGGCTTAAGAAACAAGTAAGTTTTTTTTCGGAAACTCATCTTAAAAATATATACAATAAAATTTGTACTATAGAAATTTCGCAAAAGACTGGTAGTAGTATTTTGTCTCTCCCTCAAGCCATTGACTTTTTATTGCTCTCTATCTAAGATAATATAAATCCAGCATCTTAGAAAAGGTGCTGGATAAAATATGCCACTTTTAAAAAAGACCATGTTTCGCGAGTACGACATTCGAGGCATAGAAACTCGCGATGAGCTTAACGACTCAAGCATGTATTTTATTGGACGCGGTTTTGGCACATATCTGAGACATCTTAATATTACAAAGGCTGTTGTTGGTTGCGACGCAAGGGCTACGTCTGAAAGCTTTAAAAACAGTGCGATTAAAGGCATAAGAGAATCTGGGATAAATGTTATAGACATTGGAACTGTTACAACCCCAATGAGTTATTGGGCTCAGTACTTTCTTAAAGTTAAAGGGCTTGTTTGTGTTACTGCTAGTCACAATCCATCTGGATGGAATGGAGTAAAACTTGGTACAAATTTTTCATCAACCCTTCTTACACAAGAATTGCAAGATCTATATAGTATAATAGCAAAAGAAGAATTTTTAAGTGGTCAAGGTAACATACAAAAAAAAGATATTGCGGATGTATACATAAAAGACTTAATTTCAAAAGCAACAATTACTAAAAAATTTAAGATTTTAGTTAATACTGGCAATGGGACAGCGGGTTTGTATATTCCCAAACTATTAAAGTTGGCAGGTTGCGAAGTAGTAGAACATTTTACAAATATAGACCCAACTTACCCTAACTATACTCCAAACCCCGATGGTATAGCTATGATGGAAGATACAGGATTGCAAACTGTTAAAAACAATTGCGATTTGGGTTTTGCATATGATGGAGATGGAGACAGGCTTGGTTTGGTAGATGAAAATGGAAATATTATTTGGCCAGATCGGTACATTATTTTACTTTCAAGACTTGTGCTTTCAAAACATAAGGGTGCTAAAATTGTTTTTGATGTAAAAGTGTCCGAAGCAGTTCCCGAAGACATAAAAGCTCATGGAGGAATCCCAATCATGTGGAAAACAGGCCATTCATACATTAAATCAAAATTAGCCAAAGAAAAGGCTGCCATGGCAGGAGAGATGAGCGGACATATTTTTTTTGTGGATGATTTTTATGGTTTTGACGATGCTTTTTTTGCTGGCCTAAAGCTTTTGGAATATCTTTCTACCCAAAATAAACCATTGTCCCAAATAATAGCAACAACTCCTTACTATGTTTCAACACCAACCATTCAGGTTAAAACAACTGATGAGGAAAAATATAAAGTCGTTGAGTCTTTAACAGACGAATTCAAAAAAGAAGGTTATAAAATTATCGATATTAATGGAGCAAGGGTTTATATGGAGGGTGGATGGGGTTTGGTTAGAGCATCCTCTAATACCCCAACGCTTGTTCTACGGTTTGAAGCAAAAACTCAAAATGATTTAGATAAAATTAAATCTGTCTTTAGGGAAAAATTAGAAAAATTTGACGTTGTTAATAAAGATTGGGATATGAGCGGTAGATAAAAATATGTTTGACTTAAATCGATTCGATAAATCTAAATTCACCAATAAGCCACACGAGAAAAAAATTGAAAAGCCTTGGGGATACGAAATTCTTCTTACTCCTCCAAATTTACCATACACTGCTAAGATAGTACATGTAAATTTAGGTCATAGACTTAGTCTTCAGGTGCATGACGCAAAACAAGAAACTATGACTTTGGTCTCTGGAGGGGCAAACCTTCTTATTGATGGCAAGGATGGAGAAATTAAAAAAATCCAAATGCAGCTTCGTAAAGGCTATACAGTTCGAGTTGGACAAAGACATAGGGTTCAAGCAGTAACCGATTGTGAAATCCTCGAGGCATCAACGCCAGAAATTGGTACAACTTATCGGTTAGAAGATGATTATTCTAGGGGAGATGAAACAGAAGAGATAAGAAAAGAAGAAAGAAGCAAAATGTAAAATGAGAATCGCAAGTTATATTACTTGGTTTTCCGAAGTAGACAAAGAAGATGTTGCTCTTGTTGGAGGCAAAGGAGCAGCTCTTGGCGAGGCAACAAGAGCGGGTTTTTCTGTTCCTAACGGCTTTATTGTTACGTCATATGCATATTATGATTTTATTTTAGAAAATAACCTTGCTGCCAAAATTAAGCATTTGTTAAAGACTGTTGACTTTTTTAATCCAGACTCTTTAGAACACGTATCTTTGGATATTAGAAAAGAGATAATTAAATCAAAAATATCGCAAGAACTTGCTTACCAAGTGAATAGGGCGTATAGAAGATTAAGCGGTACATTGTCTGATGCTCTTGTTGCAGTAAGGTCATCCTCAACTATCAAAGATCAGGCTTATGCTCCATTTGCTGGACAACTTGGTACTTTTCTAAATGTCAAAGGAGATGCAAGCGTTATTTTAAAAATAAAAGAAGTCTGGGCTTCTCTTTTTAGTGGTCGTGCAATTTTTTATAGACACGAAAACAAATTAGATCACTTAAGAATAGGTGTTGCTGTACCAGTTCAAAAAATGATTGAGTCGGAAAAATCTGGAGTTATGTTTACAATAGATCCTGTTACAGGAGATAAAACAACAATTGTTATTGAAGCTATATATGGGTTAGGTGAGTTAATCGCACAAGGAGAGGTTACGCGAGACCATTACAAAGTTAACAAAATTAAAGATTTAATAATAGAGAAAAATATAGTAAGCCAAAAATTTTATCTAAAAAAAGTAGGGATCAAGAATAAAATAATTAAGGTAGCAAGTGTAAAGGCAGAAAAACAAAAAATTTCAAACGATAAGATTTTGGAACTTGCAAGAATTGGTAAAAAGTTAGAAAAACACTACTATTTTCCACAAGATGTAGAATGGGCAATAGAAAAAGGAAAGATCTATATTATTAAGATACGGCCGGTGACAACAGTTAAAAGTGCAAGGTTCAACCCAACGACAAAGCTTGGGGCAAGAGTTCAGGGTGTCAGTAAGCACGAAGTATTGGTCGGTGGATACGCGGCATCTCCCGGAATTGCCTCGGGTTATACAAAAGTTATTAAAAATCTGAAAGAAATAAATAGAGTAAGTATTGGCGATGTACTAGTTGTAGATCAAACAAACACAGATTATGTTGCTGCAATGAAGAAAGCGATTGCTATTGTTACAGAAAGAGGAGGAAGAGTCTCGCATGCCGCAATAGCTGCTCGCGAACTTGGAATCCCAGCAATAGTTGGGGCAGAATTTGCAACAAAAATACTAAAAACTGGAATTGTAATAACAGTAAATGGAACAAAAGGGCAAGTTTATAAAGGCGGTTACTTACAAAATATCACAGTTTAATTTTATGGCAAAAATAAAACAAGTAAAAGCTCGCGAAATATTAAACTCAAAGGGAGTCCCAACTGTTGAAACAAGTGTAATTTTAAGCGATGGGAGCGTTGGAACGTCTTCTTATCCAATAGGAACATCCGTTGGCTCCTATGAGGCTTGGCAACTTAAAGACAGCGAGCAGAAACGTTATCAAGGCCAAGGAGTACAAAAGGCTATTCAAAACATAGAATCTCAAATCGCACCAAACATTGTCGGACTAGAGGCCGATAGACAACAAGAGATCGACAAAATAATGATCGACCTTGACGGTACCCAAAATAAAGGTCGTTTTGGAGTAAATGCGATTTTGTCTGTTTCTATGAGTGTAGCGAAAGCCGCATCCACAAGTTCTGTTTTGCCTCTTTTTCTTTATCTTAGAGAATTTATAAAAAAAGAAAATTTGTTACTCAAAATCCCAACTCCAGCTTTTAATCTACTAAATGGGGGTAAACACGCTAGGGGAACTTTGAATTTTCAGGAATTTCTTGTAATTCCAGCTTCTTCAAAGACGTACAGCGAATCTTTAGAGATTGGCGTGTCTATTTATAGAGCCTTAGGAAAAACATTAGAGTTTAAAAGTCTCTCTACTCTTACTGGAGATGAAGGAGGGTATTCTCCCAGTGTTGCTAACAATATAGATGCTTTTTCTCTTTTAAGAGAAAGTATAGAAAGAACTTCAATTCAACTAGAATTTGATGTTTTTTTTGGACTAGATAGCTCCGCTTCAAATTTTTTTAGCGATAAAAAATATTATATTAAAGATAAACCAGCAGGTCTATCGTCAAATGAGCTTATGTCTTACTACGAAGAGTTAAACAGAAACCATCACCTTTTATATATAGAAGATCCTCTAGCAGAAGATGATTGGGGTGCATGGTCAGATCTTTGTTCTCGGATGTCGCAAACAACAATCATTGCCGGGGGTGATTTGGTTGCAACAAATCCTTATAGACTTCAAATTGCTCTAAACAAAAAAGCAATAACTGCAATTGTTATTAAGCCTAGCCAAATAGGCACTGTTATAGAGGCTTTGGCTGTTGTTGAAATAGCAAGGCAATCAGGCCTTAAGATAATTGTTTCCAATAGAGGGGGTGAAACAAACGACAATTTTATCGCAGACTTTGCAGTTGCTGTGTCGGCTGATTATGTTAAGTTTGGAGCACCAGCCCGTGGAGAAAGAGTCGAAAAATACAATAGGCTTTTACAAATAGAAGATGAGATAAATGCTTTATAAAAATAATGGCAAATTTAATTTTAGTTAGACACACAGAATCTGTGTGGAATAAAAAAGGGATTTGGACAGGATTAACAGACATACCTCTAAGTAAAAAAGGTAGAAAAGAAGCAAAAGACGTTGCAAATTTACTTAAGAACATGAAGCTAGATATTGCTTATACTTCGGTTTTAAGTCGCGCAACAGAGACTCTTGGTATTATAAAAAATGTTTTGCATCTCGATTCTATCCTAATCGTAGGAAATAAAGCTTTAAATGAACGGGATTACGGAGAACTTACTGGTAAAAATAAATGGGAAATCAAAAAATTATACGGAGAACAAAAATTTCTTAACATAAGAAGAGGTTGGGATTATCCAATTCCAAATGGCGAGACGTTAAAAGATGTTTATGAGCGAGTAATTCCCTATTATAAACGTGAAATTTTGCCAAAATTAAAGATGGGCAAAAACGTTATTATTGTTGCACACGGAAATTCTTTAAGAGCTCTTGTTAAATATCTCGAAAATATTTCAGACGAAGATATTTCTAAAATAGAGATTGCAACTGGAGAAATTTATATATATAAGCTCGATAAAAAGGCCAACATTACCTCAAAGCAAATAAAAATTTATAAGCCTAACTTTCCAAATGAAACAAAACTACAAATTCACCTTTAGGCAAAACTTTACTAAAATGTTCAATGGATTCAGAAATTTTCTCTCGCCTTATTTCCTCATGGATTTTGGTAAGTTCGCGAGCTAAAACAATGTCAATGTTTCCAAAGGCTTCTTGTAACTCCTGTAAGGTCTTAAGCAGTTTGTGTGGAGCTTCAAATAGAATATAGGTTACTTTAATACTGCGCTGTATTATAGTAAGTGACCGAAAAAGTTTTTTACGGCGACCTTCTTTGTTTAGCGGATATCCTAAGAATAAAAACTTGTCTGTTGGCAAACCAGAAACTACAAGTGCTGATATCAAAGAAGAAGGTCCTGGTATTGATTCTACTCTTATTCCATTCTTAATACACTCTCTAACTAGCTTAAATCCAGGATCAGAAATTGTTGGTGTACCAGCATCAGAAACTAGAGCCACATCGAGTCCATTGCTTAGGGCATTTAGAACCTGAGGAATTCTTTTAAATTCATTCTGTTCGTAATATGAAAGAAGTGTTGGCTCAACTACATTTTGGGTACTTAGCTTATTTTCTCTAATGTATTTAAGAAGAAGTCCAGTATGCCTAGTGTCTTCGCACGCAATAATTTTTACTCTAGTTAATATATCTATTGCTCGTAAACTTAGATCTTGCAAGTTGCCAATTGGTGTTGCTACAATGTACAAAGTACCCATGTAATTATTTTTTAAAAAGCTTTAGGGATAAAGATAAAAGTTGTTTTCTGTTATTCTTTTCTTTTAACAGATGAATAGCTTGCGGCAGGAGTGACATAACAATAATTAATACAATTATTGGCAAAAGGTAACGATCTATATCTGGAATAATACTGCCTAAAAAATATCCTATAATAGGCAGTAAAACCGCCCACAAAAATCCTCCAATAACATTATACGTTAGAAATGTTTTGTAGTGCATATTGCCGATTCCAGCGACAATTGGCGCGAACGTTCGCACAATTGGCAGAAAACGAGCTAAAACAATAGTTTTTTTTCCATGCTTCTCGTAAAATCTTTGGGCTTTTATGAGATGGTCTGGATGAAACAAGAAAGACTCCTTCTTTCTAAATAATCTTCTTCCTAGTTTTCTCCCAATAGCATATCCAGCACTATCTCCTAAGACCGCAGCAAAAAAACAAACAAGAACTAATGATTTAATTTCGAATGCTCCTTGTGAAGCAAGAACCCCGGCGGTAAAAAGAAGACTGTCTCCTGGAAGAAAAAAACCAAATAAAAGTCCAGACTCGGCAAAAATTATGGCAAATATTCCTAAAAGTCCAAGTGTAGGAAGGATGGTTTCTAAATGCATAGAATTATATTATACATATTTTACAAATAGTTTTCATTGGAGCTTTAGCAAGACGAAGAATGTTATGGTAGAGGTTAAAAACGTCGTACCAACCCTACAGCTTTTCCCTGCACTATCAAGGAGTTTGGATAAATAGGTTCCATTTCTGCATTGGCTGGTTTAAGAACGACTTTGCCGTTTTCTTTAAAAAAACGTTTAAGTGTAGCTAGGTTATTATCTACAAGAGCAACAACAATGTCTCCATTTACTGCTTCTTCTGTTCTTTCAATAATCATATAATCGCCATCCAAAATTCCATCTTCAATCATAGAATGTCCTTTTACCTGCAATACATAAGCAGTCTTTTTGCCAGAAAGCATACTAGCAGAAACTAAAAATGTTGCATTTGGATCACTGTGTGGTTCTAATGGTTTTCCAGCGGCAATGTAGCCCATTAAAGGAAGAGTTATAGACGGTTGACTGCCCATTAATGCGTATGTAACTTTCTCGTCTATAATCTTTAATACTCTTTTATTGCCTTCTACTTTTTGAATATATCCTTTATCCACCAAACCGCCAATTAACGAATGGACTGTAGAATTGCTTTTGTGCCCGGTAGCAACTGCTATCTCTGTAAGAGTTGGAGAATATCCGTACTGTCTTTGGAATTGAGCTAAGTAGTCTAATACTTCTCTTTCTTTTTTGTATAAAACTCCCGCCATATACAATATTTTATACGAAATATTCGAGAATTTTGTCAATAGGACAATCACGTACAAACTAGGTCAATTTTTGTAATCCTCATGTGTTAAAATAGTTTCTATGAATTTTAAGCTTGTATCAAGTTTTAAACCAACCGGCGATCAGCCCCAAGCTATAGAAAAGTTGGTTAAAAATCTTAATAAAAATATAAGATACCAAGTGCTTTTAGGTGTTACAGGGAGCGGAAAGACTTTTACTATGGCAAACGTTATAAACATCGTCCAAAGACCAACGCTTGTAATTTCGCACAATAAAACTTTGGCTGCCCAGCTATATCAAGAATTTAGGGACTTTTTTCCGCATAATGCAGTTTGCTACTTTGTTTCATACTACGATTATTATCAACCAGAAGCCTACATTCCCCAAAGCGATACTTATATAGAAAAGGAAGCAGAAATAAACGAAGAAATAGATAAATTGAGACTTTCGGCAACGGCAAACCTTTTAACTAGAAATGATGTTATAGTTGTTGCGTCAGTCTCGTGCATTTATAATTTGGGCTCCCCTATTGAATATGGAAAATTCATTTTGGAATTAAGAACTGGGGTTTCCATCAATCAAAAGTCAGTTTTGCTTCGATTAACAGATTTGCAATACGAAAGAAACGAGTATAATTTTAAGAGAGGAACTTTTAGAGTACGTGGCGAATCAATTGATTTATTTCCCAGCTATTCAGATAACGGAATTAGAATAGAAATATTTAACGGAAAAGTCAAACAACTTTTAGAGTTTAGTCCATTAACTGGAGAAACAATATCCTCATTAAATGCCGTAGTAATATACCCTGCAAAACACTACATGACTGATCCAAAATCGTACAACAGCGTTTTTGAGCAGATTCGAAACGACCTGAAACTACAAGTTGAAAAATTTAAAAAACGAGGAAAATTTTTAGAAGCGCAAAGAATAGAAGACAGAACAAATTTCGATCTTGAGATGATTAGGGAAACAGGTTATGTAAATGGAATCGAAAATTATTCTCGTTATTTTGACGGCAGAAATATAGGTGAGGCACCATATACACTTTTAGATTATTTCCGAGAATGCTCAAAAGATTTTTTGTGTATGATCGATGAATCGCACATGACAGTACCCCAACTAAGAGGCATGTACAATGGCGATCGCGCGCGAAAAGAAACATTAATTGAGTATGGCTTTAGACTTCCATCTAGCTTAGACAACCGACCTCTTCGTTATATTGAGCTACTTGGAAGACTTAATCAAATAGTATTTGTTAGTGCAACACCTAGTGACTACGAAATTTCTTTATCTTTAGAAAAAAATGCGGTTGTTGAACAATTGGTTCGTCCAACCGGTCTTGTTGATCCAGAAGTTGTTGTGCGGCCAACTCAAGGCCAAATTCTAGACTTAATTTCCGAAATAGAAAAAAGAGTATCAAAAAAACAAAGAGTCTTAGTAACAACTCTTACAAAGCGTATGGCAGAAGAATTATCATCGTATTTAGAAGAAAAAGGAATTAAAGTATCGTATCTTCATTCTGATATTCAAACTCTTAATCGTCAAGATGTGCTAGATAAACTAAGAAGTGGAGATTATGATGTTATTGTTGGAATTAACCTACTTCGCGAGGGTTTAGATTTACCCGAAGTTTCTCTTGTTGCAATTTTAGATGCCGACAAAGAAGGATTCTTGCGTAGCAAGACTTCTTTAGTACAAACAATGGGGAGAGCTGCTAGGCACATAGACTCAATGGTAATCATGTATGCAGATATTGTTACAAAATCAATGGAGTTTGCAATAAAAGAAGTAGAACGTCGCAGAAAAATTCAGATCAAATACAATAAAGAACACAACATAACGCCCCTTGGGATTAAAAAATCAATCCGCGCAAAATTGATTGAGCAGGATAATACAGAACGCGCAGATTTCCTGCAAGTTTTAGAAAGAAAAGAGATTTTATTGCCAGATGAAAAAGAAGTTCTTATTAAAAAATTGAGAAAAGAAATGATTTATGCAGCAAGGGATCTCGACTTTGAGAAAGCTGCAATTTTAAGGGATAGAATAAGGCTTCTTAAAAACCGCTGATGTTTTTTATAAGTTCTATGTTCCCGACTTTGTTATTAATTCCCAAAGTGACGGCGACTGCATCAACTCTCATGCTATCTGGAAGATTTGGGTGAATCAATTTGTAAAATTGCGCTGCTTTTATAAGTGATTTTAGCTTCCATGGAGTGATTGCTTCAAGCGGACTGCCAAAGCTGTTAGATTTTCTTGTTTTCACTTCTATAAAAGCTAACACCTTTTCATGTTGGTTAGAAGAAGAGTCAATACCAATAATATCTATTTCTCCATAACCTTTTCTAAAATTTCGCTCGATTATTTTGAAGCCATTTTTTTTAAGGAAGTTACACGCCTTATCTTCTCCCGCTTTCGCAGTTGGGTTTACTATTTTCATTTAGTATTAAATAGATAGTAAAGCTTTGCTCTTTTTACTTTTTTCTTTGGATGTTCTTTAACTACGACTTTTTCAATATTCGGAGAAATAAATGGCCAAATTCTTTCAACCAAGACGTCTCTAACCAATTTTCTAACCCTAAAGCTCTTATTTTTCCCCCTACCCCTTATTCCCAAAACCGTTCCCTCAAAAACTTGAGTACGAGTCTTTTCTCCATCTTTGATCTTTTCAAAAACCTTTACTATGTCTCCTGGGGCAAAATCAATCTGAGCTATCATAAACAGTATTGTGGCTGGGTCATAAATACCCATTTGTCATTCCGAGCGAGTGTAGCGAGTCGAGGAATCTCGTTGAAGGAGATTTCTCGGCAAGCTCGAAATGACAATTGTGACCCAGTCATAAACAGTATTATAGCAAATATTTACACCCATATCATGCTGAACTTGTTTCGGCATGAAGAGCAGGTTAGATCCTGAAATGAATTCAGGATGACACATTTTTGCACGCTTCAATAAAACCCAAAAATATTGGATGGGGAAGAAGAGGCTTGCTTTTGTACTCTGGATGGCCTTGTGTGCCTAAATAAAATGGATGCGTGCTATTTGGTAGTTCGATTATTTCTACAAGATTTTCTATGACAGATCTAGCGGATATTACAAGACCAGCTTTTTCTAAATCTTTTGTATACCTTTCGTTAAATTCGTATCTGTGTCTGTGTCGCTCGTTTGTTAAGCCTTGAGAAATATTTATAAAACCACCGTATATTTCGTAAAGGCTAAATGTTCTTGTTTTAGGTTTAACAATTGCTTCCCATCCGCCCAGTCGCATAGTTCCACCGTATGCTCTCCTTTTCATGATATTTTCTTGTTTTGGCATAAGATGTATAACTGGATGGGATGTTTTGGGATTATTCTCTGTGGTATCAGCGTCTTTCCAACCCAATACGTCGCGAGCGAAAGCAACAACTGCAAGCTGCATTCCATAGCAAAGCCCAAGATAAGGAATTTTATTAATCCTAGCGTAGGATGCAGCTTTAATCATTCCTTCAGCGCCTCGTTCTCCCCAACCTATAGGAACGATAATACCATCTGGACGTCCAAGTATACTTTCCAATTCTTCTTTATGAGATTCAACCTTTTCTGCGTCTATCCAACGTGTTCTGACACTAACGTTCAACTGCCAGCTTGCGTGATCAATAGCGTCAAATAAAGCAGCATAAGAATCTCGAAGCTGATAATCTCCAGTGCCAAAATATTTACCTAGAATTGCAATCTCTATGTGTTTCTTGTTGGTTTTCTTAATGCTAGATAATAAATTCTCCCAATCTTTAAGATGAGGTGCTTTTACTTTTAAATGAAGTTTTTGCAATATTTTTTTGTCTAAATTTTGTTTATGCAGAATAAGTGGAATTTCATAAATAGAAGAAAGGTCTGGATTAGAAATTATGTCTTCTTTATGCATATTGCAAAAAAGAGCAAATCTATCTCTTCTTCTTTGATCTAAATATTTTTCCGATCGTGCAATAATAAAATCTGGCTGAATTCCCATGGAATTTAAAGTTCTAACAGAAAGCTGAGTTGGTTTTGTTTTTGGTTCTCCAATGTGGGGCGGAGTTGGAACATAGCTTACGTGAATATGTAAAACATCCCCTGGATTTTTAAGCGTTAATATTCTCGATGCTTCGTAGTAAAAAATATTTTGATATTCTCCTGCTGTTCCGCCTAGCTCTATAATTACAAAGTCAGCGTTTTTTTTATGACCCAAAGTCACAATACGACGAATAATCTCATCAGTTATATGAGGTATAGCCTCAACATCTTCTCCGTTGTATTCAAAGCGCCTTTCACGATCAATAACGGTTTTGTAAATCTGCCCCATGGTAACAAAATTATCCCTCCCCATGGGCTCGCCCAAAAACTTTTCGTAACTTCCTATATCCATATCAGACTCTGTTCCGTCTTCGCATAGGAAAGGATCACCATGCTCAATGGGATTAATAGTTCCAGCGTCCATATTAAGATAGTTTTCAAATTTAATTGGAGCGACTTTAAACCCTCTAGATTTAAGAAGAAGGGCAATTGAGGCAACTGTAGTACCTTTTCCTATTCCCGAAATAACACCACCTGAGACAAAGATATATTTAGTGCGCACGATTTATATTAGCAAAACAAATAGTTGCCGTCAACTACTAAAACTTGTAGAATTACCTAAATGCACAAGGCCATTCTACTACTTAGAAAAATTCCAAAAGGGAAAGTGTCAACGTATAAAGAGATGGCGAGAGTTTGCAAAACATCGCCCCGAGCTATTGGACAAATAATGTCAAAAAATCCCTATCCTATTAATTATCCATGCTACAAAGTAGTTGCAGCAAATGGAGAACTTCGCGGTTATAGTGGACGTGGCGGATTGGAGGCAAAGAAAAAACTTTTGGAAAAAGATGGAATAGAAGTTATAAACGGCAAAGTAGACAAAAAATATTTTTATAAATTTTGAACAAAACTAAGATTTGGGGACGGTCATGAGAAAGATTGTTGTAGCACGCTGAAAATAAAACACTTTGATTTATCGCCCCTCCAGAGGCGGGCAGGCATCAACAGGATTATTTTTTGAGCCGTCAGTCGGACTTGAACCGACAACCTGTGGTTTACGATACCACTGCTCTACCATTGAGCTAAGACGGCATAATGTGTGGGATTATTCTATGAAATTCAGGAAGAAAGCGCAAGGGATGCCCATGATGAAGGGTCTTTAAACCATAAATCAACACTTTTCTTTTGTTTATCGTTTAATACTTTATTTTTGTAGGATTGCTCTACAATTGTTTTTCCATCAGTTAAAGCAAAAAGAGTTATTTTATTGTTTTTTAAAAGATCATCTGACTCTTTTGTATCATAGGTTGTTGTTGCAACTGCATAAGAAACTTTTCCTCCTAATTCTCTAACAGTTTCTGCATTATTAACAATACTTGTTGCAGTTGAGACATGGTCTTCAATAATAACAAGTTTTGCACTTTTTTTTAAGTATCCTTCCAACTTGTTTCCTTTTCCGTATGATTTTGTTGAGGGTCTGATATATACCATTGGCAAATCTAAAATTCCTGCAACCCATGAAGCTTGGGGGATTGCTGCGCTTGCGGTTCCTGAGATGTAGTCAATATTTGAAAGTCCGATTTTTTCCTTAATTATTTGAACATAGAACTCGACAATCTTACGGCGTACTGCTGGGTATGACATAACAATACGATTGTCCAAATATATTGGGCTTTTCATGCCTGTTGTGTAGGTAAAAGGAGGGTTAAATCGAAAAGAAACTGCATCTATTTTTAACAAAAGCTGTGCAGTCTTTTTGGCAATGTTTTTATTTACAATCATGATTTGATCAAGTTCGAAATTTATTAATAAGAACTTTTAATTTTACAGCTTCCTCTCGTGCTTTTTGAGCAAAATCTTCTTTTTTTGATGCATATATTATCTCACGACTCGTGTGAATTATCAGTCCAGACCTTTCTTTTGTCAGACCATTTTTTAGTGTTTTTTCAACATCCCCTCCTTGTGCGCCAATACCAGGAACTAAGAAGAAAATGTCAGGCGCGATATCTCGAATTTTTTTCAATTCTTCTTGCCATGTTGCGCCAACAACCAGAAGACAGTTTTGGTATTTTTTATTCCATTCAACAATTTTTTTTGCAACTTTTATATAAAGCGGTTCTAAAAAAAAATCCCTAGGTGTTCTATCTGATTCACCACCGAGGTGAGATCCTATTTGTATCTCGGTATCTTGTAGGTCTTTTGCACCAGAATTAGATGTTCTACAAAGAATGATAATTCCTTTATTTTTCCATTTAAGGAACGGTTCAACCGAGTCATATCCCATGTATGGATTAACTGTTACTGCATCTGCATCCCAGTACTCAAACACAGCTTTTGCGTACATTTTGGAAGTGTTCGCAATATCAGCGCGTTTGGCATCTAAAATAACTGGAATTTCTGGGTGCTCTATTTTTAAATACGCAATTGTTTTTTTAAGAGATAGAAGTGTTTTTTCGCCATATGCTTCATAGAAAGCGGAGTTAAGTTTATAAGAGCAGATGAGATCGAATGTGTTGTCGATAATCAGCTTGTTGAAAGTAAATACAGGATCATTTTCTTTTAGTAAGTGCTTGGGAATTTTCTCTAAATCTGTATCAAGACCAATGCAAAGAAGAGAATTATTTTTTTTTACAATTTTTTCTAGCTTTTGTTTAAAATTCATATTTAGTTTTCTCTTTTCCAAATTTCATATGCAAGATAGGGATTCCACATTGCGCCAGTTGCAGATTGAACAATATCTGCCCCCGACTTTTTATACTCAAAATAATCATCTGGGGTTAATACTCCGCCAATTCCTATTATTTGGAATTTATAATTTTTATTTTGTCTAATTTTATTTAACATTTTGACCATTTTAAGCCCAGCCCATCGTATTGCGTATCCACATACACCGCTTTTCAGTCTGTTTGCACCCGGGAGCGCCTGATTTCCATTTTTACCTACTATTTCTGCCTGAATTGTGTTTATTGCCGCAATTGCATTAGCATATTCATTGGCAATTTCTGCAAGTTTTTCAAGGTCTTTGTAGGTCTTATAATATCCAATTTTAAGAATAAGAGGAGTATTGCCAATTGCTTTTCTTACCATTTGACATACTTTTTTGGTTACGTCTTGGTTATAGCAGACTAACCCTTCATTTCCAATATTAGGACAAGATAGGTTTGCTTCTAATACTTTTGCTTGAGTCTGTTTGGCAAGCTTGCCTGCTTTTGCAAAATCATCAATAAATTCTTGTTGAGTTTGGTTCTTTTTAACAGTGCCCATAAAGCTTAGTATCATAAGACTTCCCTTTTTTTGACAAGCTAAGGCTCTTTTTACGTCTTTTTGCCAGAATCTCGAATCTTTCGATGGAACTCCAAATGAATTAGTTATCGTTAAATTTTTTGAAACTTTTGCACCACTTCTAACTTTTAGACGAGATATTTTTGAAGGGTCAAATTTGTTAGGAGAATCCAAAAATACAATATTGGGATATGGATGACAGGGAAAAGAGTCTGTCCTAACAGTTTTATATGTGGATACTGCGAATCCAAAATCAAATGCTTCTTTTATAAATTTAGAATTCAATAAGGGGCCTGCCGGAATACCAAATGGGATATTTATTGGAAATCCTAAAAACTTATAGGAATGATTACTTTTTTTAAAAATGGGTTTTTTAAGATTCCTACTCCCAAGTGGGCCTTTTTTAAAATTCTCATCGTATGATTCATAAATGTTGTAGAGCAATGCATTCATAGAGGATTTATTATAAAGTAATTCTCTTTCTATGTTTGTTGGCAATCTTAAGCTCGAGTATTGCTTTTCTAAGTTCTCCCTCTGCTATTCTAAAATCGCGGTCTGTTGTTTTTTCTTGCATAAGATGTTCTGCTCTTTTTTTTGCCTCTTCGGCTTTTGCAACATTAATATTTTCTGCGTTTATAGCATAATTTGCAAGTATACTTATACGGTTATCACTTACCTCTAAAAATCCTTCTGTTACTGCAATAGATTGATTTTTATTATTTTTTTTAATTATTAGCTCACCGGGAACAACTTGGGTTATAAGACCAATATGGTGTGGCAAAATAGTAATTTCTCCATTCACTGTTGGAGCTATTGCTTCATCTATTTCATCTCTAAAAACTATTTTTTCTGGCGTAATTATTTCAAGAAGAAGACTCATTAGCTTTTTTTAAAACCTCCTCAATAGTTCCGACCATGTAAAATGCTCTTTCGGGAAGATTATCATGTTTTCCTTCTAAAATTTCCCCAAAGCCTTTAACTGTATCTTTAATTTTAACATATCGTCCGGGTTGTCCAGTAAACACTTCTGCCACAAACATTGGTTGGCTTAAAAAACGCTGAATTTTGCGAGCGCGCGAAACAATTAACTTGTCTTCATCAGACAACTCATCAATTCCTAAAATTGCAATTATGTCTTGTAAATCCTTATATCTTTGTAAGACTTTTTTTACATTTTGAGCAACATTATAGTGATCTTGCCCCACAATATTTGCGTCCAAAATTCTCGAGGTTGACAAAAGAGGATCAACTGCTGGATATATACCTTGTTCGGCAATTGAACGCTCCAAATTTATGGTTGCATCCAAATGAGAAAAAATAGTGACTGGTGCTGGATCTGTGTAATCATCTGCTGGAACGTAAACAGCCTGAACAGACGTAATTGACCCGTGTTTTGTAGAGGTTATTCTTTCTTGTAGAGCTCCCATTTCTGAGGCAAGCGTTGGTTGGTATCCAACAGCAGATGGCATTCTTCCAAGAAGTGCCGAAACTTCCGAACCCGCTTGAGCAAAACGGAAAACATTATCAATAAATAGCAAGACGTCTTCGTGTTTTTTATCTCGGAAATACTCTGCCATAGTTAAAGCAGTTAATGCAGCCCTCATTCTGTTAGCGGGTGGTTCGTTCATTTGTCCAAAAACCATTACTGTTTTATCTAAAACTCCTGCTTCTTTCATTTCTACCCACAAATCGTTTCCCTCACGCGTTCTTTCTCCAACCCCGGCAAATACAGAGTGTCCTTTATGTTCCATAGCGATATTTCGTATAAGTTCTTTAACTATTACTGTTTTTCCAACACCTGCTCCTCCAAAAATTGCTGTTTTTCCACCTTTTGTAAATGGAGCAATAATATCTATAACTTTAATTCCAGTTTCTAGCATTTGGGTTGTTGTTTCTTGTTCGGCAAGAAGAGGCGCTTCACGGTGAATAGGTTCAAAAGTTATATTTTTGTCGTTTGGATTAAAAGTTCTGCCATCAATAGGAAGGCCAAGTACATTAAAAATTCTACCAAGCGTTGGTAGTCCAACTGGTACTTTTATTGGGCTATAAGTTCTTTTTACTCTCATGCCGCGGGCAATTCCATCGGTTGGGCCTAATGCTATTGTTTTTACTTCTTTGTCTCCTATGCTAAAAGCTACTTCCAAAACCAAGTCTTCTTTGTTTTTAGTATCAACTAGTAAAGCTTCGTAGATAAATGGTGGTTCTTTAGAAAATCGAACATCGACCACTGGTCCTGATACTTTTATAATTATCCCATTAGCATTATTATTCATAAGAATATGTAAACTACAATTAGTTTACATAATTGTAGTAAAAGTTGCGCTGCTAATATCTAATATTTCGTTTGTTATTCTCTCTTGCCTGGCTTTATTATACTCAAGCCTAATTTCATTTGTAATTTCAATTGCATTATTCGTTGCATTTTGCATTGACAACATTCGAGCTGCCTGTTCGGATGCATAACTTTCCAAAGAAATGTGAAATATTACAGTTTCTAAATAGTGTTGCAAAAGAGGAGACAGCAGTATTTGGGGCGATGGTTCAAAAATAGTAGTCTGACTCATAGGTTTTGCTGTTTCTTTAGAAGGAAATTCAATTGGCAATAAATCAGCAATTTCTTGTTGTTGGGAAAACACATTCAAGAATTTAGAATATAAAATTTTGACACTTTTAACTTTTTTTCCTTGGAAAAAACTATTAATAATTGTTATAAGAGGGTAAACTTTGTCGAATTGGGGTCGAGTAGTACCGAAGTTAAACGAGGCAACAATCTCTTTGTTAAGACTCGAAACATATTTTTCGATTTTTTTACCAACTGTTATATAAATTGTATTTGGGTTTTTGGAATCAAAATTAAAAATTTCATCAATTATATTTCCTATTAATCCTCCACAAAGCCCTTTATCTGGAGCAAAAATAATTAGGAGATTGCTCTTTACCTGTTTTGGAGTTTTCATATAGTCATGATAAAATTTTTCTTCTAATTTGCTTACAATATTTTGTAGTAGTTGCACCAATTTGTCAGCGTAGGGCCTGGATTTTAGCGCTAAATCTTGGCCGCGTTTTAACTTTGAGGCGGCAATCATTTGCATTGCTTTTGTTGTTTTCGAAACATTTTGAGCTGCTGTTATCCTTCTTTTTAAAGATAAAATGTTTGCCATATTTATTTTTTTAAAAGGTTTTCCTAAATTCTTGGGTTGCTTTTTGGACTTGTTTTAAGGTTGCCTCAGATGGTCTTTCGCCACTAGTTAAATTCTCAATGATTTTTGGATGATGTCTTTTTATAAAAGCATGATATTTATTTTCGAATTCTTGAATTTTATCAACTGGAATATCATCCAAAAATCCACTTACCGCAGAGTTTATGCTCAAAAATTGTAATGGTTCTGCTAATGGCGCAAATCGCGGCTGCTTTAAAATTTCTGTTATTCTTTTTCCTCTTTCTATTTGGGCTGTGGTTGCTGGATCAAGCTCTCCTCCAAATTGAGCAAAAATAGCAAGTTCTCGATATTGTGCAAGCTCAAGTCTTAGTTTTCCAGATACAGATTTTATCGTGGCAGTTTGAGCGGCTCCTCCAACTCTTGAAACTGAATTTCCAACATTGACCGCTGGTCTTATCCCTGCATTAAAAAGATCTAATTGTAGATAAATTTGTCCGTCAGTGATTGAGATAACATTTGTTGGAATATAGGTAGAAATATCATTCGCTTGTGTTTCTATAATAGGTAGGGCAGTAATTGATCCGCCACCGTTTTGACTATTTAATTTAACTGCTCGTTCAAGAAGTCTGCTATGCAAATAAAAAATGTCTCCTGGATAAGCTTCGCGACCTGCGGGACGTCGTAATACCAAGGATATTTGCCTATATGCCCATGCATGCTTGGAAAGATCGTCATAAATTATTAAAACATCTCTTCCTTTTTCCAAAAAATATTCTGCAACAGCGCATCCTGCATAAGGGGCAAGATACTGTAGGGAAACAGGACTAGATGCGCCCGCGTTTACAACCATAGAGTAGTCAAGAGAGTTTGTTTGAGACAGTTTATCTATAACCTGAGCAACAGTACTTTGTTTTTGACCTATTGCTACATAAATGCAAATAACCGGTTTCTTATCTTTGGTCGTTGATTTTTGGTTGATGATTGTATCGATTGCTATAGAAGTTTTTCCTGTTTGGCGGTCCCCAATTATAAGTTCGCGTTGGCCCCGTCCTATTGGAATCATTGTGTCGATAGCTTTTATTCCAGTTTTAAGAGGCGTGTTAACCGATTCTCGTTCAACAACACCTGGTGCTATCCGTTCAAGAGGCATACTTTTACCGTTCTTGATTTTTGGTTTTCCATCCAATGGTTCTCCAAGCGGATTTATTACCCTTCCCAAAAGTGCGTCTGATGCATCAATACTTAGTATTGTTCCACTCGTTTTAACTTCGTTTCCTTCTTTTATGGTTTCTCCTTTTCCAAGAAGTATTATGGAGACATAGTCTTCCTCTAGATTTAATACAACTCCAGTCGTACCTTCTTCAAAGTGTACTATTTCTCCGATTCTAGCCTGTGATAACCCAGAAGCAACTATTACACCGTCTGTATTTTTAATCACCCTACCAATATTTTTAACCCTTAGGTCCTCCCCAAATGTCATTAATCTTTCTTCCAATTTCTTTATAATATTCTCGTTATCAATCATAACGTTTTGTAATATATGAGATTATGACTGGGACATAAATACTCATTTGTCATTCCGAGCGAGTGTAGCGAGTCGAGGAATCTCTTTGAAGGAGATTTCTCGGCAAGCTCGAAATGACAATTATGACCCAGTCACATATGAGATTATATCATCTAGCCTACTTTTTAGATTGAATTCGTAAACATTGTCGTTATCTACGATTTTTACCCCTAACATTAAAGATGGATCAATTTTGTAAACTATTTTTTTATTAGGAAATAATTTTTCAAATCCTATGTTACTGTATGCCTTAAAAGGTGTAGTAACTATAATGTTTTTTTTATCTTCGTAATTTTTAAGCGCATCAATATACTGTTTAAGTTCGAATCTTGTAAAACAGTTTACAATGGCATATACTTTGTTGCTGTCTAAAATATCATTTTTATAACTTTCTGCCACCAAATTTTTTAGTTTGTTTCTGGTCATAAAGTTTTAAACTAATATTTTTATCTTTTTTAAGGCCTTTTCCACAACTTCTTTTTGATCTCTTTCCGAAAATAACTGTTCAACAGATTTTTGTAAAAATTTTATTGCCAAACTACTAACATTTTCCATTAATCTTTTTTCGGTCTCACTTCTCTCTTTTTCTATTTGTAGTCTTACTTCTTTTAGAATCTTTTCGGATTGCTTTTTAGCGTTTTCCTGTATTTCTTTTGAGGCTTCTATAGATTGAAGAGTTGCATCCTCGACAATTTTTTTTGCCTGAATTTGGGCATTTCGTAGAATATTTTTTTCTTCTTGCAATACTTTCTCCATCCGCTTTTGAGCTTCTTCCGCGGTTTTTAACCCCTCTATTATAGTATCTTTTCTCTTTTGCAAAAGTTGAGTAATGGGTTTGTACAATAACTTACGAAGAATAAATAAAACTATTAAAAAATTAACAACCTGAGCACCTAATAGTATAGGGTTAATTCCAAAATTTTTGATAAGTTCCATAATACTTATTTGGTAAATGCTAAAATTAAGGAATAAATTGCGATAGCCTCAGCAAATGCCATTGCAAGAAGCATGGCTGGCAGGATTCTTCCCGAAGCTTCTGGATTTCTCCCAAGTGCTTCCATTGCCTTGCTTCCAATAAGGCCAATTGCTAAAGCTGGTAATGCTCCGCCCAAGGCAATAATCAGTCCTCCTGAAATGCTAAAACTCATGTTGTCGTCACCTCCTTTGGCTTGTGGTGTGTAGTTAATATAGCCATAAAAGCCATTGTTAGCATTGCAAAAACAAGTGCTTGTACCATACCTATTATAATCTCAAGCAATAAGAAAGGGGTAGGAAAAATAAAAGCAAAAATCGAAGATACAGTTAGAAGAACTACTTCGCCAGCAAAAATATTGCCAAAGAGACGGAAAGACAAAGAAATTACTTTGGTTATCTCCGAAATTACTTCTAATATTCCTATAAAAAGATTTATTGGGTTTAGAGACAAGTATCGACTTAAATAGTCCCCAAAGCCAACTACTCTAATACTTAATATGTGAGTAGCAACTGACGATACAATTGCGAGTGCAAGAGTTAGATTTAAATCGCTTGTTGCGCTTCTTAAAAGCGGAATAAGCTTTTCGTCTCTAAATAACCCTATTGTGCCAACCCCAGGAATTAACCCGCTCCAATTCGCAACGAGAATAAAAAGAAAAAAAGTCATAACATAAGGAAAAATTAGTGATGCTCGATTTTGAGCAACAGATTCTATTAAACTATAGAATATTTCTATTATATATTCACTCACGTTTTGGAAAAAGTTGGGAATAGCGGACAATTTTTTTGTTATAAATACAGAACTTCCTATTAGAATTATATCGACCAATAATGTACCTAATAAAGTGTTTGTGATGCTAATTGATCCTAAGCTAAAAATTGATTCAGGTGTAAACGAAACCATAGAATTACCTTTTATTCTTAATCTAAGTGTAGACTTAATTATATATTAAGTCAAGACGAAAAATGATTTTTTGTAGATATTTTTTCTGCAATAACGGTTGGCTTGTCATTCTTTGTATCAAGCTTTCCTTCTATAATTACAACAGAATCTTTTATTAATAAATTTTTGTGTCGTTCATAAATTCTTGGAAAAATAACACATTCTACAGATAGTCCTTTTTCGTCGCCAACTGTTGAAAATGCCATTTCGTTCCCGCTTTTAGTAAATATTCTTTTAGTTGTTTCTATAATTCCGCCTATTTTAACTCTTGTGCCTTCTTTTTCTTCTGTCAAAAGATCAATCTCATGGGAAATTACTGATTTTAAAGATAATAAGTTATCAAGTTGTGGATGGGATGTTAAATAAAGTCCTAAAAATTCTTTCTCAAAAGCTAGTTTTTCATTGGACGAAAAATCATCTACATTTGAAACAGTTCTTTTAAGATTATCCATGCCTAAACTATCGCCAAAAAGGCTAGATTGTCCAACCTGAGCCTGTTTTCGTTTTCTATGAGCATTCTCGGCAATCTCTGGATACGAGATTAAAAGATTTGCTCTGTTTCCAAAAGAATCCATAGCACCTGCTTTTATAAGACTCTCAACTGTTTTTTTATTCACTGGACCAGGGTCAACTCGATCATAAAAATCTACAAGACTTTTAAACAAACCAGTTCTTCGTGCGGTAAGAATGCTATTTATGGCTGCTTCTCCAACATTTTTTATAGCAGAAAGCCCAAACCGAATGTTTTTTTTATCCTCAATAGTAAAATCGCTAGCAGATTTATTAACGTCTGGAGACAAAACTGTAAGTTTTAATCTTTTACACTCTGCAACAGCTTGAGCGATTTTTTCGTTTTTTGTTGGACCAGTAGTGCCCCGAGACTCTGCGGTTAATAAGGCAGTCATAAATTCTACTGGAAAATGCGCCTTAAGATACGCAGTTCTAAAAGCAATGGTTGCGTAACCCGCAGCATGTGCCTTATTAAAACCGTATCCCGCAAACGGCTCAAATAAATTCCATAAATTTTGAGCATTATCCTTTTTCATTCCGCCTGCTACGCATCCTTGTACAAACTTGTCATGTTGTTTTTTCATCTCTGATGGGATTTTTTTACCAATCGCTTTTCTTAGTTTGTCTGTCTCAAGCCAAGAGTATCCTGCTACTTTTATTGCAGTCAACAAAACATCATCTTGGAAAGTAATAACGCCATATGATTCTTTTAATATCTCTTTAAGTCGAGGATCAGGATATTTGATGTGAGATGCACTATGCTTACGTTTAACAAACTCTGGAATATTTGCCATAGGTCCTGGTCTATACAAAGCAACCATGGCCTGAAGATCAAATATAGAGGTTGGCTTTAATTCTTTTATATATCTTCTCATTCCAGAAGATTCCAACTGGAATATTCCAGTAGTTTCTCCCGAAGAAAGCAACTCAAATGTCTTTTTGTCATCAAAAGATGCCTGAGACAAATCAATATTTATTACTTGGTTTTCTTTAATGAATCGTAAAGCTTCTTCTATGATTGCTAAATTTCTAAGCCCCAAGAGATCAATCTTTAAAAGTCCCACGCCATCTTCTCCAACAGTGTACATGTCGTACTGAGTAACTATTTTCTCTCCGTTAGTTTCTCGTTGTAGAGGAGTGTATTCAGTAAGAGGCCTATCTGCAATTACAACTCCAGCAGCATGCATAGATGCATGTCTGACAACACCTTCCAATCTTGTCGCAAGATCCAATAGTTTTTTGGCGTCTGGTTCTGTAGCATAGACAGTTTTGAGATCAGTACTCTGTTCAAGAGCTTTTTCTATGGTCATTGCATGGCCTTGCCAACCAGGAGGAATCATCTTTGCTATTCTATCGCAAACTGCATATGGCATGCCAAGCGCCCGGCCAGTATCTCTTACAGAACCCCTTGCTTCCATTGTTCCAAATGTAATAATCTGAGCAACTTTATCCCGACCGTATTTTTGAGTTACATATTCTATAACTTCATCTCGTCTGTTATCGGCAAAATCAAGATCAATATCTGGAGGAGAAGGCCGCATTGGATTAAGAAACCTTTCAAATGGAAGCTTAAAAAACAAAGGATCTATATCCGAAATGCCTAAGGCATAAGACACTATAGAGCCAGCATTAGATCCTCGGCCTGGACCAACCGTAATCCCATGGTTTTTTGCCCAATTGACAAAATCTGCAACAATAAGAATATACGTTTCGTAGCCTTTCTTTAAAATGATAGACAGCTCATATTCAGCTCGCTCTCTTATTTCACGAGTTATTTCTTTGTATCTATTCTTTAGCCCTTCTTCTACTTTATTTTTCATGAATTCTTGTGGCGTTTTATTGTTTGGTACATCAAAAATAGGCATAATCCACTTGCCAAGAGATATTTCTACGTTACACATATCTGCAATTCTAGAAGTGTTTTCTAGGGCTGTTTGTGTTTGAATAAAGAGACCCTTCATTTCTTCTTGAGACTTCATATAGAAATCAGGAGAAGAGATCATAGAAAGCTTACGGTTTGGCGTATTTAAGGCTGTTTGTGTTTGAATACAAAGCAAGATTTCTTGTGCTTCTGCATCTGTATTATAAATATAATGATTATCGTTAGTTGCAACCAAAGGTAAACCCATTTTTTTGGAAAGAGCAATTAATTTTTCGTTTAGAATATCTTGATCCTCAACGTTTATGTGTTTTTGGAGTTCTAAATAAAAGTTGCCTTCTCCAAATATTTTATATAAAACCTCTGCTCTTTTTACCGCTGTTTCTTCTTGGTTTTGTATCAGTGGATCAGAGATATACCCATTGACGCATGCGCTTAAACATATTAAGCCGTTGCTAAATTGCCGAAGAAGTTCAATATCGGTTCTTGGTCTGTAATAATATCCCTCTAAGTTTGCAATAGAAATTATTTTAATAAGATTTTTGTATCCTGTATTATTTTTTGCCAAAAGTATTAGATGGTTTGAGTCGTTGTCAACTCCCGCCTCTTTATCGTGTCTTGATCTTTTGGATATGTAGATTTCGCATCCAATAATTGGTTTAATACCTAAAGCTTGGCATGTTTTATAAAAGGTAATCGTTCCGTACATATTTCCATGATCTGTAATCGCTAACGCTTTCATATTAAGTTCTTTGGCACGCTTGACCATTTCTGGGATTTTTGAAAGCCCATCTAAAAGAGAATATTCACTATGATTATGAAGGTGAACAAAATTTGCCATAGCTCAATATGTCATTGCGAGCGAACTTTAGTTCGCGCGGCAATCTCTTTTGATGGGGATTGCTTCGTCTCAGGCTTCGCCTGATCCTCGCAATGACACTATAATAATTGCTTTTTAATCTCTCTTTTTACTATATTAGGATCTATACTTTTTAAAATTTTTCTTAATACCATTCCTACCAAAAACATAATCACATTTGCTTTACCTTTTTTATAATCGCTTATTGCTCTTGGATTGTCAAGAATTACTTGTTTTACTGTTTTTTCAAGGTACTTCTGATCAACAGTCGTTTTTTGCGTTGACGTAATAATACTTCGAACTAACTGCGCTGGCATTGTTTTTTCTAAATCTACTTTTTTATTGATAATCCAGTTAGCAATAACCTTTGTATTTATAGATTCCTGATTCTTAATTCTTAATTCACGATTCACTTTTACCGCTTCTTCGAAATATTCTGCAATCCCTCTATCTTTTGTTAATATTTCACTGTCGTAATCTGACAAACCATAAATTTTTGTGAATCGTTGAAACTTTTGATCGGGTAGTTCTGTCATTTGAAATTTGAAATTTGAAATTTGTAATTCCACCCACCGAATGGGTGGTATATCTGGCTCTGGGAAGTATCTATAATCCATTGTTTCTTCTTTTACTCTTTGAGACACTGTAATTTGTTTTTTGCTATCCCAACCCCTTGTTTCTTGGATTGGAGTTTTTCCTGATTCTAAAATCTTTTTCTGCCTTTCTATCTCGTAATTTATTGCCTTTTCGACAAAACGGAAAGAATTAATATTTTTTACTTCGACTTTATAGGTAGGCAACCTCTCACTGTCATTGCGAGCGAAGCGAAGCAATCCCTCTACTTTTGAGATTGCTTCGTCGCCGCGTCTGACGCGGCTTCCTCGCAATGACATTTCAGATAGTGAAATGTTAGGCTCCAACCGCATCTGCCCTCTCTCCATGTCTGCGTCTGACACGTCTAAGTATCTAACGATTTGCTGGAGTTTTTTTAGATATTCAACGACCTCTGTTGCAGATTCAAAATCAGGTTCAGTAACTATTTCAACAAGCGGAACTCCTGATCGATTAAAATCTATCAGCGTTACTTTTTCCCCTTTTACAATAGAATGAATTAGCTTACCAGTATCTTCCTCCATGTGAACCCGACGTATCCGAATTATTTTTTTACCCTCACCTCGAAGGTGTTTATCCGTTTCACCTTCCAGGTGTACATATCCACCGACTGCAAATGGTTGATCGTATTGTGAAATCTGGTATCCCTTAGGAAGGTCTGGGTAAAAATAATTTTTCCGATCAAACTTTGAAAATAGAGGAATCTTGCAATTTAATGCAAGCCCAATCATCACACACCACTCAATTGCTTTTTTGTTTGGAACTGGTAGGGCTCCAGGGAGCCCTAAGCAGACTGGACAAACGTGAGTATTTGGGTCTTTACCAAAATAATCCACAGAACAGCCACAAAACATTTTAGATTTTGTTTTTAACTCAACATGAACCTCAAGACCTATGACTGGTTTGTACCCCATTACTTCTCCTTTCCTTAACAAAATTTTGAACTTCTTGATAACTTTTCTGCCATGGCCAATAAAGCGAACCTGATAGACCATATACAGGAATACAAAAGTTAGGTCGATCTCTATTTATTGATGTCATTTCCGAAACAACAATATCTACCGTTTCTTGTACAGTCGTACTTTTAAGATCAACACATTCTGAGAAACGGATAGAACTTAGTATTTGATCAAGTACAACAATGCCTTTAAATAATTGTGGACCTACTCTATTTTTTGCTAATTCTTCTACGGGGTTTCTTTTAGCATAAGGCTTATTTTCAACAAGAATAACACACAGATTCTCTCGGGGGATCACGATCCTATTGAAGTTATACTTAAGATCATGCGTCGCGCTCAAAATAGCAGTTTCAAAAGATTTCTCCAACGTTACATCTGTATTAGAAAGGGATATACTAGTCTTATTTACGGGATCTACCCAGTTTCTGCTAAAAAGTATCCCTTTTTTTCTTGCAAAACTCTCAGCCACTAATCCATGGAGAAGAATTCCCCGTAGTCTATCTACTGGTAAATTTGTGAGGCCATTATTGTTATGAATATCCCCTAAGCGGATAAAGCCATGCTTAAATAACAACGGCTCAGTGTGGATGTCTACAACTTTATTTATTGCTGCTTCTTGTGCCATTTCAATAAAGCTGGATGAATGTTCAGGACTTACTTCGACATTCATAGTATAGGTTTTTGTTTGTGCCACTCTGTTTCTTGTTCGTATTTATAAGCAACGTTTAGTATTAACGCTTCCGAAAACTGGGGGCCGATGATTTGCATGCCAATGGGTAGACCTTGTTTTGAAAATCCGCAGGGAACACTGATGCCAGGAAGCCCTGCGATAGAGGACGGTTCTACCAATACATCTGCCATTTCGCCAAACATAGGATGATTTTTGCTAGAGCCAAGAGGTAACGCTGTTGATGGACTTGTTGGCCCTATAATTACATCTACTCCGCCAGTTGACGGATTAAATGCTTTTTCAAAGTCTTGAATTATAAGTGTTCTAACTTTTTGTGCTTTATTGTAATATTGGTCATAGTACCCAGCAGACAATGTATATGTTCCAAGCATTATTCTCCGTTTTGCCTCATCGCCAAAGTAAGATCGATCATTACCATACCTAATCCCATCGTATCGCGCAAGATTTGAAGAGACTTCCGAACGCTGAAGAATCGTATATACTGCGATTGCATATTTTGGTGGAAAAAGTTTAATAGTTTTTATTATTGCACCCTTTTTTTCTAAAACTTTTAAAGCATTATGTACTCCATTTTGAACTTCTTGATCAACACCCTCGAAATAATCATTAGAAACTCCTATCTTGACTTTCTCAATCGATCGATTGAGATTTTTGGTATAGTATGGTACTTTTTTGGGAGAAGTAGTGGCATCAAAAGAATCTTTTCCTGCTAATACTTGTAAAATTAATGCACTATCTTCTACAGTTTTTGTAATTGGGCCAGGAGAATCAAGAGAAGACGCCATTGCGATAAGGCCATATCTACTTACCCTTCCATAAGTTGGCTTAAGACCTACAACTCCACACCAAGATGCTGGTTGTCGAATAGAACCAGCAGTTTCTGATCCAATTCCAGCAATTGCTTGATTAGCTGCAACGCTTGCCGCAGCGCCGCCTGATGATCCACCAGGTAAAAAATTCGTATTCCAAGGATTTTTTGTAGTTCCATAATCAGAAGTTTCGGTTGATGATCCATGCGCCCACGCATCCATGTTGGTTTTTCCAAGCATTATCATCCCAGCATCTTTGAGTCGGTTTACAACTGTAGCATCATATGGTGGAATAAAATCATCAAGTACCTTACTTGACGCAGTTGTTCGAATACCTTTTGTACAAAAATTATCTTTTATGCTAATAGGGATGCCAAGAAGGGGAAGAGTATTTAATTGCTCAATTGTTAAATTGTTAAATTGTTTGTCTGCCATTTTTGCAGCTCCGATTGCTTCTTTTTCGCAAACTGTAATAAACGCATTTATCTTTGAGTCGAGTTTTTTAATTTGGTCTAGGCAGTCTTCGGTAAGTTCGAAAGATGAAAATTTTTTATTCCTTAATCCTTCTTGTGCTTGTTTAATTGTTAGTTGATTTAGTTTCATAGTTTCTCTCAATGTCATGCTGAATTTATTTCAGCATCTATTTTCTGTCATGAGTAAGATTCTGAAACAAGTTCAGGATGACACAGAACTATCCATCTAGTATTGTTTTTACTTTAAATAAACCATTATGTACAGACTTTGCATTTTTTAAAACTTCTTCTTGAGAAAGCGAGGGTTTTGCTTCATCTTCTCTTGTAACATTTTCCAGGCCTGTTACTTGACTTGTAGGTTCAATATTTTCTGTAGCAACTTCTTTTAGTTTGTTTATATACTGTAAGATTGAAAAGAGTTGTTTTTGAAATTTTTCCTTTTTATCTTCTTTTATCTGTAGATTCGCAAGTTTTGCAATATGGGAAACATCTATTTTCATAAATTTGCCTTTCCCCCGAGTTTTGTTAATTAATGATGCAAAGGATCTCTTTTCTAGGAGATCCCTCTGCCTGCTGACCTCGGGATGAGTCTGAAATAACATTCCAGACTCAGTTATTATACCGAAATACCCAAGCGTTTCGCAATTGTCTCGTGGGCTTGCCATTCAAGGGAGTCGTTAAGAGAGGAGAGGTTGATAGATTTTTTGTACTTTCTCTTAAGAGCAAGTTTTATTAGGTAATCTGCAAAATGGGGATTTTTTGGGAGGATTGGGCCGTGTAAATAGCTTCCAAAACTGTTTTTATAAACTACTCCTTCTGTTTTATCTTCTCCATTATTCCCAAAACCCTTAAGAACTTTACCCAAAGGTTTTATCTCTTTGCCAAGATAAGTTCTACCCCCATGATTCTCGAACCCAACCAGATAATCCTTTTTGTCATTGCGAGGAGTTCTGAGCTTGTCGAAGGACGACGAAGCAATCCCATTGATTTGAGATTGCTTCACTTCGTTCGTAATGACATCTGTTTTGATGACAACATTTCCAATAAGTCTCGGTACTTTTTCTCCCCGGTTTTCTGTACATAAATCTAGGATACATAGTCCATCGATAATATTTCCGTCTGCTTCTTTGTAGTATTTGCCTAAAAACTGATAAGCGCCGCAAATATAAAGGCCTGTAACCCCATCCTCTATAATCTCTTTTAGCGCTTTTACCTTTTCTTTGCTAAAATCATGGGAAACGATTTTTTGCTGCGTATCTTGTGCTCCGCCCATAAATAGAAAATCACAAGATCTTAAATCTTGAATCTTAAATCCTAAATCTAAATGTTTTACCTTAGTCTCAATCTTTCGCCATTCACATCGCTTTTGAAGACAAATAATATTACCTCTATCGCCATAGGTACTCATTAACTCTGGATACAACCAACCAATAACCAACTTATAATTCATACACTTATTGTCATCCCGAGCGAAGGGATGCACCAGACGGTGCGTCCCGAAGTCGAGGGATCTCCTGCAATTGCGATGAAAGAGATTTCTCTCAGGCTTCGCCTGATCGAAATGACAAATGAACTAAATAAAAATTACAATATTTTCTTTCCTGTTAATATTTTTCTAACTTCAAGCATTGCAGAATATGTCGGCAAGATATATAAGATATCACTTTTATTCATTTCTTCTAGCCCTTGCATAATAGCTCGTTTTAAATCTTTAATAATTTTAAATTTTACACTTTTATTTTTTATTTTTAATCTTTCATTTTTAATTTCAGAAGAACTCGAATATTTTAGTCTTAAACCCATATCGTAGGCACGCTCTCCGCTTATAATAATACTTTTTATTCCATCAGGTTCTTCTGTGTCTACATCCCAAATCCACGAAACATCTCGGCCATCTGGAATGCGATCATTCAAAACAAACACTACATTTCTCGCACCTAAACTTGCTACAGTCCTAAGGGATTCGTTAAAGCTTGTTGGGTTTTTGGATAGAAATATTTGTGCTTTTTTACCGTTGATATCAAATATTTCTTGCCTGCCAAATGCTGGAATAAATGTTCTTAAGGATTTGTTAATTATCTCATCAGAAACCCCAATCTTTTTAGTAACTAGAACTGTCGCAAGAATGTTATAAAGATTATATGTCCCTGTCAACCTGCTTGGTGGGGGAGTCGAAAAAATATTTTTGGGTCGTATATTTTCGCAGTTTTTACATTCCCAATTTCCAAGATGAGAGTAATAAACTGAATGATAATAAAGTTTCGAGTTACAGTTTGGACAATAAGTTGAGTCAGCTGCGTGTTGATATGCTGTTTGAGCGAGCTTTTTATCGTTAAGCCCAAAGTAGAACACCAAGGTGTAGCTACGTTTTAACACCCGATGTTCAATCCTATATCTGTTCTGTTGGAATCCTAGGTAGGCAATCTGCGGATCATCTGCGTTAAGGATAAGTTGAATTTTTGGAAGGAGATGTCGAATGGCATCTCTCCACTTACCAGCAATTGTATTAACTTCGCCATATCTGTCTAATTGATCTCTAAATAAATTAAGAAGAATTAAATAATCAGGAGTTATCTCTTTTAACGCTAATGGTAAAGTTGCTTCGTCAACTTCAAATATCGCATAATCATAATTAATTGTCGAAAGTATATTACTATGTAGTACTATACTTGACGCAATTCCGTTTAAAAGATTTGCACCGGATTCATTTTGAAAAGTTCTATAATTAGCATTTTTTAAGATAGTTTGGATGAGTTTACCAGTTGTTGTTTTTCCATTAGTTCCTGCAATTAAAATTATTTTAAGCTGCGGATTTGCTTCAATAAGTTCTCTGATAAAGTTTTTATTTGCTAAAAGCGCAATATGCCCCGGCCACGTTGATCCATTACCAATGCGAAAAGAAGTACTTATTGAAGAAAGAAGCTTTCCAATTATTATGAGAAAAAAATTAATCATTACTACATTGAGCGAAGAATTTTAATTCTCTCTTCAATCGGTGGGTGGGTGTTGAAAAGATTTGCAAACCAGCTACCTGAAATTTTATCTTTAAATGGATTCGCAATATACAAATGTGCAGTCGCATTATTTGCTACTTCCAAGGGTTCCTTATCTTTTGCAATTTTTGAGAGAGCAGAAGCCAAACCTTCAGGATATCGAGTAAGTAGGGTTCCAGATGCATCGGCAAGGAACTCTCTTTTTCTAGAGACGGCAAGTTGAATAAGCGTTGCAATAAGAGGGGATAGAATTGCAAGGACAATACCGATAAGTAAAAAAATTCCTTGGGCATCGCTTCTACCCCTCTCATTTCTTCTTGATCCTCCATACCAAAGACTTCTCATAAAAAAATCTGCCAGCAGAGCGACTAGCCCTACCAAAACAACAACAATAGCCATAAGTCTTATATCAAAATTTCTAATATGTGATAATTCGTGAGCAATAACACCTTCAAGCTCTACTTTGTTTAATTTTTGCAAAATCCCTGTTGTTGCGCAAACAACCGCATGTTTTGGGTCACGTCCTGTGGCAAATGCGTTCGGAGCAGAATCTTCTATAACATAAACTTTTGGCATTGGTATGCCTGCTCCAATGCAGAGATTTTCTACAATTCTAAAAAGCTCTGGGCTATCATTCTTCTTAATTTGCTTTGCGTTTGACATCCCAAGAATTATCTTGTCGGAGTAGTAATAGCTTGCAAAACTCATAATGCCAGATATAATAAGCGCTACTCCAACTAACGATAATCCATAGCCCGTGGCATTGCCATAGATATACAATAAGGTTGTTATAAAAATAACAAACAAGCTAATAATAACCCACGTTTTCAGTTTGTTAGAGCTAATTTGAGAATAGATGTTCATAAAGTTTCACTTCCACTATCGTTATTCTGGCAAGCGAATCCTGAGCTTGTCGAAGGAGAGTGCGTCCAGAATCTCTCATTATCTTGCACGAAAGAGATTCTGGAGTCGTTTCGTCCTGTACCGTCTGGTTCAGGGCTTCGCTTCCCAGAATGACGAAAAAAAGTTAAAATGTCACTTTCACTGGCTTTCTTTGTTCCTCTTCTGCCTCGAAGAATTCTTGTTCTTTAAATCCAAATGATCGGCCAATAGCTCCACTTGGAAAGTTTGCAAGCGTTGTATTATAATCTCTAACATTTGTATTGTAAAATTGTCTTGCGTATGCGATTTTGGCCTCAATATCGGAAAGTTCTTGCTGAAGCTCTAAAAAGTTAGCACTTGCTTTAAGATTAGGATAATTCTCCGAAACTGCAAACAAGCTTTTTAAAGCATTAGACAACATATTGTCGGATTGTGCTTTTTCCCGAGGTGTCCCTGCTTGCATAAGCGAAGTTCGTGCTCTAGTAACATTTTCAATCAATTCTTTCTCGTGTTTTGCGTAGCCTTTTACTGCTTCAACTAGATTAGGCACAAGATCGACTCTTCGTTTTAACTGGACATCAATTCCGCTAAACGCTTCTTTTATTCGCACTTTTCCAGTAGCCAAAGAGTTATATACAGACCAAATAAATCCTATTATCAGTAAGACTACTCCAATTGTTACAATAAGTGTAATCGACATTTTCTCACCCCCTTTATCCTCATTATTTTTTTAACCATTTTATGAAATCATTATACACTAATGTATTAAGTATGTCACTATTTTTTGCCCATCCTCTTCTTGCCATTGCAACACCGTATCTCATAAGATTCATTTGTTGTAGGGCGTGACTATCGGTGTTAATAACAAATTTAATTCCATTCTTGATTCCTTCTTTGATAATATTATCGGGCGGGTCGAGCCTATTTGGCCAGCCATTAATTTCCAGAGCCTTATTATTTTTTTTACAAAAATCAAAGATTAGTTCAAAGTCTACTTCGTAACCTGCTCGTTGATTTAACATTCGTCCTGTAGGATGAGCCAATATTTTTGCTTTAGGATGAGACAAGCCTTTAATAATTCGTTTTGTTATGTCTTTTTTGTCCATTCCAAATGAGCTATGTACAGAAACAATAGCGCCATCAAGTAACTCTAAAGTCTTACTATCAATTGCTACATTACCATCTACTAAAATATCTATTTCGAGTAACTTAATTATACGAACATTTTTTATATCTGATTTAATTTGCTCAATATATTCGTTTCGTCTCGCTATTATATTATAAATTTGTAAATTATTGTGTCTAGAAATACTCGGATTATGCTCGGAGAAACCTAAATATTCGTACCTTAAACTTTTTGCATTTATTAGCATATCTTTCATAGAATCTTGGCCAAAGTCATGGCTTGATTCAATTGGATAATTAGAATGAATATGGAGGTCGCCTCTAATATCTAACAGTTCTACTAATTTTGGAAGCTTATAATTTATAGCAAGTTTTATTTCGCCGTTATCTTCTCGCATTTCTGGTGGAATCCATTGCATATCTATTGCCTCATAAAATTTTTCTTCTGAGTCGTATTTTATGAGCATTTGATCTTTTCTTGTTAACTGCTTTATTCCATGCTCCGATAAAGAGAGCCCTTTTGTAAGAGCATATTCTCTAAGATGTACGTTGTGGCTTTTACTGCCTGTAAAATGCTGCAGAAGCGCACCAAAACCGTGAGGCTGTTGAGTCATAAGGTCAATTTGCTTACCACCTGATGTTAAAATAGAGGCTGTTGTTGGACCTTTCTCTATAACTCTTTCTTTATAAGGATAAGAAACAAAATGATCTATAACCAAACTTGGCTCATTCGTGGCAACAGCTATATCAATATCCCCAACTGTTGGTGCCATACGTCTTAGGCTCCCAAGGGGCAAAGCGTTAAGAACATATTTTGATTTTTTAAGATAAGTAATAATCTTTTCTGCAAGTTCAAATGCATAAGGGAGAACCATTCTTGAAGTTTTACTTTTCCCCTGCTTGTACTCTATAATTGCCTGCAAAAGGTCTTGCTGTGATTTTTCTCCAAAACCAATAAGCTCGGCAATTTTTCCTTTTTTTGCTAAATTTTCGATGTCATCTATTACGGCGTCTTCGTTTTTAAGAGAAAATTTTTTTACAAGTTTGTAAGCCGTTTTCGGGCCAAATCTTGGTATTTCAAGAAGAGGAAATACGGGTTTGGGAATAGATTTCATGATTTTTATGAAATGCTTAACTCGTCCTGTTTTAATGAGCTCTTCAAGATGAGATTTGATGGAGGCTCCAACTCCCGGAACTTTGTCTAATTTACCCTCTCTTACGAAATCTTTTATTTGTGTCGTCTGAGATTCTATGGAATCAGCAGCTTTTTGGTAAGCAGTAATTTGAAATCTATATTTTTTTTCGTCCAAAATAACGTCGCAAGCAGCGACATGCCTTAAGAGTCTTGCTATTTCTTGATTGCTCATTTAAAAATGATAACAGAGCATTGACTAGATTTCAATAATTTGTTAGGATACGGAAAATAAGGGGTGGTAGCTCAGTTTCAGCCAAAGGCTGATCGTCCTCTGGACGAGGCTAGAGCATATTAATGTACTTTGTGTACTTTGCAAAAAGCGAAAAAAATGGAAAGATTTATGTAGGATCTACGGAAAAGGATCCGAATATAAGAGTTAAGGAGCATAACCAATCAAGTAATAAATGGACAAAAGTTAATGGACAATTTAAGCTTATATATTACGAAAACTTTGATTGTAAGACTGATAGTTTAAAAAGAGAACAATTTTATAAAACAGGTATGGGGAAAAGAATAAAAATGGCAATTGTAAGAGAAATGAATTCTTAGTCTGGGGTGGTAGCTCAGTTGGCTAGAGCGCTTCCCTGTCACGGAAGAGGTCGCGGGTTCGAGTCCCGTTCACCCCGCATATAAACTAACTTCTGCCCAGAATGGAGGTTAATAATGGCAAGAAAGGCAGGTAAGGCAGGATTTACCGCAAGACAGGAAATAAGTTCTGGAATTTTATCACGATTTAGGTGGGGAGAATCTTACACAAGCCTATTTCTAGGATTAATAGTTGTTGTAATTGCAGCAGTTCTTGTTTTCTCTTTGGGAAAAAATAGACAAGTAAAACAAACTAGCTCTATTCAAGATGGTCCTGTAAATCGGGAAGAAAAGAAGAAAACACAAAAAGAAGAAATAAAAACAAATTTAATTATAGGAGATTCGTATAAAGTTGCTAAAGAAGACAGTCTTTGGGATATTGCTGTTAGAGCATACGGAGATGGTTATAAATGGGTAGAAATTGCTAAACAAAACAATTTAGAGAATCCTGATTTAATCTTTTCCGAAAATGTTTTAAAGATACCAAGATAGGCAAAATGCCTCCTTTCCAGCTTGCCAAAACGCGAGAGTAGTTCAGTGGCAGAATGCTTCCTTCCCAAGGAAGAGGTCGGGGGTTCGAATCCCCTCTCTCGCTCTGAAAGGGACTTTGTAGGGCTGAAGGTTTCCTGAGCCTGCAAGGCTTGGAACGAATAAATCTCTGCAAAGCCTAAATTGTAAACAGGAAAAAGTTGCCGATCAGTTAAAAAGAAGTTCGAGCCAACCGGAACCATTTGTCGATAATTTAGTAATTTCTTCTTGAATTTTTAATTTTTCTTCGAACAGTTCGTTCTTCTTTTTCTTGTAAGTTTCTCCGTCAATAATGCCATCCAAGTAACTATCAAGTAATAAATTTAATTTTCGATCAATTACTTTTATTTCTTCCTTTAATTTATTTGAATTTTTCTCTATTGCAAATCGACTACTAATCGACTATAATTCGACTATACTTATATATGTTTGCGCCTCGATATATTATTACCAACCATCTCTTAGCGAATATAAAAAGAATCAATTCTCTGATAAACGAACTCAATAATAGGAGATTTCCAGATGTTGTATTACTCGAACTGGAAAGAAATGCAAGAGAAGTCTCATCCTACGCCTCAACAAGCATTGAAGGCAACCCATTACCTTTAACTGAAGTCAAAAAGATCCTTAAATCAATTCCTTCTCATATACGAGACAGTGAAAAAGAGGTAATCAATTACAACCAAGCTCTGCAAGATTTAAACGATAAGCTTGATAAAGGAGAAGTCCTTGTCTCATTGAAATTTATTTTAAATATTCAAAAACAAGTTATGGAAGGTTTACTTCCAAAATTTGAAACAGGATACTTGCGAGAAAAACCAATAACTGTAAATGATCCAAGAACTGGCCAAGCTGTCTACTTGCCCCCATATGTGAATGATGTAAAACCCATGATGGAAGATTTGGCAGCATTCATTAATGGTAATAAAAATCTCATAGACCCTCTTATCTTAGCTGGTATCTTTCATAAGCAAATGG
>JBBTXS010000013.1:0-14945 GCA_038062115.1 Patescibacteria group bacterium
TCGTAACAAGGTATCCCTAGCCGAAGCTGGGGATGGATCACCTCCTTTCTAAAAATCCCACGTCGTCCCTTCGGGACTATGCGGGACTGAAAGAGAGAAGGTACGGAACCTTAGCGTCTAGTCCGCCAACTGGCGGCTCTAGTTGACTAAGAGAAGTACACCCAAGTGGTTTGAATAGCACTTGTTCCGATATCAAATCGGGAGAATCCTATTCTTTTCTATTTTTCCTACCACTTCCTGGTTGAAAACATCAGTCCATCCAAAATCTTTTCTTTTAGAAAAGATCGGATGGATTTTTTGTGGCTTGTATGGTAGTATAAATGCGCGGCGCGATGGTGAAGAGGCTCAACACGGCTGTCTGCAGAACAGTTATTCGCCGGTTCAAATCCGGCTCGCGCCTCAAATGGGCATTTATTTCAGCGGGTGGTTGGCTCAGTGGTAGAGCGCGTCTCTGATAAAGACGAGGTCAATGGTCCGATCCCATTACCACCCACAGAAACTCGAATGGAGGAAAAGGTCTCAGTGTCCACTGCTTATTAAAGAAAATGAAATGGTAGAAACAGAGAAATTATTAGTACTAAATAGAGGAGACCCTGCAAGAAGAGTCATTCACACAGCTCGAAAATTAGAAATACCTACAGCAACGGTTTTTACCCCAGATGATGAAAAAAGTCTTCATGTTAAAGATGCAAACGAAGCGCATAAAATAGAGAGTTATTCTGATATCGCAGGCGCTGTAAAGATTGCTAGAAGAATTGGGGCGAAAATGATTCATCCTGGATGGGGTTTTGAATCTGAAAATCCAAAATTCCCAAGGGCATGCGATAAGGCAGGGATTATATTTATTGGTCCTTCAGAAGAGGCAATGAAAAAAGCAGGAGACAAAAAGAGAGCAAAGAATATTGCGAAAAAACTCGAGATACCTGTAATTAAGAGTTCTTTAAGAAAAACACCAGCAGGTATTACAAAGTGGGCTACAAAAAATGGACTTTCAGATGGCGAAGAAAGCTTTCCTATGATGATTAAAGCAGCAAGAGGCGGAGGCGGCTTGGCGAACACAGCGGTTTTTCATCTCGAAGATATAAATGCTGCAATTGAAAGATTGACGGATCGTTCAGGAAAACATTTTGGAAACTCAACGATATTTATAGAACAATATATTCCAAATGCTCGGCATGTTGAAGTGCAGCTGTTGGGGGATCAGCATGGCAATCTTGTTTACCAAGGAACGCGAGACTGCACAATTCAATATCGCAACCAAAAAGTTATAGAAGTGGCTCCTGCATCCTTTCTTACCTTGAATCAGGAAAAGTTGCTACAAGATTACGCGTTGGCAATTGGAAAGGCAATCGAGTATTCAAGCGCAGGTACAGCAGAGTTTTTGATAACACCTGATGGCGAGATCTTTTTTATGGAGTTTAATCCCAGACTGCAAGTAGAGCATGGTATTACAGAGTTAATTACAGGCGATGATTTGGTAGAGGAGCAAATTCGTATTGCGCAAGGAGAACATCTAGTATTTAGCCAGGAAGATATAAAATTTAACGGTGTAGCAATCGAAGCTCGGGTGAATGCCCAAACAATCAATCCAACAGATCCTAAAACACTTATGGCATCAAGTGGAGTAGTTGAGCAAGTGATTTTTCCAAAAGGCAAGGATATTAGAGTAGATCATTCGCTGTACGATGGATACGAACTGAACCTAAACTATAACCCAACTCAGGCTAAAGTGATGGCATGGTCTCCTAGCCGCGAGGAGGCAATTCAGAAGCTTCGGGAAGCGTTGGGGTGCTTTGAAGTTAAGGGCGTTAAAACGAATATTCCGCTTCTTCTTATTGTTCTTTCTCATCCCAGATTTCTTGCGGGCACTCACACAACTACTTTTTTTGAAGAAATGTTAGAAGAAATGGTAAAGGCGGGTGCTATTGGAGGTGCTGTTGCGTTTGCATTGCAAGAGAGGCAAAGAGAAGAGGAGGTTGTGGTATTTCCCAAAACCTATGATCCTTGGCGGCAAGCTGGCCGGATGGAACAAATGAGTAGGGGATCAAACCTTAGAAAAGGATGGAGGTAATTAAATTAGTTTATGTCGCAGATTGGTGAAACTTTTTTTACAACTGTTGGTTGTATGGATGGGAGAGTGCAAGAACCAGTTGCTGATTTTGGTCGGCAGAAGTTTGGTGCAAAATATCCAGATACGATTACAGAAGCAGGATTGGTTGGTAAATTAGCGCAAGAACACCTTGATCAAAATTTATTAGAATCAATTAAATTCAAAGTTGTTGATGTTTCTATTGGCAAACATCGTTCAAAAGGTATTGTTGTTCATGGTCACCAAGAATGCGCGGGAAATCCGGTAGAGGACGAGAGGCATAAAACAGATATTCAAAAATCAGTCGAAGTAATTAAATCGCTCATTAATTCTTCAGTTCCAGTTGTTGGGGTATTTGTAGAACGCTCCCTTCAAGATTCTTTTAAATGGGAAGCGGAAGAAATTTAGGCGCCTCAGATGATATAATTTATTGTTCGAGCTTGTCGAGAACTTTATAAACTTCTCGACTCGCTACGCTCGCTCGAAGAATATGAATATTACCATCTATCAACAAGCGGTAAAGTATTTAGAGAGTTTTATTGGGAAGGTTAGATATAGAATTGACCCTGAGTTTTTAAAGCGTCATGATCCTCTGGAGAGGATGAGAGTTCTTCTTTCTCTTCTTGGTAGTCCGCAAGATAAGTTCTCATCAGTTTTGGTCGGAGGAACTTCTGGGAAAGGCTCAACTACGTACTTAATCTCTCATATTTTAGTTAGTTCCGGTTATAAAACAGGTCTTACAATTTCTCCGCATCTTCAAAAAATTAATGAAAGATTGCAGATAAATGGTAAGTCAATTTCAAACGAAAAGTTTACAGAAATTGTCGGTTCGATAGTCGATACTATCGAACTGATGAAAGGCATGTCGGTTGGAGCGCCGTCGTATTTTGAGATTTTAATCGCGATGGCGTTTTTGTATTTTGCCCAAAACCAAGTTGATATTGCAGTGGTTGAGGTTGGGATGGGTGGAGAATATGATGCGACAAATACATTGTATCCATTAGTTGCTGTTTTAACAAATGTTTCTTTGGATCACACAAATGTTTTAGGAGGGACAGTTCAGAAGATTGCGAAGACAAAGACAGGGATAATAAAAGGGTTCTCTTCGTGTCATCCTGAATTTATTTCAGGATCTCCTGCCCGCAGGCAGGTCTTTTTACAACCAAACGAGATGGTGAAACCGCGTCAGACGCGGCTGAAACAAGTTCAGCATGACAACAGACAAAAGCCAATTGTTATTACAGGAGTAAAACAGCCATCGGTTGTTAAAATAGTTGAGGATAGATGCAAAGAGGTTGGGACAGAGTTGTATAGACTTAGGAAAGATTTTAATTTTGAAATAAAAAAAGAAAGCAGAGAGCGAACAGTTTTTGATTTAACTACTTTCGACGATCGTCAAAAGAAATTAAATGGCCTAATTCTTTCTCTTTTGGGAAAACATCAGGTTGAGAATGCGAGTTTGGCTATTGAGACAGTATTGCAGCTTGAGCAATTTGGTTTTAAAGTTTCGGAAGAACATATTAGAAAAGCTCTTAAAACTGCCTTTTTCCATGGAAGGTTTGAATTGGCTAAATTCATAATTCATAATTCAGAATTCAGACTTATTCTTGACGGTGCGCATAATCCCACAAAAATGAGGGCGTTTTTATCAACACTTAAAAAACTTTATCGCAAACAGAAAAAAATTTTTGTTGTTGGATTTAAATTTGATAAAGATGTAAAAAAAATGCTCAAGCAAATAGTGCAAGTAGCAGACACGCTTATTATTACAAAGTTTAGAGCGAAAACAGATATGAGCGTTTCTGCTTCTACGAAAGCAGAAAGTATTAAGTATCATGTATTTCGTCCAAAGGACGATCAGCCTCTGGCTGAAAGTATCAAGTATAAAGGAAGGATTATTGTAGAGAAGGATTCAAAAAAAGCCCTAGATAAGGCTTTCACAATTGAGCAATATAGCAATTCAACAATTATCGTCGTTACAGGGTCTTTGTATTTGGTAGGAGAAATCAGACAGCATCTTTTTGAGATTGCTTCTCCGCCAGCTGGCGGATCGCAATGACAGTATTTTATGTTATAATCCTTTTATGGTTTTGTCGGATCGTGACTTAAAAAAAGCATTAAAAACTGGCAGTATCAAAATTACTCCTTACCCTGATCTAAAAACCCAACTTGGTTCATGCTCCATTGATCTTAGACTTGGAAATACTTTTAGGGTTTTTGAGCACAGTCGTAGTAGTTTTATTGATCCATCTAAGAAAGATTATTCTCAAGAAATTACTAGAGAAGTCAGAGTCAAAACAGGTGAACATTTTGTAATGCAGCCAGGGGATTTTGTTTTGGCAGTAACTCTTGAGCGCGTTAAAATTGCTAACGATCTTATGGGAAGACTCGAGGGAAGATCATCGCTTGGCAGAGTTGGAATTGTTGTTCATTCAACTGCTTCTGTTTTTGATCCAGGGTGGGATGGTAAATGCGTTTTGGAGCTTGGGAATTTAGGTAGAATGGCGGTTAGCCTAACTGTGGGCATGAGAATTTGCGCTATGACTTTTGAGGAATTATCAAGCAAAGCCCAAGTACCATATTCTATGAATAAACGCTCAAAATACATTAACCAAGATGGTCCAGATGAGAGTAAGATGCACGAGGAAAAATAATGAGTATCATGTATCATGTATCATGTATCATGTATTAAGTAGTATGTATTATGTAGCATGTATTAAGTATATCTTAGAACTGAAATACATAATACAAAATACGTAATACTTAATACAAGTTATGAGGTATCATATTGAATTTGACATATCTTTACGAAAAAATCCCTACAAAGGGTTATATATTGCCTTTGAGGGAGTTGATGGAAGCGGTAAAACAACGCAACTTGAAATTATTGAAAAATTTTTAAAGACAAAAGGCAAAAGTGTTGTTGTAACATCTGAGCCTCGAAAAGAGAATAGTGCAGTAGGGAGACTTATCCATGAGATTTTACAGTCAAAGATTAAAGTTCCACCCCAATCGCTTCAATATCTTTACACTGCCGAGAGGATTATAAACCACAAAGACGTAGTTGAGCCGTCGTTAAAGAAAGGGAAAATTGTCTTGTCGCACAGGAGTCTTTGGTCAAATGTCCCATATGGGCTATTAGACAGAGGTATTACGAATTATGATTCGCCTGATACAAAACTTATTAACGTTACTCAAGGACTTATGTCTTTATACCACCAATTTATTGTGCCTGATATGACGTTTTATCTTCGCATATCTGCCGATACTGCAATTAAAAGACTAACTCTTATGGATAAAGTAAAAGAGGTTATGTATGAGAAAAAAGAAAAAATACAAAGAGTTGCAAGAGGATATGAATGGCAATTGAAGCAATTTCCCAACCAATTCGTTGTAATTGATGGCGAAAAATCAGAACAAAAGATTGCAACAGAGATTGAAAATAAGGTGGAGGAATTACTTAGAAGAAAATGAATTACAATGTCTCATTTAATACGGATTTTCGGCGAAATCCTTACAAAGGAAGATTCATTGTTATTGAGGGAATGGATGGGAGCGGAAAAACAACGCAGGCAAAGCGTCTTGTTGAATATTTAGAAGAAAAGAAAATAGAGAGTGTTTATACAAAAGAACCAACAGATGAGATTACGGGAAAACTTATCAGAAAAATATTATCTGGGAAATTAGCTCTTGCGCCTGTTGCTTTCCAATATTTATTTGCAGCAGATCGAGCAGTGCACCAAGTTGAGATTTCTAGCTATTTAGAAAAGGGGATAACAGTAGTTAGCGATAGATACTTCTGGTCATCTGCGGTTTATGGAATGGTGGATAGAGAAACCTCGAAAGAGAACGATAGAGAGCGTATTCTTGTGGCGCTGAGCATTCTTTCGATGTATCACCGATTTTTACTACCCGATTGCACTTTTTACCTTAAAGTATCAACACAAGAAGCAGTAAGGCGCATTGATAAGAAGGCAGAGGAACTTGAGATTTACGAGGAAAAAGAAAAGCTTGAGAAAATAAGAGAAGGTTACGAGTGGTTGGCTAAGAAGTTTACTAAAGAAATTGCCATTATTGATGGAGAAAAGTCGGTCGAGGAAGTAACACATGCGATAGTAGCAAGTATTAAGTAGCATGTATTATGTATGGAATTCCTTTTTATACTTACTACATAATACTTACTACATAATACTTAATACATGATACAAATATGGTACTAGGGCCAAAACAACTTTTAAAGTTGGTAAGAACTAAAAAGTTGGTAGAAAACCTTTCAGAGCGAGAATTGACCAATCCCGAGGGTGCTGGATTTGATTTAAGACTTGGAGAGGTTTACAAAATTTCAGGATCCGCATTTTTGGGAGAGACCGAGCGTAAGACTCCTAGTGTTGAGTTAGTTGCCAAGTATGACGGAGAATATGAAAACGTAAATCAGCCTCTCAAAAAACAACGCGATCGCGTAAATAAACGAGAGGCTAAATTACAGAAAGTCCTCAAAAAAGGAATTGTTGCGAAAAAAATTATTATTAAGCCGAATGATTTTTATTTAGTAAAGACGATTGAGAGTTTTAATGTGCCGACCAATTTAACAGTTAATTTTAAGCCTCGCACTACTACCTTTCGATCGGGATTATTTCTTCGAACAGGTAATGTTGCTCCCGGGTATAAAGGTCAGGTAACGTTTGCACTAAAAAACGAAGGGCCATGTACAGTTACTATTGAAATGGGCGCTCGATTTGTCCATGCGCAGTTTGAAGAGGTAAAAGGTGGAGGAAGTTTGTATCGCGGACAGTGGCAAGGCGGAAGAGTAACCGCCCGCAAAAAAGAAAAACAAGTATAAAACGGTACCCGTTCAGGAGTTATCAAAGAATTGTCATTTCGAAGCTACGAAGTAGGTGAGAAATCTCAAGGAGATCTCTCGCTACGCTCGAGATGACAGATATTTTGTCAAATCCTGAACGAGTACATAAAACGGTATTGACATTTATGTAACTATTGTATATACTTTAGTTAATATGCAGACTGTAATTTATATAAAAGCTGACAAGGAAGTTAAGGAAAACGCGGCTAAGACCGCTAAAGAACTTGGACTTAGCCTTAGTGATATTATTAATGCTTCGCTTAGAAATTTTATTAGGACTCGGGAAATAACTTTTTCTGACACTCCGCAAATGACTCCGGAGCTTGAAAAGCTTTTAAGTACAGTGGAAAAAGATATTAAGAATAATAAAAACCTGGTAGGGCCTTTTAAGACCGCAAAAGAAGCAAACGATTATCTCAGCTCCTTATGACAATTGATTTCCATAGGAATTTTACAAAAAATTTTAAGAAATTGCCTTCAAAGATAAAGAAAAAATTTCAGGATAGATTAACTCTTTTTGAAAAAGATGAGTTCCATCCAGCACTAAACAATCATTTACTAAGAGGTTCTTATCAAGGATATAGAAGCATAAATGTTACAGGCGATATAAGAGCAATTTACAGGAAGAATGCTGAAGATGTGATTTTTGTTACAATAGATTCTCACAGCAGGCTGTACGGATAAAGTTTATAACTCTTAATGTATTATTCATCACTAGAGAAACTTTGTTATTGTAGAGACGAAACTGTAGCATGTATTAAGTAGTATGTAGTATGTATAAAATAGATTAAATCTATACTTAATACTTAATACGTAATACATAATACAAATATGAAGCACCAAGAATATCAATATTTAAATTTACTGCAGGAAGCGTTGGAGCATGGAATAAGAAAGGTTGACCGTGGTACAGATGTAGTTTTGTACAGCTTATTCGGAAGGCAGACGCGATATGATTTGTCAAAGGGTTTTCCTCTCCTGACAACTAAAAGAGTTTATTGGAAGGGAGTTTTGCATGAGCTTTATTGGTTTTTCAAAGGCGAAACGAATATCAAATACTTGGTTGATAACAATGTTCACATTTGGGACGATTATCCTTATAAATATTACCTTAGAGGAATCAGGAATCATGAATCAGGAATCATGAACTTGACAAAGGAAGAGTTCGTAGAAAAAATTAGGACTGACAGTAAGTTTGCCAAAAAGTGGGGAGAGCTTCCAAGAATTTATGGGGAAATGTGGAGAAAATGGCCGACCCGAAAAAAGGGTAGAACCATAGATCAATTAAAATGGGTATTGCAGGAAATGAAAGATGATCCTGATGCAAAGAACTTGATAGTTAATTCTTGGAATCCGGAATATCTTTATACAATGGCAGAGTATGAAGATGCTTCTCTTTTTCCAATTTGCCACAACATGTATCAGATAAGTAAGCGCGGGGACAAGCTTTCTCTTCAGCTTTACCAAAGAAGTGCCGATCTATTCTTGGGCGTTCCTTTTAATATCGCGTCCTACGCGCTTCTTACAATAATTCTTGCCAAAATTGCAGGACTAACACCTGGCGAATTTATCCATACATTCGGCGACGTGCACATTTATGAAAATCATATAGAGCAGGTGAAAGAACAGCTCAAAAGGACGCCCCGGCCTTTTCCTACAATAAATATTGAAGGAGAAATGAAAAAATTGGAAGATTTTACTCCCGATAAAATAATTCTAGAAAACTACAATCCATATCCGCCTATAAAAGGAGAACTAACAATTGCAGGTGGTTTGTACGAGCCCAGTATCAAGTAGAATGTATTATGTAGTATGTATAAAATTAAGTCGTTTACAGATTTAAATGCTTGGAAAGAGGGTCATAAATTAGTGTTGCAAATTTACAGGATAACAAAATTATTTCCATCAGAAGAAAGATTTTGTTTAATTGATCAGATGAGAAGATGCGTTATTTCTATAACAAGCAATATTGCGGAAGGATTTTCCAGGAGGTCGAAGAAGGAAAAAGCTCAATTTTTTTATATGGCATTAGGTTCGGTAACTGAACTTCAAAACCAACTTTTGATTGCGCGAGATTTAAACTATATTAGTAGTGCTGAATTTAAAAACATAGCGGATCAAACTGTTGTTGTAAGTAAACTTGTAAATGGTTTAATCAAAAGTTCTAAAGCACTTAATAGTTAATTAATCTGTAGTAAGTATCAGGTATTATGTATTAAGTATATTTACGTTTTTATACATAATACGTAATACATTCTACATAATACAATATGAATGATTTAAAAATATCCATAATCGTCGCGATGGACGAAAAAAGGGGAATCGGGAAGGACAACAAGATTCCTTGGCATATAAAAGAGGATCTTGTTAAGCTAAAAAATCTCACAAAAGATCGCGTTGTTATTTTGGGAAGAATTACTTATGATTCAATGGTTTGGTATTACAATAAATCTGGCAATCCAATGCCAGGCAAACTTTATATAGTAGTTACTCACGATAAAAATTATAAACCTGTGCGAGATAATTCTGTAGCAGTAAACTCATTAGAAGATGCTCTAGAAATTGCAAAAGAAAAACAGGGCCACTCGTTTGTCATTGCGAGCGAAGTCCCGCTCAGCGGGGCGAAGCGAAGCAATCTCAAATCGATGGGATTGCCGCGTCGCTACGCTCCTCGCAATGACAATAATAAAGAGATTTTTATTATCGGTGGAGGGCAAATATTCCAACAAGCACTTCCATTGGCAGATAAATTATATCTAACAATTGTTGAGGGCGATTTTGGTTGCGACACCTTTTTCCCTAGCTTTTCGGAGTTTAAAAAAGTCATTTCAGAAGAATCCAAAGAGTCAGACGGTCATAAATATAAGTTTTTGGAGCTTGAAAAATAAGTATCTATTCAGTTCTTCCCAACGAATCTGTCATTGCGATCAGGCTTCGCCTGAGAAGCAATCTCTGGAGATCGCCACGGCTACTTCGTAGCCTCGCGATGACAAGTTTTTGGTAACAACTGAAGACTTACAAAAATAATCCTTGCATAAAGCGTTAGTTTTGCGATATAGTATCATCTATTAATGAGAGAGTTAAAAAAGACTGATCCGCAGATTTATGATCTAATCAAGCAAGAAGAAAAGCGGCAGAGGGATGTTTTGGAAATGATTCCGTCGGAGAATTATACCTCCAGAGCTGTGATGGAGGCGTTGGGTTCAGTTTTGACCAATAAGTACTCAGAAGGATATCCAAAGAGGAGGTATTATCAAGGAAATAAAATAGTTGATGAAGTCGAGATATTAGCCCAAGATCGAGCAAAAAAATTGTTTGGTGTTCCGTATGTCAATGTCCAACCTCTATCAGGCTCACCAGCAAATGTCGCAGTTTACATGGCGCTTTTGGATTATAAAGACAAACTGATGGGACTTTCACTTTCCTTTGGGGGGCATTTAACACATGGGGCGCCGCTAACATTTTCTAGCAAATTTTTTACATCAGTACAATACCAACTTGGAAAAGATGGGTATTTAGACTTTGATGAAATAGAAGGTCTAGCAATAAAAGAGAAGCCAAAACTTATAATCTGCGGTTTTACTGCCTACCCAAGAATTATTGATTTTGAGAAGTTTGGTGCGATTGCAGATAAGGTTGGCGCCTATCTTATGGCAGATGTTGCACACATAGCAGGTCTTATTGTTGCCGGTGTTCACCCAAGTCCTGTTCCTTATGTAGATATTGTTACAACTACAACTCATAAAACCTTGCGGGGTCCTCGGGGGGCTTTGATAATGGTTACAGAAAAGGGGCTAAAGAAAAATCCTGATTTGCCAAAAAAAATTGATAGCGCTATTATTCCTGGTCTTCAAGGAGGTCCGCATGACAATCAAACTGCCGCAATCGCAGTTGCTCTTAAAGAAGCGAGTTTGCCATGGTTCAAACGCTACGCTGAGCAAATTGTTAAGAATGCAAAAGCTCTTGCAAAAGAATTATTGAAATATGATTTCAATTTAGTTAGCGGAGGAACAGACAACCATTTAATATTAATCGACCTTAGGAATAGGAAAGTTAATGGCAGTATTGCAGCAATTGCACTGGAAACAGCAGGAATAGTTGTTAACAAAAATGGAGTTCCGTTCGATACAATGCCGCCATTTTACCCATCGGGAATTCGTCTTGGAACGCCAGCGATTACAACAAGGGGAATGAAAGAAAAGGAGATGGTAAAAGTTGCGCAGTTTATAAATAGGGCAGTAGAAGAAGTAAAAGGTCAGAGCTTGCCAAGCGTAAATGGATTCGACAAGCTCACCACAAGGCAGGAAAGAACTGAGTTTATGAAGAAGTTTCGTTCAGAAGTCGTCAAAAACAAAAAATTACTAGCTATAGCCAAAGAGATAAAAACTCTCTGTTCAAAATTCCCCGTGCCCTGATTTTAAACTCGCGTCCTTATCCCACATCGTCGCATCTGTACCGATCCCATATCGGAGAGGGGGGCTACTTAAGTTTTTTTATTTACTTCAAAACGGCCACCTAATTTATCATGGCGAAACGAGGCTTCCCAACCCCCTTTGCCTACAGTTATACTCCCATCCGGAAAGTGCATGGCGTAAACCATGCGGGTTGCGTAGTAAGGAACTGTTCCTTCGTACCGAGACCCAGGAAGTCTAGAGCTAGTAAGTAGGTCTGGATGCTCGCCTGTTAAAACATGCAGTGCTCTACCAAGGAGAATAAATGTACCCAAGCGTTGTCCGAGATAACTACGATTTTTCCATGTTCTTTAAGTTGATCTTCTGTAGCTCCAAGATTTGGAGCAGCAAGAGTGCCTTCGACTTTAACCCAACCTGACCCATCATAATTATCGACTACTTGTGTTCCTTCTCGGGCAGCCTCGTCGATGAGTGTAATAATCGGATAACGTTTTCCTAGACGAATAAGCCCATCATTTCCTGTAAATACTTGCGGATTATAAACCATTGTAGGAGGAATATCGTTTCCTTTCATATCAAGCATTGGGGTTCGGATTGCTTCTTCTGTCCAATCACACTCAGGAACAACAAGAGATGGATCATCTGCGAACATATCTCTCCAAAACCGCGTTTGAAATTCAGGAGTATGAAATACAAAACTATCCATTGCGCCATCGTATCGCGAACGCAGGGAAAGTAAATAAGCTTCACTTGCGTCTATGGGTATTTGCGGAGTTACTGAAGGAAAATTTTCTGCTCTGGGCGTTGAAGGCCCTTTATGTAGCAATCCTCGCCTTCTTAAGGCGTCTGCCATATTCTTTAGTACATTAACACGTTTTTCTTGTGGGGGTCGTGGGGCTTCATGATAATACATTAGAATTAGTTTATTTTATATCATGCCTATGATACATTTGTCAAATTTTCTTTCCAAATTCCCCGTTCCATAAATCCTATTGACAGTACATTAGTATCATTGTATTATTGTATTGTATGAACTGGATTACTACCAATATCAGATTGCCTGAAGATTTATATATGGATTTAAAAATGAAAGCCGCTTTGGAAAAGAAGAGCATGGCTTCTATTATTAGAGAAAAAATTGCAGGATCAGATAGTAAAGGCGCAATAAGAGGAAAAAAAAGAGTGGATATGTTGTTGAGTAAGCTCAAAAGGCTTGCCGAGCGAAATGCTAAGGAGAATAAAGGAATTAATTTTACAAAAGAAATTATTAAAATGCGTTACGAGCAATGATTGTTGTAGATGCTTCTGTTGTTGTCAAATGGATAAAACAAGATGAGGAAGATGTTAATATTGCTTTATCTCTTTATAGTTCCCACCTTAAGAAGAAAGAAATTATCGTAGTTCCAAGACTTCTTTTTTACGAAGTGGCCAATTTTCTTGCTACAAAACCTCATGCCACACCAACAACAATTAAAGTTAACCTAGAATTCTTATTCAATACAAATTTAAACATCCAGATTGAAGATGACAAGGAATTGAGAGAAGCAGTTCTACTCGCCCAAAAATATCATACCTCAGTCTATGATATGCTTTACGCAGTTATTGCAAAGAACAAAAAGTGTATTTTAATTACAGCGGATGAAAATTTTATAAAAAAGACAAAATTTAAGCATGTAAAGCTGTTGCGAGAGTTAGTAAAAAAGGTTAGCTAACCGTTTCGTCGTATCTATTCCGATCCCGTATCGGAGGGGAAGGTTATCTGTTTTCAGCGTCAAAGATAATCTTTTCCTCCGAACGACCAACACGCAATGCCGATTGGGCAAGATGAGCTAAGTGTTCCTGTTCGTCTTGCAATCCTTTAAAGCGTCTGGTAAATTCTTCTACTGCTTCTGGTGTGGTTCGTCCCTCCGCTATGTCCTCTTTTATGCTCTTGATGTGCTTTATTGATTCTCTTATGCTTACTGGTTTTCCATCTGGTCGTTTTGCGAATGGGCTAGTTTCTCTGTACAAGCGAGCAATCTGTCTGTACATTTCTTCTGGTGGAAGTATTGTTGGTACAACCCAGTGAAAGAAATCATACTTACCAGGATCCTCAGTTGTAAGCTGCCCCTCCTTTTTTGCATTATCATAATCAGGTGTTCCAGGTAGAGGAGTTAGAATAGTAAATTGAGGACATTCAACTCCAAGTTCCTGATTAATTGCAATTGCTCTATCAAAATCTTCAACTGTCCAATTGGGAAACACAATTTGAGCCGCCCAAATTTTTACCCCAATACTTCTTAAAAATTTTACCGCTTCTACATTTTGTTTGACAGTGCTTCCCTTATTTACTCTTTTTAATTCTTTTGGATCAAAAGACTCAAGACCAACTAATACCATGTCAAGACCAGCTTTTGCTAATAACTCAAATGTTTTTTGATGCTCCAAACGCTTTGTTGGATCTTTTGGCCAAACATTGTCTGCTCGAATTTGCGCCCAATAACGGTTTTTTATGCCAAGCAGAAGAAGTTCGTCTGCTGTTTCTTTAGCAGCATCAATATCAGTAAAAGCCAAATCATCGATAAGATTTACATACTTTGCCTTTTCGCCAAGAGATGCTATTTCCTGGACAGTTCTGTTGGATGATTCAACATCGTACTCACCTCCATGAAAATTCCATACAGAACAAAAACTACAGCGAAATCTACAACCCCTTGCGGTTTCGACACTGTACGGGTCTGGATAATATAGAAAGTAATATCCGTCTCGATATGCAGTAACAAGATCTCTTCTTGGGGTAGGTCGCTCATTCATAAATTCTGAGTTGTAGGTAAACTTTGGAGAGATCTCAAGCGGAGGAACGTTGGAAATAAATTCGCCTTCTTTATTTTGATACCAAATATTAGGAACTCTTTCAAGAGAACGTTTTTCGCCCCAAGCTCTAACAACATTCTGAAACGGTATTTCTCCTGGTCCAATAACAACAGCGCTTACTTCTGGAATAAACATATCTTCGGGTCTAAGACTAATATGATGGCCGCCTATAACAATAGGAGTCTCCTTTCCTACCTCGTCTCTAACCGATCTGGCAAGATTTCTTACTGTTGGAACATCAGCGGTATAATTACAGCTAATTCCAATAATATCTGGAGGATTTTTATTTACTTTTTCTTTCCAACCATTTGGTTTTATGCGGTCATCATGGATTTGTACATCTTTAACTAAAGGCGTTATAGCTCCAGCAACGAACTCAAGACCGAGAGGCTCTGTTAGTACAAGACCTTGAAAACCAGTGTAATACCCATTTTGAGGTCCTATAAGAAGTACGTTATTAACAAGTGGTTGATGCCGCAGGAACTCTGGTCTTGCTTCGATGGTCGCCATATTTTTCTTTATTTAATATAGTAACAATAGCATCATACAGCAGAAGAAGTCAAGCATGAAAATAGTATCTATTCAGTTTTTACCAAAATGCATTCCTTGTCATTCCCGACTAGATCGGGAATCTATTTAAAAAAACATTTTGGAGACTGGATTCCCGCTTTCGCGGGAAAAATACACCCTTACGCAGCAAGCTGCGTAGTTGTATTCTAAAGCACTAGTC
>JBBTXS010000014.1:0-10461 GCA_038062115.1 Patescibacteria group bacterium
GTGTAGATTTTTTTCAATTTCTTCATACGTCATCCCAGAAAGTAAAAGTTTTGCAATGCGTAGTCGCTTGCCCAACATTTTCATCTCTGATTTTGTCAATAAATCTTGAATAAAAAGTGCTACGTCACCCACTGTTTGAGTCTGAACCAGTGAATGGACTAAATCAAACACTAAAGACTCTTGCTCTCCTTTCGTCAGCTTTTCAACCCGCCTAACTCGTTGTGTATACATCCTTTTCATAAAATTGTTTAAAGTCCAGCACTACATAGTAGTGGAGTATGGAAATATTTATAACCATTTTCTTCCGTCTCTTGCGATTAACTCATCTGCATCTTTTGGTCCCCAAGTTCCAGCTTCATAAACCTTAATTTCTGACTTCTGAGTCTCTCTGGCGAAGCCAGGTCTCGCTTCGCGAGACCATCCCTCCAAAATCTTTGTAATAAACTCCCATGAGCTCTCCAATTCGTCAGATCTGTTAAACAACATCTGGTCACCTTTAAAAATATCAATTAAGATTTTTTCATATGCATCGCTAACTTTTTCTCCAAACTCTTCTTTATAAGAAAACTCCATGTCTACTGTTTGAAGCGACAAATTAACTCCTGGTTTTTTTGCAATAACGCGAATCCCAATCCCCTCATCTGGCTGAATACGAATGCGTAAAATGTTTCCTTCTTCTGGACATCCAAATTCCTTAAAAAGCAAATGACATGTCTGGATAAAAACAATTGAAATCTCAACTAAATCTTTTTGCATTTTTTTGCCTGCTCTAATATAAAATGGAACATCCCTAAATCGTTCGTTATCAACAAATAGTTTCATTGCCACAAATGTCTCTGTACCAGAATCTTTTTTTACATCCTTTTCTTCTTTGTAGCCCCCATACTGACCTCTAACAACAAACTTTTGTACTTCCGAACTCTCAATAAACCTAATAGCTTTAATCGCTTTTGCCCTAGCATCTCTTACTCCTTCTCTAGAAAAACTTCTTGGTTGCTCCATCGCAACCGCAGCAATAAGCTGCATTAAGTGATTTTGTCCTACATCTCGAAGTAATCCAACCCCATCAAAAAATTTACCCCTGCCCCCAATTCCTTTTGTTTCTGCCCATGTTAACTGAATATGATCTATGTATTTTTTATTCCAAATCGGTTCAAAAATTCCATTAGCAAATCTAAACGTTAGTATATTTTGCACTGTTTCTTTACCCAAATAATGATCTACTCTAAAAATTTGCTTTTCTTCGAAAACCTTAGCCAATTTTTTATCTAGCGACCTTGCTGTTTCTATATCTTTGCCAAAAGGTTTTTCAATAATAAGTCTAGTCCATTTGCTAGATCCATGCTTGCGCCCTTCAGATAATTTTGTATCATGTAAGAAATTAAGTATTGTTTCGTAATTGTCAGGCGGAGTTGCTAAGTAAAACAAGCGGGTTATGCATGCGCCCATTTTTTGATCGAAGCTATTCAATTTGTTAATTAACTCGTCGTATCCTTTTTGTTGGTCAAACAAACCTTGCTGATAATAAATGCTTTTAAAGAAGTTTCGAACTTCTGTCTCATCTCCACTCAAAAGCGATTCTGACATCATTACTCTAAACTCTTCATCTGTAAAGGGTCGTCTTGCAAATCCCACTATAAAAAACTGTCCGCTCATTTGTCTTTGCTTAAAAAGAGAAAACAAGGCTGGCATCAATTTATTGCGCGAAAGATCTCCCGTTGCTCCAAAAATAATCATTACAAAAGGACTACTTTGCATATTGTTATCTTCTAATCAACACTGCCCTTGCAGGCGATCCATCCGCCCCAACAACTCTTAGAGGCAGACAAATAATATCATACTCTCCTTCTCTTATCTCCCCAAGATCCAATCCCTCAACAATAATAATGCCATTTGACAAAAGTATTTTGTGTACCGAATGACCGGGATTTCCCCTCTTTTCAATTCCTAAAAAATCTGTACCAACTAGACAAACACCTCTTTCTACAAGAAAACTAGCTCCAGATTCTGACAACGAAACATAACTCTTAGGAAATGTTGATTGTTTTAAAAACTTAAAGTTTCCAGTCCTAAAAATAATTCTATCTCCCTTTTTTATATCTATTTTGTCTAGGTGATGCGGTAAAATCTCCAAACCCTTAATCTTTGTTAAATCAATCACGAAACATCTGCCAATAAGCTTTTCTAAAGAGATTTTATCTATTCCCCTTGCATCTCTCAAAAAGTGGTTGGAGGAATCTATATGAGTTCCTGTATGGCTCCCAAAGGAAAATTTAGAAAGTCTTACTCCATCTCTTTCTACTGTTGCTAGGGTTTGAATAGAAACTTTCTCATCCCTTTCCCACACTAACATGGAGTTTGTAATGGGAAGAGAAACATCGTATATTTTCACTTTCAATATATATTATTTTGGAACAACTGGTTGCCCACTAAAGAATCGAATTATATCGTGAATAGTAATGATGGCGATTAAACTCAAGAGTATTGCCATCCCAATCGCGTGTGCCTTAGATTCAAATTTCTGGCTAATCTTTCTACCTATAACTCCTTCTATCAATATAAAAAACAAACGTCCTCCGTCCAAAGCTGGAATCGGCAATATATTCAAAATTGCCAAGTTTAAAGACAAAATAGACATAAACGATAAAACCGCTAAAGGCCCAATTTCTACAAACTGCCCTGTTAATTGAGCAATTCCCACTGGTCCAGCGACTCCCTTTGGAACTTCTGCATGAAAAACCAAATCGTAAACAGTTTTACCAAGACTTGCAATAATAAGCCACGAAGCTTTCAACGATTCCTTAGTACCAATAATTGGCGCCTCATACCATGGATATTTTTGGGTTATTATATTTTGAGAAATTGCAACTCCCATTGGTCCTTCATTTTTGGGATAACTCTTGCGAGGAATCAGTTTGATGTTTCGGATTTCGGATTTTGAATTTCGGATTTTAAGAGCAACTTTTTCTCCCAAATGTTCTTTCGTAATACTAATAAGTTGCTGTGTACTAGTGATTTTAATTCCATTTACTGCTTCTATTACATCGTCTTTTCTAATTCCAGCTTGCTCTGCAGGCGCGCCTTTAACTACATCTGTAACTATTACTTTATTTCCAGGGATTCTTACTCCAGAAACTCCAAAAAGGTAGGAAATTATCGCGATACTTAGCAAAAAATTCATTGCAACTCCAGCGACAACAACTAATGACCTTTGCCAAACTGGTCTTTCAAAAAACGCCCTCTCTAAATCAGTATTATGTATTATGTATTTAGTATTATGTATCTCGTCCTTTTTTATACTTGATACTTTATACTTACTACTTGATACTGGCAAGCTTAGCTTGCCTCCTCCTGCGTTATCCTCCCCATACAGCTTTACAAACCCCCCAATCGGCAGTAAGTTTAATGAATAAATCGTCTCTCCTTTTTTAATGCCAAATAACCGAGGTGGCAATCCAAATCCAAATTCTTCAACTTTTATGCCCAATTTTTTCGCCACCAAAAAGTGACCTAACTCGTGAATGAGGACAAGAACCGAAAGTATTAGTAGAAAAACAAGAATTGTTAGTATCATAACAAGAAAATTTCTAATTACTCTAATTGACCTAATTTCTAATCAATGACCAAAGCTAAAATGACCCAATTGGGACTTGGTGCTTGGGATTTATTTAGGAATTAGGAATTAGATCAATTAGGTTAATTTTATATCTGCAAGAGTTCTTCTTCCTTCCTCTCCCTCATCGCGTCTATCGCTGCCATTATATCATCTGTTGCTTTTTGAACTTCTTTTTCAAGACGTGTGGAGTCATCTTTTGAAATTTCTTTGTCGGTAAATTGTTTTTTAATAGCTGTCATTGCATCATGCCGAACTTGTCTTACTTGTATTCGACCGTTTTCCAATTTTTGTCTCATTAGTTTAATTAACTCAATGCGTCTTTCTTCAGATAGCGGTGGTATAGAAATTCGAATCGCTTGACCATCAACAACTGGAGTTAGTCCAACATTTAAAGCCATTATTCCCTTTTGAATTTCGCCAATAATCGATGCATCAAACGGAGTTATTAAAAGTCTTTGAGGATCCGTAGTTGCAATTGTTGCAAGCTCCATAACTCTCAATCTTTGTGTCCCACCATACACATTAACAACAAGATTTTCAATAAGAGATGGCGCAGCCCGACCAGTGCGAATAGTTGCCATGTCTGCCATTAAAAGCTCCAACACCTTCTGCATTTTTTGTTTTACTTCATCCAAGTTCATTTGCGTGGTTGACAACTATTATATATTATGCTATAAATGTAATCAACCTACCCGGCATATATGTATGCCGGGTCTTTTTTATTCCTCTGTCATTCCGAGCGTAGTCGAGGAATCTATCTCAACATAACTCAAGAAAAAATGATCAGTTCTTCAAATTTTGGATTCATTTTGACAATAATACGAGTTTCGCAGTTCTAGTAGAATACCTATATGTCATTCCCGCGAAAGCGGGAATCTATACCAATAATTTATTTATATGGATTCCGTGTCAAGCACGGAATGACAAATGTGCGAAACTCGTGTTCTCCTTGGCCGATCCATTGGCCCTTCTGCTAAACGTTTTTTATCGACATTTTTTCACCTCCCCCGGGGCAGAATAATAAATCTTTCTAAAGTATGTCACTACATAGTAGCATACTTTAGTTATTCCAAACTTAGCAAACCCTTTTTAAAATCAATTGTTAGCTTAAAATGCTTAAGAAAAGACAAACCCAAAAGTCCATCTGGCGCTTCTGGTGGAAGATCTTTTACTATTGCCTCAACGTTTCTCACGGTCTTACCAAACGCACTAACTTCTGGAATAATGACTCTTGGCACTGTCTCTATAGTAGTTGCTGTCGTAGTTTGAACAGTTTTATCTGGATCTATTTTTATGCCTATAGCAGACACTAGCCTCCAGGGCAATACTACCGAACTTGCTCCTCGTATCAAAAACCAATAATGCAGAAACCGTCGCTAGTCTAGATTTAATTTTTGCATTAACAATAATAAGATCATCGGGATCAAAGTTGAAATCTGTCATTAAAAAGTGAATACGCCTTTGAACTTTCCTGTATATAGCGTAGCCACAGTTTTTCCTTTGGCAACTTTTGCTATACGATCGTAAATCTTATTTTTATCGCTACTTGCCATAATAGGCTTAACATCTATAGGCTGATTAAGCTCGTTTTCTTTAAGAACCTCAGCCAAAACCCAGGTATTTTTAAATTTTTTCTTAAGCTCTGCTATTTTCATAATTATTTATAGTATACCATATCTTTTCAACAATCCTATTACAAAAATATTCGTATTCATTCGGACTAACAATTTGGATCCATTCGTATCTAGATTTCGAAGCGCTTAAATTCCTTAATAACAATATTCTCTCCCAACTTCGCAATTGTTTCTTTTACCAACTGCTCTATTGTTTTTGAGCCATCCCTAATATATTCCTGTTTTAACAAAGACTCAACATCTTTTGGATTCATGGCGGCCACTTGCATAGCGATTTCGTGAGCTAAACTTTTGAATTCTGAAGTTCGCGCCACAAAATCTGTTTCGCACAACACCGAAACCAAACCTCCGACCTTACTGTTTTGATGAATATAGGAATCAACTAATCCTTGAGCGGTTTTTCTATCCGCTTTTTTCTCCGCTTTCTCAACACCGTGCTTTTGTAACCAAGTTATCGCCTTATTATAATCTCCACCGGACTCTTCCAAAGCTTTCCTGCAGTCAGCGATAGAAGCAGACGTTTCATTACGAAGTTTTTTTAGTTGTTCTAGGTTTACGCTTGACATCTTTACCCTCCTTTTCTTCGGTTTTGCTTTTTGCTATTGCAGTTTTTGAGGTAGTCGTTTTAACTTCTTGTTTTTGTTCTAGTTCTAATGTTGCTTTTTGCTCTTCCTTTGATTCTTCTTCAGCTTTAACTTGAACTTTAGACAATAGATTCTTTCGTCCCTCTATCCAAGAATCAATTATATACGAGGTTATAAGTTTTATTGACCCTACAGCATCATCGTTTGCTGGAATTGGATAGTCAATAAGATCAGGGTCTGCATTCGTGTCAACAATTGCAACTGTGGTAACACCCATCCTTATTGCTTCTCTTACTGCCAATTCTTCTAAATGAGAATCAATAATAAAAAGTGCATCAGGTTTTTTGGTAAGTAACACCACTCCTCCGTACAAGTCCTCTAATTTTTCTTTCTCTTTTGCCCAAAGACCAATCTCTTTTTTGGTATATTTTGCTTTTAGTTCTTCGTTTTGCAGACGATCGGATAATTCTTTTAGTTTTTTAAAGTTTTTCGAGACTTCATCAAAATTGGTTAAAAGTCCACCAACCCAACGATTGCTAATATAAAAAAGGTCTTTAGCTTTTTTTACTTCTTCCTCTACAATGTTTTTTGCCTGTCTTTTTGTTCCAACAATAATAAGACTGCTTCCTTCTTTTTCTGCCAAAGATTTAATAAAGGTTGCTCCCTCTTCCAAACATTGTTTTGTTCTTACTAAATCTATGATGTGAATATTATCGCGAGCCTCATATATAAAGTCGCGAGCTTTAGGATTAGACCGAGTAACTTGGTGGCCAAAATGACAACCAGCCTCTAGAAGTTGTTCTAATGTTATTTCTCTCATACAGTTCCTTAAAACCATCCTCTGATTAATAGAACACCTACAGGAACAAAAATCAGAGTGCTAGAATAATAAGTATTATAATACCCAATCTTTAAGAATGCAATGACAAACTAGGCATTTAACTATTCCCCACGGTCGTTGTGTATACTTAAATACATAAGTACAAATTTACCTGATTACCCCTCTCTGTCATTCCGACTAAGCGAAGCGCATGGAGGAATCTGCTTCAACTGGGCTTGGATTGTAAAAATATCCCTCGACTTCGCTCGGGATGACATTTGAAGCAAAACTGGGGTAATGTCAGAAAATTTACTGCTTGACAATCCTCAGTGTTGGTAGTAAATTATTACCAGTATGAAAGTTGGATTTATTGCTGAACCAAATAAAAAAGGCCAAATCGTTATTCCCAAAAAGCTTAGAGAGGCTTTAGGTATTACTCCCCAGACACATCTTAATTTAGTGTTGAGGGGCAGGGGGATTTATATTTATCCTATTGACGAGGTTGTAACCAAGCTTGAGAGCGAGAGTCCTTACCTTGCAATTTTAGAAAAAACCCAAGGTGCATGGGCAGATGATAAATCTTGGGATAAGACAGAAGAAAGAAGAAGAAAAATAGAGCTTACAGCCTCGTTAAGAAGGAAAAAGGCATGATAGTTTTAGATACTAATATAATTATTGACCACTTGCGTCAATCTCCTAACAGACAAACTTATTTAAAAACATTAATAAAAAAATTTAAGGAATACAATTTAGCTATTTCGATAATTACTATCCAGGAAATTTATGAAGGAGAAAGTACAAAAGAAAGAGAAAGCGAAGCGAAACTTCTCGCTACCATTTCTCGCCTTAAGATTCTGCCTTATACTTTTGAAGTAGCCCAACTTGCAGGAGAGATTGCTCGAGATTTAGGAAAACCAATAGATCTTGCTGATGCAGCCATTGCCGCAACTGCAATAATTAACGGTTTTCAATTATTTACGCTTAATAAGAAACATTTCGAGGACATAAAGGGTCTAGAAATGATTGACTTATAGAATTAGCCATTTAACTATTGCCCACGGCCGTTACCATGCAGTTAAACAGCTCCTTTAAAAATTGTTACGCTATTTATTCCCCCGAATCCAAACGAATTATTCATAGCAGTTTCTACTTCTTTAACTTGAGCCTCTCTTGGGACCAAATTTAATCCCTCTGCCTCATCCATTGGGTCCTCAAGATTAGCAGTTGGAGGCACTACGCCTTCTTCAATTGCCTTGATACAAAAAACTGCTTCCATGAGACCTGCAGCCCCCATCCCATGGCCTCCTGCTCCTTTAGTAGAACTTATTAGAATTTTTTTTGCATCTTCTCCAAATACACTCCTTATTGCCAAAACTTCTTTAGAATCCCCTTTAGGTGTGCTTGTTGCATGAGCATTTATATAAAATGTCTCTGGCCTAAATCTTCCCGCCCTCTTAAGTGCTATTCTCATTGCTCGTTCTGCTCCTTCGCCAGTTGGCTCAGTATCATCGCCAGCATCAGCAGTATTGCCATATGCTACAAGTTCTGCTTTTGGTCGTAACCCTAATTTCTTGACAATTTCTTCGGTCGCTAAAATCAAACTGGCTCCCCCTTCAGACATTACGAAACCATTTCTTTTATGATCGAGGGGCTTACTTGCAAAAATATTTTGTTCTCTCGAAAGGGCACCAGCAGAATTAAATGATTCTAGCGTAACAGGATCTAGTGTGCTCTCTGCTGCCACCACAACCATCAAATCTGCATCATTAGCCAGCATATCTTTATAAGCATCCGTTATAGCCCTATTGCCCGTGGCGCATGCTGCTGTAACGCAAGTTAATGGACCTCTTAGACCAAGCTGCATACTTACAACTGTAGCAATTCTTTCTGGCTCGATAAGTAAAACGTCAATTGGCGAAGGCTTTTTCCCCTCCTTTAGTCTGTCGCTTACTCTTGGCATGTCATTTGCTCCCCCTATTCCCGTACCTCCACAGACGCCAAAACGTCTAGTATCAACCTTTGCTTCTAATTCTTCTTTCTCTGTAGGTAAGCCAGCGTCTTGAAATGCTTCAATAACAGCAGCAAGACCAAATTGTGCAGGCCGAGAAACTCTTCTTATCTTTATCCCACTAGGCAGCATCTCCTTAGGATTAAAATTATTGATGCTTCCTGCAATTTTTATATCGGTTCCTTCTATATCGATATTTGAAATTCCAGATTTCCCTGCTTTTAAATTCTCCCATGTGGTAGGAAGATTTAATCCAAGTGGACTAACAATCCCCATTCCAATAACATATACTTTAGGAAACTCTTCCCTTTCTTTATAAGGAGTTCTTTCTTCTACATTTAATGCTTTCTTCTCAACCATTATTTAAAATATTATCACAAAATTTTCTTTCTGTCATCAATCATCTCAACAACCGCCTTGCAACATCCCTATTAATAACCATTGCTTCTAAACCATTAATCTCTGCGACTTTTTCATCTTGCATATTTGTGATATAAACGTTTCCTACAAATTCTCTTCTTGATTGTTCAGTTAATTCTGTGTGTATCTTCAAACCCTCACCAGGACGAACGGTTTTTAAAAATTGTACATTACCTATTCCTTGAAACATAGGCATACTGTTTCCATCAATCTTCCCATTTAATGCAGTTAACCCTAAAGTCTGTGCAGCAGCTTCAATCATTATATGTCCTGGAAGTAAAGACATTTCCACTCTATCATTAAAATGTCCTCTTGTGTACTCTTTAGCAACAATCATTCTCCCAATCCCTCGGTTTTCATCAACAATTTCCAAAGTATCAACAAAAATTGCATTATCGCCATACCATTCAGACAAGACAGATCTAGCATCTAAAACATTACTGAACAGCTCAACGTAACCACTTGGAAGGTCTTTTCGTTTTAAAAGCTCTGCAACTTTTTGCCCAACTTGATCTATTGTCACACTTCCCGGAATCCCAAGCATATCGGAAATCTCTGCGTGTTTTTCTGATATTGATTTATCAAGTCTTCTAAATAGTCTCATATTAGAAGTATCCTCAACCTCAGGCGGACAGACTAGAAGAAGATTTACGCCTTTTTCTTGTAATTTTGGAATTCTTGCTCTTAACGATTGCTCGCCCTCATATTTTGCCTGAGCAATCGGATCATAAAATGATGGCATTTTGCCAAGTCCTCGTAATTGTGGGTCAAAATGTCCAGGAACACTTTGCATAAGAATTATCCTTCCACCTTCGTTCATTCGAGGAAGAAACTCATCAACCAAAGCATTATTTGCCTCAACGCACACCTGTCTTGCTGTTTGCGCGTTACCTGAAGTATTAAGAATTAGAAAATCAAGTTTTCCGCCAAACGCTTCAAGTGCTTTTCCCAATCTTTCTCTGTCTTCCCGAACTGTTATATCTGCCTGAACAAAATCTACTTGGACACCCACTTGTTCAATCGCCATTCTAACACCCTCTGCTCGTTTTGCTTTGCCTAGGCTTGGGTCTCGATGGTTTCCAATTATGCGTACACCCTCTCCTGCCAAAGCAATCGCAGTTCCTGCCCCAATCTCACGAGAACTGCCAGTAATTAAGGCTACTTCCCTTTCAAGAGGTCTTTCGCGGCCTTCTATACTAAAACAGTAATCCCTCTGGATTACGAGGTCTTTCAAGACTCATATCTTTGTTTTTTTAATATATCACATAAATTGTGAATTGCAATAATCTCTTTCTTATTTTCAGTAACTATTCAGTTCTTCCCAATGTCATAAAAGAGCGGACATCTGCGGAGCTTGCTCCGCAGTTGGATAGCCACAG
>JBBTXS010000015.1:0-10167 GCA_038062115.1 Patescibacteria group bacterium
TAAAATTGTTTTGGAGATAATTCAAATATGAAAAACGATTATCAAATTGTCACTTTTAAGGATAAAAAAATCCGTCGCCAATGGGACGAAAAAGAGGAAAAATGGTATTTTTCAGTCATTGATGTCATAGAGGCATTAACTGACAGTACTATTCCCAAGCGTTATTGGAGCGATCTTAAAAATAAATTGAAAAATGAAGGCAGTCAGGTGTACGAAAAAATCGTACAACTGAAATTTATAGCCTCTGATGGGAAAAAATATACAACCGATTGTTTTTCCACTCAAGATTTAATTCGCGTTATCCAGTCTATTCCTTCTCCGAAGGCGGAACCGTTTAAATTATGGCTTGCGAAAGTCGGTTACGAGAGACTGCAGGAAATCGCTGATCCGGAAAGATCTTTAAACCGCGCAAGAGGAAGCTGGCAGAAACTAGGCAGAAGCCAAAAATGGATTCAACAAAGGATGATGGGACAGGAAACAAGAAATAAACTTACGGATTATTGGAAAGATCATAATGTAGAAGAACAAAATGAATATGCGATTTTGACCAACATTATTCACGAGGAGTGGAGCCATTTATCAGTAAAAGGACATAAACAGTTAAAGGGTTTGAAAAGTGAAAATTTGCGCGATCATATGACTGAGGCGGAATTAATCTTTACAGCTTTAGCTGAGTTATCAACCAGACAAATTGCCGAAAGCGAGCGATCCAAAGGACTTGAGGAAAATAAAATTCCAGCGAAAAAAGGCGGACTGATTGCTAAAAATGCCAGATTGGAATTGGAACAAAAGACGGGAAGAAAAGTGGTAACTACTGAAAACTTTAAATTTCCTGAAAGAAAAATTAAAAAATTGAAATAAAGTAATTCTCTGCTGTCTATACCCCTCTGCCCCGATCAAATCGGGGCTACGGTAGGTATATACCAATTTATCACAAAATGATTGCGGAGTGGTATATAATCCCCATTTTACCAGTGCTAAGCGCACTTGTACTGAGTATAGCCGAAGTAGTCGAATCACCTGTGCTGAGCGAAGCCGAAGTATGGTAGAATAAGTTTGTATGTATACGCCGAATAAATCAATTATTGATAATGACAAGATTAAGCTCTTTACCGAGCTAAAAATCAATCGGCATACCAGTTAGTTCGTTCAATTTTGGTTAACATATGTTGCATGACTTTTGAAAACGGATATGCTATAATGTTGGGTAATATGAATCGGGATAAGTATATCACGACCGCGGAGCTTGCGAAAATGCTCGGAATTTCCCGAGTGTCAGTGCATAAGAAAATTAAGTCCCGCGAGATAAAAGCAATTGCCATGGGCAGGAACTATGTAGTAGAAAAAGATTCTCTTCCCTCTCAAATCCGAGAAAGAATCCAAGAGAAAAAGAAACAAACTGTTGAGGAAATTATTGAGTTAGGCGAAAAGCCTAAAGCAGACTTAGAATTTCAAAAGGAGCTTTGGAGAGCAGCAGACAGGCTTCGCGGCAATATAGATGTCTCAGAGTATAAACACGTTGTTTTAGGGCTTTTATTTCTCAAATATGTCTCCGACATTTTTTACCAAAGAAGACGTCTGCTTGAGGAATGGGTAAGTGATTCTAAAAACAAAGAATATTATCTTTCCAATGAAAAGGATCGAAAACTAATCATTGATGATAAAGATCAATACCAAAGTATCGGAGTTTTCTATATCCCGGAAACTGCCAGATGGGAATACCTGCGACAGCATGCATTCCATCAGGATATCGGTCGTTACCTTGATGAGGCCATGGATGCAATTGAAAATGAAAATCCAAAGCAGCTTAAAGGAGTCCTTTCAAAAATTTACACAAGAACACAACTTGAACCCCAAACTCTAGGAGAACTGGTCAATATCTTTTCAAAACTTAAGTTTGACGACGATATAACCTACGAAAAGGATGTATTAGGAAGGGTCTATGAGTACTTTCTGGGTCAATTTGCCTCTGCAGAAGGTAAACGCGGCGGGGAATTTTTTACTCCAAGATCAATTGTCCAGGTGCTTGTAGAAATCCTTGAACCTTTTGAGAACGCCCGGGTATTTGACCCTGCAATCGGCAGCGGAGGCATGCTTGTGCAATCTCGGGAATTTTTAAAAATGCATAAAAAAGACCCAACAAAAATATCTTTTTATGGCCAGGAATCAAACCCAACAACCCTTCGCCTTTGCAAAATGAACCTTGCAATACGAGGGATTTTTGGACAAATTGAGCTTGGTAACTCATATTACGATGATAAATTCCCTGATCTTAGAGCAGATTTTGTCCTGGCAAATCCACCCTTTAATGCAGAATGGGAACCGGGACGTTTAAGCGATAAAGACCCCCGTATCAAATACGGAACTCCCCCATCCGGAAACGCCAATTTTATGTGGATACAGCACTTTCTCCATCATTTAGCGCCAAATGGTATAGCCGGTTTTGTTATGGCAAACGGAGCCTTGGCGGTATCTGGCCGTGAGGGGGAAATAAGAAAGAAAATTATAGAGGAGGACTTGGTTGATGTCATATTAGCTTGCCCACCCAAACTTTTTTTCAATGTTTCCCTTCCTGTTTCCCTTTGGTTTTTAACCAAGAATAAAAAGAACGGACGGTTTAATGAGAGAACCGAAAAAACACTTTTTATTGATGCCCGGGATAGTTTTGAGTCTATATCAAGAAAACAAGTAATTTTCAATGCTGAACATATTAAAAAAATAGTAGGAACTGTTAGGGCTTATCGTGGTGAGCAAGGAGCAAAAGAATACAAAGACATTGCCGGATTCTGCAAAGTAGCAAGCCTTGAAGAAATCGCCAAAAATGGCTATGTACTCACCCCCGGCCGATACGTAGGCGTTGCCGAAGAAGAAGACGACGGTATTCCCTTCACCGAAAAAATGCAAAAGCTGGAAACAGAATTAAAACAGTATTTTAAAGAAGGCGAAAAATTAGAAAAAGAAATTCTAGAGAATTTAGGGAAGGTTAAAGTATGAAGAATCTTAACAAACAAAAAATATACGCATTTATTGATAGTCAGAATTTAAACCTTTCGGTAAGAAATGACATTATCCGAAAAAGAAAAATAATATATAAAGGATGGCGGCTTGATTTTGAGCGTTTCAACGTTTATATAAAAGCAAAATACCATGTTACTAAATCCTTTCTATTTATCGGGTACAGAAAAGAAAACCGGAATTTATATGATCGCCTAAATGCGGCAGGATACAATCTTGTTTTTAAACCAACTCTTGATTCCCAAGGAAAAACAAAAGGAAATGTTGATGCAGAATTAGTTCTCCATGCCGTGGATAAAATCCGGGGATACGATAAAGCTGTATTAGTAACAGGAGATGGCGACTTCCACTGTCTTGTAGAGTATTTAATCAAGAAAAGGAAGTTATACAAAGTCCTTATACCCAATCAACACAGCTACTCGTCCCTTTTAAGGAAATTTAAACAATATATCTCTTTTGTTAATGTATTAAAGAATAAGCTGGAAAGGAAATAAAAAAGACAGGCATTTGCGCGGCATGAAAGCCTTTGCAGGAGCCTGTCATCGTGATTAAAAATAATATATCAAATATGAAACAAAAAGTCAATAGATATATTTCCTGAGGTTACCCCACTTTGTATTTGTTTTTCGTCATCCTGGTAAGCGAGGAACGAGGGCATCCAGGATCGCTGCCGCAGTAAAGAAAAGATTCTGGACAAGCCAGAATGACGACAAAGATTTGTAGTGATTTGAAGCTAAAGTGGGGTAAGGTCAGATATATTTCTATGAAGTTAAGTATGAATAATGTAAATTTAGAAAAAGAAATTTTAGAGAACTTAAGAAAGGTAAAAATATGAACAAAAAGGCAAAAAGGCATACGGTTTACGCTTTTATAGATAGCCAGAATTTAAATTTGGGCACATCCAAAGATATATACAAGGGACATAAAAGAATATATACCGGATGGAAACTTGATTACAAAAAATTTAGGAAGTATTTATTTGATAAATTCCGCGTGACAAAAGCGTTTCTGTTCATAGGCTTTATAAAGCAAAATGAACGTATGTATAAAAGTTTACGTTCGTATGGTTATGACTTGATTTTCAAACCGACAGTAAAAGATAGGCAGGGAAAGCCTAAAGGTAATGTTGATGCTGAGCTAGTCCTTCACGCTGCTGCGATAGAGTATGCAAACTATGACAGGGCAGTAATCGTTTCGGGAGATGGGGATTTTCGCTGTCTTCATGAATACCTGGAGAAAAATGGGAAGTTGCTCAATATTATAATCCCCAACGAGAAATCGGAGTCCTCATTATTAAAACCTTTTCAGAAATATAAAACATTCCTTGTATTTGATAAAGATAAACTGGAGTACAAGGCATGAAAAATGGGAGGCGTTGCTCATAGACACGCAGTCTATGGTTCGTTTTCTCCCTCGTGATGATCATATTATATAACAAGCCGCTTGCTATAGTCAAGTATGAATAAGGGGAAAAAATTAGAAAAGAACCTACTGAATAAAAAATAGCTATGCAAAATCAGATTCCAAAAAATTGGCAAAAAGTGAAATTGGGAGAAGTATTAGATATGAAATATGGTTCTGGTTTAACTGAAAAAAACAGAACAACTGGCCAGATTCCGGTTTATGGCTCAAGTGGAATAGTTGGATATCATTCAAAGGCCTTCGTAAATAAACCGGGGTTAGTAATTGGCAGGAAGGGCGTTGTTGGCAGTGTTTATTATTCAGAAGAACCATTTTATCCAATTGATACCGTTTATTTCGTCGATGATCTCAAAATTCCTGGAGATCTAAAGTTTTTCTACTATTTTTTGAAGCGTGTTCCATTAGAAAGAATAGGAAGCCATAGTGGGGTTCCGGGTTTAAACCGAGACTTAGCTTACGGGTTGGATATAAATATCCCAGACGAAGAGGAACAAAAACAAATTGCTTCTATTCTTTCTGCTTTTGATGACAAGATTGAGGTGAATAATAAAATTGCAAAAACTTTGGAAGAAATGGCCCAAGCACTTTTTAAGGAATGGTTTTCTAAAGGCGAAGGGAAAGAATACTCGCTTTTAGACGTAGCAAATTTTATTAATGGTGGCGCTTTTGGAAGAATTATCAACAAGAATAAAAAGGGACTACCGCTTATAAAAATTGCAGAATTAAATAGAAGTATTACAGAAAATACTGAATGGATAGATCGCAAAGTGGATGACAAATATAACATTAAGGATGGTGATCTACTTTTCTCCTGGTCGGGTACTGTTGATTTATTTATTTGGGATAGGGGTACAGCGATTTTAAATCAACATATTTTTAATGTTATACCCAAAAATAATTTTCCCCTAGGTTTTCTTTATTTCTTACTTAAATCAAAAATTAGGATTTTTAAACATACAGCAGGAGCAAAGGCAACAACAATGGGTCATATTAAGAAGGAACATTTGAAAGATAAAAAAATATTTATTTCTCGAGATAAAGATTTAAAAATTTTTGACGATATATACCGAAAGATTAAAAGCCTAATGTTAGAAAATCAAAAATTAGCAGCTCTTCGTGATTTACTTTTGCCGAAATTAATGAAAGGAGAAATAAGAATATGAAAGCTAAGGCTAGTCTTATTAAACAGGAAGCAGAAATAGACGCTTCCGAAAATGAGATTAAGGCATTTTTCAATGGAATAGCTCCAGATTTTGTTAAAGAGGCCGGTGGAATCCTTTCAGATTCTGTTAAATTTTGGAGGTGGAAAAATCAAGTCTCTATTGTTTTAAAAGCGAAGAAAGTTATAGAAGAAAAAGGCCTAAGTAAACAAGCTGTCCCTCTTAAGGTGCTGGTACCGCTTCTTGAAGCTTCTTCTTTAGAAGAAGATGGTTCTATACAGACGAAATGGTCAAATTTACTTGCCAATGCACTATCAGGAATTATGGAAGTAAAACCTAATTATGTCGAATTATTAAAAGAGCTATCTCCTATAGAAGTTTTACTATTAGATAAACTCTATGAGGAGGCGAGCAAGGAGTCTGATTATGAAAAAAGGTTGAATTTAACTTTCAGTAAAGAAAAAATCTGTCAATGGTTATCTCTTTCGTCGAATAGATTCGATCTTATAATAGAAAACCTGTTCAGATTAAATCTTTGTAGAATGCCAGGGACATCTGGGATTATGTTTGGAGACAATAGAGTAGCAATGCATACAACTAATGTTTTTGAATTTACTGCAATGGGCTTTGATTTTGTGAGAGCCTGCAAGGAGCCTGAATATGCCAAGACTTAATGAAGACACATTAGCTGAACAGCCGGTAATTGATTGGCTCAAGGAGTTGAGGTATGAGTATGTTTTTGGGCCGGATTTGGCGCCCGGCGCTGCTTTTGCGGAGCGGGATGATTTCCGCGAGGTCATTTTAACAAAGAGGCTTGAGCAGGCATTACGAAGAATTAATCCGGAGCTTCCGGACAAAGCTATAGAAGACGCCATATATCAATTTACAAAAATTGAGCATCCAAATTTGGAAATTGCCAATAAAGAAGTTTACCGAATGTTGACAGAAGGAATTAAGGTGGATGTCGAGGATGAAAATAGTGAAAAGAGAGGAAAATTTGCCAAAGTAATTGATTTTAAAAATCTGCAGAATAACGAATTTTTGGTTGTTAACCAGTTCGCAATTCAGGGAACAGAAAAAGTAAGAAGACCGGATATTATTGTTTTTGTAAATGGGATTCCTGTGGCGATTTTTGAAGTCAAAAATCCGACCTTAGAAAGCGCGACTACCAAATCCGCCTATTATCAACTGCAAGATTACAAAAAAGATATTCCCGACCTTTTTAAATATAACCAAATTTTGGTGGTGAGCGATACCTCCGAGGCGCGTCATGGAACAATCAGTTCTCCTTGGGAATGGTTCTCTGTTTGGAAAGGAATAGAAAGCGAAGATGAGAGACACGAACTAGGGATTACAGAACTTGAGGTTTTAGTTAAGGGTATATTTCAAAAATTACGATTTTTGGATATTTTGGAAAACTTTATTATTTTTGAGGCAGACAGCGAGAAAGATGTCAGCAAATATACTAAAAAGATATGTTTGTACCACCAATATTTTGGGGTCAATAAAGCAATTAATGCGACACTTCGTGCAACTAGCCCTCGCGGTAATAAAAAGATTGGTGTTTTTTGGCATGCTCAAGGAAGCGGTAAAACTATCTCGATGGTGTTTTTTGTCAATAAAGCAAAAAATCTTGAACAATTAAAAAGCCCCACATTTGTTTTTTTAACGGATAGGAACGATTTAGATAGTCAACTTTTTAAAACATTTTTAAGGACTGGTTATGACAAACTTGCCAAGCAAGCAGTAGGGGTAAAAGATTTAAAAGAACGCTTAAAAACTGCCGGGGCAGAGTTAATTTTTACTACCATTCAAAAATTTCAAGGAGAAGAATACAGTCTTCTCTCCCGCCGCGAAAATATTATCGTTATTGCAGACGAAGCACACCGCTCCGAATATGCCAAGCTTGCCGGTAATGTCAGAGCAGCAATCCCCAATGCATCATTTATGGGTATTACCGGAACACCGGTTAGTTTAAACAACCGTGATACAAGACTGGTATTCGGAGACCATATCACCGAATACAGAATGGATAAAGCTATAAGCGATGGTGCAACCGTACCTATTTATTATGAAGGGAGATTGGTTCCTCTTCATTTAACAAATTACTTTATTGATGAAGAATATGACCAACTTATGGCAGAGCATGGGTATGACATTAAAGAAAGTTTTAAAAAAAAGTTTCAAAGACTAGAACAGGCAGTGGGAGCAAAGGAGAGACTAGAGCAAATCGCTCAAGATATAATCGCTCATTTTAACAATAGAGGTGTTGAGGGAAAAGGAATGATTGTGACAATAAGCAGGAAAGTAGCAGTTGAGATGTATCAAATGATTATAAAACAAACAAATGCCCCGGAAGTTGCGGTGGTGATTTCCAGTCCCGAGAATTTTAAAGGACGGATTCAAAAAGAGATAAGTAGTAAAGAAGTTGAGAAAAGATTTAAGAATCCGGATGATCCTCTGAAGCTAGTTATTGTTTGTGATATGTGGCTGACAGGTTTTGATGTCCAGCCACTTCACACTATGTATATTGATAAGCCTCTGAAAGGCCACACGCTTATTCAAGCCATTGCCAGAGTCAACCGCATCTGGAAAGAAAAATTGGCAGGACTCATTGTTGACTATATTGGTATTGCCGATGATTTGAAAAAGGCCTTAAGTATTTACAGTTCCGATATACAAAAAGAGGCTATGATTCCGCTTGATGTTTTGATTGCTAAGATTATGGAGAAATACGATGTGGTTAAAAGTATGTTTAGCGGTTTGGAATTTTCAAATTGGAAAAAGCAACCAAATACCGACATAACAAGATTGCTTCAGCAGGCTGTGGACATGGTTATTACCGATACAAAAACCGGAAGGTTGGATGATGCAAAAAAGAAAAGATTTCTTACAGAATGCGAGCATTTACTCAAACTTCACGCTTTTGTCATGCCGCACCACGAGGCGCACGAAATCAGAAGCGACATTGAATTCTTTTCCGCTATTAAGGGAATAATTGCAAAGCGGACAATAGTAGATTTCCCAGGCGGTCCTGGATCTGACACCGAAACAGCCATACGAGAACTTATTTCAAAAAGTATTGCAGCGGAAGGGGTAATTGATATTTTTGCTATGAAAGGTAAGGATAAGCCGGATATTTCCATCTTTGACGATCAATTCTTGGATGAAGTTAAAAAGATGCGGTTTAAAAATCTGGCAATTGAAGTGTTAAAAAAACTTTTGCAGGATGAGCTTCGGATCCGATTAAGGAAGAATTTAGTAAGATACAAATCTTTAATGGAGATTTTGGAAGATATAATTGAGGATTACGAGAATAATATTATAAATTCAACAAAGGTTATTGAGAGATTGATAGAACTGGCAAGAAAGATTAAGAGCGATGAAGATGCATGGAGGGGGTTGGGATTAAGCGAAGAAGAGCTGGCGTTTTATGATGTAATAGCTGATGCTAAAAAATCTGATTTTAAGAATGGGAGATTAAAAAATTTAGTCAGAGAACTTGTTAGGATGATCAGAAGGGATTTAAGAATAGATTGGACTAATAGTGAGAACGTCAAGTCAAGAATTCGAGCGGATGTACGGCTTCTTCTACTCCGAAACAACTTTTCTCATACAGAAAGTGAGCGGATCGTTGAAGCTGTATATAAACAGGCAGCAGCTCTTTATCAGGATTGGAGTCCCTGAGCATTTGCTTATGCTTAAGATGACTGAAACTCTGCAGGAATATTTTGATTAAACATTTTGATTTATCACTGTCAACGCTAGGGTTATTTATCCTTCGACTGCACTCGGGACAAGAAAACTGTCCGCAGCAAGAACGATAGATCTGATGAATATGAGAAATATAACAGAAAAAATATTAAAGAAACAAAAAATGGATGATTAAATTATCGCGGCCGAAATTAGAGTTGCTTTTTGAATGTCCGAGGTGCTTCTGGTTGCATATCAACAAAGACTACAACCGGCCGAATGGAATCTTTCTAAGCCTTCCGAGAAGGGGATTGGTTTTGTGAATAATCGATGTTTACTATTATTTTTCTTTCAAAATATAATAAGTTGCTTTTCCTTTACCTTTTCTCTCAATCAAGCCTAGTCCTTGAAGTTTTTTAAAATCTTGAGTTCTGGTTGCCTTAGCGCGATTTACAAGTTTGGCATATTCTGAGTCTTTGATAAACCCTTTTTCTCGTATATATTTAATAATTTTCAAATCGTGCTGTTTCAGCTGGGTATTCGGACTTATAGCGATTTTAGGCAACAATTTTTCTACCCTAAGAAGCTCGTCGATAATTCCCTCTGTAAAATATTCAAGCCAATTGGTGAAATCTATTTTTTTAATCAGTTCATAGTAATTGCCAAATTCTCCAACTGTTTGGAAGTATTTTGTTACATTTTTGTTGTAGTAGTTTTCGAAACTGAATAGATTAAAGGTATTTAACCCCATAGCAGAAAGTAATGCTTTAGTTACAAGTCGAGTTGTTCTTCCGTTGCCATCCATGAAAGGATGGATAACAACCATTTGCTTATGAAAGATACCAGCTAAGATAAGAGGGTCTATGAGATTTTTATT
>JBBTXS010000016.1:0-20291 GCA_038062115.1 Patescibacteria group bacterium
AATGATCCCCATGTGATAAAAGCGATTGAGGCTTCCTCGCCAATTCTTCTTATTGGAGGTGGCACATTTATGATTTTCCTATTTTTTCACTGGCTTTTTGTTGAGGCTAAGAATTACGGCTTGCGTGGCGAAAAATTTTTACATTCCCAAGCTGCATGGTTTTTTGCAGTTGTATCGGTACTATTGGCAATAATAGTTTGGTTTGCTCTTTCGGAAAATCCACTTATGGCTTTTGGCGCAGTTGTTGGATCTACAGCATTTTTTATAACTCATGGATTTAAGCAACACGCCGAGCAGCAAGAGAAAGACTTGTTGGAAAAGCCGCGTTCGGATATCAGTAAGATACTTTACTTGGAAGCTATAGATGCTACTTTTTCTATAGACGGAGTATTAGGTGCTTTTGCTTTTACACTCTCGGTTCCACTCATTCTTCTTGGAAATGGAATAGGAGCAATAGTTCTTCGTCAATTAACTATAAGAAATATAGACAGTATTAAAAAATATAAGTACTTAAAAAATGGCGCCATGTACTCGATTCTTGGTTTGGGAACTGTAATGGTCTTAGATAGTTTTGGGTTTCATATTCCAAACTGGTTGTCTCCAGTTGGAACATTTGGGATTGTTGGGTATTTTTTCTTAAAATCAAAAAAAGAAATAGTTAAAATGTGAAGAGAATTTTAGCTTGGTATAAAAAGCATTATACTCTTAATGTAGGAATCGCCTCCTTTTTGTTTATTTGGCAACTTATTCATCTTTATTGGCTAACAACACATGTAGCATTTAATAAGCTTTTTGGGATAGATCTTTTTAATCCCAAAGGCATAATGCAAACTTTTATAGTAATTGCAGATTATAGCGAGATTCCTGCTCTTATTTTAACCTCGTTTGTCTACATTTTTGGATTCTTTACAAAGTTTTCATGGAAAAACATTTTGTTTCTTTTCTTACTAAACTCTCAATGGTTTCACCTTTTTTGGATTACAGATGAGTTTGTTATAGAACAACTTACTGGTTCATCAGCAAAGATTTTGCCTATCTGGTTAGCATGGTTTGCAATCTTTATCGATTACCTCGAGCTTCCAGTAATCTACGACACTTTAAAAAAGTTTTTCGTGTCTTTGAGAAAGAAAGCATGATTTTAGATCGTGTTTGAAAAGTCCGTTTTTATGTCATTGCGAGGAGCGAGGAACGAGCGACATGGCAATCCCAAGCTCGAACTATCGAACCAACAAATACACCACAAATTACTGCTCGAGCGGAAAATTGTGATGATTCATCATCGTCATTCTGGCTTGACGGGTTACCGTCTGGTACCCGTCTTGTCCAGAATCTCCTATCGCAATAGTTTTGGCAATAGAGATTCTGGAGTCGTCGTTCCTCCTCCCCAGAATGACGGACTAAACCTTGACAATCAACCTGTTAACATAAAACAATCTTTATAATGGAGAATAATCAACAACCATTAGCTTCTGGGCAACAGACAAACCAATTGTATTCTGTTTCATCAAGCACTTCTCATAGCCCTTCAAAAACATTTATTATTCTTATGGTCGTAATTCTGATTATGGCAGTTGGTTTGGGAGGATACATACTTGGAGCAAACCAAAACCAAGTTGCCCAAAATCCACTAGTTCCACCAACTCCTCAACCCTTTCCAACCTTAACTACTGCGACAAGCCCTGCACCGAATGGTGACAGGGCAAATTGGAAAACATATAGAAATGAGGAATTTGGGTTTGAGATAAAGTATCCGGCAGATTGGAAGTTTAAGACTACAGAAGGGACTAGGATAAACGAGTACGAGGATAAATTTAATCTCCCAAGAGTATATGTGGGTGGTTCATTATGTTACTCTTCCCCGGAAATTTCAGATTTAATTCTTTGGGCTGATAGCGATGATATTCCTCGAAAGTCATTTAGAATCAGCGTTTTAGATATCAGGAATAAAGAAGATTTTTACGTACAGAATACAACAAGAGATTTTAATCCAAAAAGCAGAGATGATTTTCGTAAAGCTACTAACTTAGTCGACTTGATTAGGGATCTTAAAAACGAATCTATAGACAATACTGTAAGTAAAGAGCAGGAATTCGTTCCAATCAACGGAGTTAGCTCCAGACATTACATGCCTATGAAGATGAGAGGGCCATGTGGCGGTAATTATTTTGAAGAGTATCAATTAGTGGTTGGTAATTCTTTGTTTGTAATTCAGTTCGGTCAACTATCTGTCGACGGCAGCGAAGAATATGACAATAGAACATTTGACCAAATCCTCTCCACGTTTCGGTTTTCAAATTGATCCCTCGAAACCTTAGCGAAGTGGGACAAATTCACCTCGTAGACACTTGTCATTGCGAGGAGGAACGACGAAGCAATCCCCGATCTAGTCGGGGATCGCCACGCTCCCGCCTCTGACGCGGTCGCTCTATGTGACAAAGTTGAGATTGCTTCAGGACTTCGTCCTTCGCAATGACACTTTCTCTCTTGTCATTGCGAGCGAAGCGAAGCAATCTCTATAATAAAGTCATGAAGACTAAACAATACTATGTCTATATTGCTATAAATAAAGTAAATACGGTGTTCTATACTGGTGTAACAGATAATTTAATTAAAAGGAGGATGTATCAGCATAAAAATAAAATGGCCTCAGGTTTTACGTCAAGATATAATATCAATAAACTCGTATATTACGAAATTTACAATGACCCAAATGAAGCAATTAAAAGAGAAAAACAAATTAAAGGAGGCTCAAGAAAAAAGAAAATCGATTTGATAAAGAAAGTAAACCCAACGTTCAAAGATTTATATGAAGAGATTATTAAGTGACTCTAAGAGATTGCTTCGTCGCTAATGCTCCTCGCAATGACAGTGAGAATGCGGTATTAGGCTTTTGTTCGAATTGTTACAAAGTATGCTACTACGTAGTGACAGACTTTAGGCTTAACCGTTTCGTCGTATCTATTCCGATCCCGTATCGGTGAGTATATTTTTAGGGTATTGCAAAGAGAGGAAAAAATTAGTACTCTAGATTTATGGCTAGCAAAAAAAGAAGATTTACAACAACTAAAACAAAAAGAAGAAGGTCAACTGTTAAAATACATGATTCTTTAGAAAAGAAAAATATAGTAGAAGAACAAACACAAAAGCAAGAAGCTCCTCAACAAAATCCTAAGGCTCTACAAACACCAGTTGTAGAAAGTGGTTTTCCACAGGCTAATGCACCCGTTGGATCTACAGTAACTACTCAAGCCTATCGTCAGCCACAACCGATCCAACCGCAATCCCAATCAGAACCGACAACAGTCAAGCCAACTATTATTTCTCCTATGTCTCCAAACCCAACGCCTTCGCCAGTTTCTAGCGAGACACAAGGTACAGCACAACCATCAAGTCCTGATGCAAAATCAGGCATTGTGTTGCAAGAATCTGTTGGATCCAGAATGAATACTTCTGTAAAATTGAACGAATCAACAAGTATTCCTCCACAGGATTTAGAGCCACAAAAAAAGAGTAAATCGTGGATTGTATTAGTTGTTATACTTGTAATGCTTGCAGCAGTTGGAGGGGCTTTATATTATTTTAGGACAAAAGCAGTAAAAGAGATTGCAAAAGAAGAGAAATTTACGCTATCTCCAACTCAATCTCAAGTTACGCCAACGGTTTATCCAGCCACTGAGTCAGCAAAGCTTAAAGTCGACTATTCTAAATACGAAATTAGAGTTTTAAATGGAAGTGGAATTACAGGGGAGGCTTCAAGAGTTAAAGATTCTCTTGAGGAAGAAAAATTTGTTGTAAAAAACATAGACAATGCAGATGCGTCTGATTATGGGAAAACAGTTATAAAAGCTAAGAAAGATGTTTCAAAAGAATATTTAGACAAATTAAAGAAACAGATCGAAAAAAAATATGTTCTTGATATGGAAGAAGAGCTTACAGAGTCAGCCGATGTAGATGTTGTTATAATAATTGGTAACAAAAAGGAGTAGATTTAAATAAGTTGGTTCTATACTAATACTATTAGCAACAGGAGATAAGCAGCAACGATTAACAAGAAATGGACTTTATTTTTTGGTCTAAGTAAGATTAACAGAGGTAGTCCTAGATAAAAATATTTTATTGGAGATAAAGCATTTTGTATCTGATTCAAACATTCCTGTCCCGCATTGATGCATGCTACAAGACCTATTAACTGAGTCCCCCACCATATAAAAAAGGAAACAATGGTGCTTGTTGCGGTCATTGTTAAGCTTAATACTTTGTTTTCTCGCTCGCTACCTAAGCTCTGGTATCCTGTATAAATTAATAACACAATTATTACAAAGGAGTATACGTAAAGAGTAAGATTGTCTGCTATACTACTTGGAGCTTTAGATAATTGGATGCCGATGAGAAGGGTAATTAGGAAAGCAAGAAGAAAATAAAACTTATCTTTAAGAATAGACTTAATTATCATTGCATATTTATCGTATCAGAGGAATTGTAAAAATACAAGGAGGCAAAAAGTATTGTCAGACAAGAATAGAAATGTCCTATTTAAGAGACACAATAAGTTACATGGTTTGTCATCCCGACCGTAGCGATAGCGGAGTGGAGGGATCAGATTCCTCGACTCCGTTTCACTGCGCTCGGAATGACAAAAAAGCGGACATTTCTATTCTTGTTTAACAGAGGCAAAAAGTATTGGCTAGGTATATATATTTTTTATAAATTTGGCGCTTTGGCAAAGATCATCAAGGTTTCCATTAATCTCCATAGTTATTAGACCATTGTATTGATCTTCCTTTAAAGTTTGTAAAAAATCTTTTATTGGCAGTTCGCCTTTGCCAAGAGCTAAATGAGTATTATGTACCAAGAGAAGGTGAGTGTTAAAGAAACTTTTTTTATAATCACTTAAGTGAATGTTTATGATTTGGTTTTTATTGTTTTTATAAAAATCTATAATATCATAGCCTGCTTGGGCTAAGTGAGTGCTATCTAGTGTTATTTTAAATCCTGATTTTTTAATCACCGAAGAGAATTCATTCTCTCTCCACGTGTAAGTTTTAAGAATTGATAGAAGACTTATAGGCATATTTTCTATGGCAATTTTAATCTTGTATTGTTTTTCTAAAGCTTTTAAATCCTCAATATAACCTTCATCAAAAATTTGATCCCCAATTACATTAATGTGCAAAACTACAACTTTTGCAGATAACCTATTTGCAACCTCGCACAATCGATTTACTTCCGAAACACTAATATTAAACATTTTGGCAAGCGACTGATGAACACTAAAAACAGATATAGTAAGTTGCGAAAGCATCTCTTGAATTTTTTGAATATCATTATCGTTGGTATTGGAAGAAATAATAAGCTCTATGCCATCTACTCCAGATTTTTTTAAAGTAAGTAAAATTTGGCGTGTGTTTTTTTGAAAAATGCTTTTTCTAATAAATCTATCAATTATAAATTTGTCAAATGCTGTTTTTTTCTTGGGGAAGAGATCTGTAATAAAAACCCAAGCCGAAAGTCTCATTATCTTATTATAGACTATTTTGATACAATTATTCAGAATATGGAGTTTGTTACCTTGTCTATTTTTTCAAAGATGCTTCTTTTGGGAAGTAAACGGATTATAGAAAATAGGAAAAAGATTGATGCGATTAATATTTTCCCAGTTGCAGATAGCGATACTGGAAGTAATTTGGCCAATACATTTTTGGGGCTGGGACAAATATTAGAAAGTAAATCTTTTGCAAATTCAAATAAGTTGGTTGGAAAAGTTATAGAGAGTGTTTTTGCAAATTCTAGGGGCAATTCTGGAATAATGATGGCAAGTTATCTTAAAGGGTTTTTAACATCACTCAAAGAGAAAGACAAATTTTTTTTAGAAGATTTTGCAAAAGCTTCCAAAACAGGGCAAGATTCCGCAAGAAGTTCGATACAAAAACCAGTAAGTGGCGCAATGTTAGATGTTATGGAAGCATTTTCCAGCTCATTAGCAACAAAAGAAGTAAATGGATCTTTTACAGATGCTTTTTATAAAGCTACACAAAAAGCAAAATCTGCACTTTTGGGGACAAAGAAAAAATTAAAGGTTTTGGAGGCAAATAACGTGGTGGATGCAGGCGCTTTGGGGTTTACATTTTTTGTATATGGATTTTATGAAGGGTTAAGTGATAAATCTTTGGAGTTAACTGGAATTAATATAAAACCAAAGGTTAGCAATAAAGAGGGTGATATTGGAAAATTTCCACACGAAGTGGTATTTACTGTTAGAAATACCTTATTTAAAGTTGAGCAAATAAGAGAGATTCTTAGTCCAATGGGTGATTGTTTGGAGATTATAGAAATGGAGGAAAAGGTAAAAATCCATATTCATACAGACAAGCCAGAGGTTGTAAGGGAAACTGCCAGCCTAGCAGGAAAGGTGGTAGATATTAGAATTATGGATATGAGATTGGAGAAAAAGTTGAATCATGAATCATGAATCATGAATTAGGAATTTTGGTTGGCGAGGATGCGGATTTACCCAAAAGTGTAATGCAAGATTTACCTGTTAGAATTTTTCCATTTATTGTAGATTGGAAAGGTTATGGGGCAATGAGATCCTTGGAAGATAAAGAATTTCCAAAAACCTCTCAGCCTTCGATAAAAACTTTTGAAAAATTTTTTGCCCAAAATCTGAAAGAATTCAAAGAGCTTTTGGTGATTACAATTTCTTCGTCTTTGTCTGGAACTTATAACTCTGCAATGCAGGCAAAAAAACTTCTTGAAAAAAACGAGCAAAAAAGAGTTCATATTATTGATTCTAAGACATCAACTGGAGCGGAGGCGCTAATTGTTTTAAAAGTTGCCCAACTTATAAAATTAAATGAGAGAGTTAGCGAAATTCTACTTAAGTTGAATAGATATATTGGTAGGACTTATCTTTTGGGAGTATTTGATGACCCAAAATGGCTTAAGAAAGGTGGAAGAATTAATAGTCTTCAGGCTATTGTAATTAGAAATATGTTAAAGACTGGTTTTAGACCAATATTAACAATTAAAGATGGGAAAATAGTTACTAAAAAAATACAAATGAATGCAAGGGATAAGACAACTGCTTTATTTTCCCAGTTTAAAGAGGAAGTTCATGATAAGATTAATTCAAATAAGCATATATCGGTTGCCATAACCCACGCCGACTGCGAAAGAGATGCTATCAAACTTAAAAATCTAGTTGCAAATTATAATAAAAATATTACAATAAAATTTGTAAACGAAATTTCCCCGGTTGTCGGAGCACATTTAGGACCAGATAGTTTAATTATTTCATGGGCTATTGTGTGATAAGATAAAATTAATTTGTGTTACTATAGTGTTACAAAGGAGGTGTTTAAAGGCGATAAATACGATATGGGAAAACTATGAGTAATTACAAAATTCTACATGGAGATTGCTTGAAACTTCTTTCAGGGAAAAAAATCTCGGAGAAGGTTGATTTGACTTTTTTAGATCCACCTTTCAATCAAGACAAAGAATATAATTCATGGCGGGATAATTTACCAAAAGATAAATATTGGCAAATAATGAAAGATGTTTGTAGGAGTGTTTTCGAGATCACATCAGATGGAGGAGCTATATATTTTATGCAGAGAGAGAAAAATGCGGAGTTTATTTTGCAATGCCTTCGTGAAACTGGCTGGGTATTGCAAAATCTTATTGTCTGGAAGAAAAAAACTTCTGCTGTTCCTTGCTCTAATAAATATGGTAAGCACTATCAGATAATTGCTTTTGCGACCAAAGGAAGTACGCCTAGGGTTTTCAATCGCTTACGGATTTTTCCACCTTTGCCGCCAAACTACAAATTTGAAAGAGAAAATGGTATGTATGTAACAGATGTTTGGGATGATATAAGAGAATTAACTTCTGGTTATTTTGCGGGAGACGAGGCAATTAGGAAAGAAAATGGAGAACGATTCCACAAACAACAATCTCCAATAGCATTGCTTTTGAGGATAATCCTTTCATCTATAAAGATAGGCGATACTGTATTAGATCCTTTTGCAGGAACAGGAACCGCATTGGTTGTGGCTGAACAATTAGGAAGAATGTCTGTTGGGATTGAAATAGACAAAGACAATATTGAATGCATAGAACATCGCTTAGAAAGAATAAGTCAAGCTGACAATATAATAAGGTTCTATAAAGAATATATTTACACGGAAAATTTAAAAGATATATGGAGAGTTGATCTTATGTCATTTACCCCAAAGAGACCAGAAAGCCTTGCATTGTTCAAGTTATGACTTATTCTGTCTATAGTTTTTTTACAAGTGCGTCCACTGATAAATTATGATGAATATTTTGTATCCTTTGATTTTTCTTGTCATAGGTTATTTAATCGGTTCTTTTCCAACAGCTTATTTTGTGGTCAAAAAGTTTACTGGACGCGATATAAGACAAGAAGAAACAGGTAATGTTGGGGCTCTGAATACAGCCCGAGCAACTGGAAAATTTTATTTGTTTTTATTGGTATTTTTGGTGGATGCATTTAAAGGATATTTAGGGGTATATTTACCCCATTTATTCACTAGTTTAGGCTACGATTTAAAGTTTGCAATTATTTTTGGTGGCTTTGGAGTGGTACTGGGTCATTGTTATTCTATATACTTTAAACTTAAAGACGGAAAGTTTGCTGGCGGAAAAGCAATTGCATCTTTGTTTGGAATTTTGGCAGGAGTGAGTGTAGTAAAACTTTTTATTCCATGGGGTATAGCAATGCTTATACCAATTATTTTGACTAAAAATTTCTTTTTAGGGCAATTCACTGGCACTTTGACTTTGCCTTTTATTGGTTACTTTTTATTTCCAGAATATTTTCTACTTACAGTTCTATGTAGCATTCCAGTATTTATAAAACAATGGTCCCGCGTTATTCCAATGCTCAAAGGCAAAGAACCGAGGTGGTACTTTACCCCGCACCGTTCTGGTGCGGGGTTTAGCAAAAAGTCGGGTTCGAAGAAGAAATAAAAAATTTATGATATAATGTTTTGCTATGGAAGATAGAATTGAAGTTAATCCAAAAATAATGCTTGGTAAGCCTGTTATTAAAGGGACAAGAATTACCGTGGAGCATGTTCTTAAGTTGCTTAAGCAAGGTCTAGGTATAAAAGAGATTTTAAAAGACTATCCTCATATTAAAAAAAGAGATATCGAAGCTGCTGTTGATTACGCTACAGATTCTCTTGGTAGAGAAAGAGTGTATCCTTTAGGCAGTGTCCATCCATGAAATTTTTAACCGATGAGAACATCGGATTTAAAGTTACTAATCCTCTTAGAAAGAATGGTTTTGATATTAAATCAATTTTAGAGACAAATCCAGGAGCAGACGATGTAAACGTGTTGTCTATCGCAGCGTTCCGTTTCACGCAAAAAGTCTTCCTTCTGGGACACAAAGAGCAATTATAAGAGAAGCAGGATTGACTCTAAAGGAAGTACTGAAGTTTACAAGGAGGTGAGGGAATATGTGTTATAACTGCGGGTGCGAAATGCCAGATGATGCGATGGGGCAAGGTAATGCAGGCGCTGATACAAACGGAAAGTCTATTACAAATAAAACTTTCGAGGAAGCTGCAAAGTCGCAAGGAATGACTATTACGGACGCAAAAAAGAATACTTATAATCTTCTTAAAAAAGAATTGGGAGAGAAATGAATAAGCAGTCGGATCTATATAATTTTTTAAGAGCAATTGCGATTGGTTTTGGAATTGTTTCAATTGGGATTGCGATAGCATTAGTTGGTTATATAGCGGTAACAAAATCGTTGCATTGACAAGAAAGGCAATATTGGTATATACTCTCACAATCGTATGAAGAAATTGCAGCGACCAAAACTACAGAAACAAAATATTCATCATAATTTATCAGTGGACGCACTTGTAAAAAAAGCTATTAAGAATAAGGAAGTGGTCGCTTCTAAAACTGGAGCAGTGGTTGTTTACACTGGAAAATATACTGGCCGTTCTCCAAAAGATAGATTCATTGTTGATACTCCTCAAGTTCATGATCAAATTGATTGGGGCAAGATAAATATGCCGATGAGGGAGAAGCATTTTGAAAAACTGTATAAGAAAATCAACAAATTTTTATCTTCCCAAGAGGATCTTTATATCTATGATGGATACGTCTGCGCTGAGGAGCAATATAAAATGCACGTTAGGGTGATTTCGGAATACGCATACCAATCCATCTTTATTCAACATCTGCTTCGGCGTCCAACACAAGTGGAACTTAAAATGCATACACCAGCCCTAACTGTTCTTTGCGCTCCAAGTTGTTTTGCGGATCCTAAAACAGATGGAACAAACTCGGAAGTGTTTATAGTGCTTAATCTAAGCAAAATGGTTGTTCTTATTGGCGGAACAAAGTATGCGGGGGAAATTAAAAAATCAATTTTTGCGGTTATGAATTATCTTTTGCCACAAAAAAATGTCTTACCCATGCATAGTTCTGCAAACATCGGGAAAGACGGAACAACCTCCGTTTTTTTTGGGCTTTCGGGAACTGGTAAAACCACACTCTCTGCGGAAGAAGGAAGAATGCTTATTGGAGACGACGAGCACGGATGGTCACAAAACGGCATATTTAATTTTGAAGGAGGATGTTACGCAAAGTGCATAGACTTAAAGAAAGAAAGCGAACCGCTAATTTGGAATGCAATTAAACATGGGGCGCTTATCGAAAACGTTAAGGTAATGCCTGATGGCACGTTAGATTTTGCCGATAAAAGCATTACCGAAAATACTAGAGCCGCATATCCATTAGAACATATCGAAAAAGCAGTACTAACAGGCATTGGAGGACATCCTAAAACTATAATTTTTCTAACAGCCGATGCATGGGGCGTTATGCCCCCAATTGCCAAATTAGAACCTAATGCCGCAATATATCATTTTTTATCTGGATACACATCAAGGCTTGCTGGAACAGAAAGAGGAGTTATAGCACCCTCTCCCACATTCTCTGCCTATTTTGGAGCTCCTTTTATGCCGCTTAAACCAATTGTTTATGCAAATCTGCTAAAGTATTATTTAGACAAACACAAGAGTACGGTTTATTTAGTTAACACCGGATGGGTTGGCGGAGAGTACGGAGTTGGGAAAAGGATTAGTATAAAAGATACTCGAGCAATTGTGAGAGCAGCTCTTAATGGAAATATAACTGGAAGTTTTCGCGCAGATAAAATTTTTAATCTTTCCGTGCCAACAAACATTCCCGGCATAAAAAGCGATATTATGAATCCCAGAAACCAATGGTCAGATAAAAACGATTACGATAACAAAGCGCATAAATTAGCATCCTTATTTATAGAAAACTTTGCAAAATTTAAGGACATCCCAGAAGAAATCATTCATGCAGGTCCAACTCTACGATGATAGCAAAACGAGTTCAACACATTTCTGCGTCTCCAACACTTGCAATCACTGCAACAGTGAATAAGCTAAAGAGTGAGGGTAAAGACGTTATTTCTTTTGCCGCTGGGGAGCCAGACTTTGATACGCCAAAGCATATTAAACAAGCAGGAATAACTGCAATAAACATGGGCTTTACAAAGTATACGGCAACAAGCGGTATCATAGAATTAAAACTGGCAATATGCGAGAAGTTTAAAAAAGATAATAATCTAATATACAAACCCGAAAACATATTAGTATCAAATGGGGCAAAGCAATGTTTGTATAATCTTATTCAAGTTTTGGTAGACCCAGAGGATGAAGTATTAATTCAAATACCGTATTGGGTTAGCTATGAAGAAATGGTAAAGCTGGCAGGAGGAAAATGTGTTTTCCTAAAACCCAACAAACAGTTAAAGATTACAGCCAATCAAATAGATCAATCTATTAGCGCAAAAACAAAAATTCTTATTCTTAATTCGCCTTCTAATCCCTCTGGCGTTGTTTATGATAAAAAAGAGTTAGAGGAAATTGCTCGGGTCTTAGTTGCTCATAACATTCTTGTTATAAGTGATGAGATTTACGAAAAATTAATCTACGGAAAAAAACATCATAGTATTGCAAGCATTAATAGTAAAATAAATAAATTAACAGTGGTAGTGAATGGCGTGTCAAAAAGTTATGCCATGACTGGATGGAGAATAGGTTATTGCGCGGGACCAAAAGAAATTATTAAGATGGCTTCCTCTTTGCAGGATCACTCAACATCTAATCCAAATAGCATTGCGCAGAAAGCAGCCATAGCGGCCTTAACTGGAAGCGAGGACTGCATACAAGAAATGGTAAGGGAGTATAGAAAAAGGCGAGATTATATGATAGGCAGACTTCGCGCTATAAAAGGAATAAAAGTCGATATGCCTGATGGCGCATTTTATGCATATGCTGATGTGTCAAAACTATATAATAAAAATGTTGCGGATTCAGTTAGCTTTTGTACAGCACTTCTTAAACAATTCTTTGTAGGTGCTATCCCTGGAAGTGCATTTGGCGATGATCGCTACATTCGGTTAAGTTTTGCAACAAGCCTTGAAAATATTAAGGAAGGGATGGAAAGATTAGAGAAATTCGCTGGAGATCCCTCGTTTCACTCGGGATGACAGTATGTGGTGAGTAAATTATGAATAATGAAAATCCTTGGATAAGAGCGAAGCAGCAGCTAATTCAAGCTTCAAAAAAATTAGGACTTGATAAGCTGCTTTTTGAGATGCTTTCGGAGCCGGATAGAATTATTGAAGTTTCACTGCCAATTCAAATGGAGGAAGGCTTAATAAAAGTCTTTAGAGGATACAGAGTGCAGCATAGCAATATACTAGGCCCATACAAGGGAGGTCTTCGTTATCACCCCAAAGTTGACATGGACGAGGTAAAGGCTTTGGCATTTTGGATGACCATGAAAAATGCAGTTGTTGGTGTGCCATTTGGCGGGGGGAAAGGCGGTATTGCTCTTGACCCAAAAAAGTTGTCTGAAAAAGAGCTTGAAAAATTAACTAGGCTTTTTACACGGAGGCTTTTGGATGTTATTGGAGCATATAAAGATATTCCGGCCCCAGATGTGAATACTAATTCTAAAATTATGGGATGGATTGTAGACGAATTTAGAATTCAGAATTCAGAATTAAAAATTACAAAAGGAGAAATGTTAGCGGTCGTAACAGGCAAACCATTAGAAATGGGGGGGTCGGAGGGAAGAGTCGCGGCAACGGGTTTTGGCGGAGGGCAAGTGCTGAAACAAATGCTTAAAAAACTTGGGAAAAGTCCAAAAGGCTTGACTGTTGCAATTATGGGTTTTGGAAATGTGGGGAGAAATATTGCGCATTTTTTGCAGGGAGAAGGATTTAAGATCGTTGGTCTTTCTGATTCAAAAGGCGGAATTTATATTCCTAAAGGAATAGAGGATACAGAAGAGGTAAATAGGTGTAAAGAAAAAAAAGGGTTCTTGTCTCACTGTTATTGCATAGGATCGGTATGTGATTATAACAACAAAAAAAAGCTTGGAGGACATGATATTAAACCAGAGGAGATTTTGGAGCTGCCAGTAGACATTCTAGTGCCGGCGGCTCTTGAGAATGTTATAACTTACGAAAACGCAGATAAAATAAAAGCAAGAATAATTTTAGAAATGGCAAATGGTCCAACTACGCTTGATGCAGATAAAATTCTTAATAAAAAAGGTGTTATAGTAATTCCAGATATTCTTGCTAACTCTGGAGGTGTTGTAACAAGTTACTTTGAGTGGTATCAAAATTTGCATGAGCAACATTGGACAAAAAAGAAAGTCCTTAAAAAACTTAAAGAAAAAATGGAGATTGCCTCAAAAGAAGTTTATAACGCTAGCCTAGAATACAAAGCAACTCTTCGCGAGGGAGCATATATACAAGCTTTAAAAAGAATAGAAAAAAGCTGGCGGAATCAAAATTTTTCTTAAGAGTATGATGCCAGATAATCCAAAGACAAAAATATTTTTGGATAGTGGAGATCCAAATGAGACAAGAGAAATTATAAAAGTCTTGGGATTTTTGGATGGTCAAACAACTAATCCAACTCTTATTTCCAAAAATCCAGACGCAAAAAAACGTTTGGAAAAAGGAGAAAAATTTACGAAAGACGAAATTATTTCTTTTTATAAGTCTGTAGTTCAAGATGTTTCGCCTCTTATTCCAAACGGTTCAGTTTCCGTTGAAGTCTACGCAGATAAGTCAACTTCAGCAGAACAAATGATTAAAGAAGGTAAGGAAATGTTTTCTTGGGTTCCAAACGCTCACATAAAATATCCAACAACAAAAGCTGGACTTATTTCTGTACAGAAGTCAGTTAGAAAAGAGATGAGGGTTAATATGACATTGTGTTTTACTCAAGAGCAAGCGGCTGCTGTTTATGCTGCGTCAGAAGGCGCAAAAAAAGGTCAAGTTTTTGTTTCGCCGTTTGTTGGGAGACTGGATGATAGGGGAGAAAACGGAATGGATTTAATTAAGAATATTATTGATATGTATAAAGAAGGGGATGGACATGTGGAAGTTTTGGCAGCAAGCATTAGGAGCATGGATCACTTTTTATATTCTCTAAAACTTGGGTGTGATATCATAACAGCGCCTTTTAAGATATTAAAAGAATGGGGACAAAAAGGAATGCCAATGCCAACAGAAGATTTCATTTATAAAACTTCTTTAAGCCCAATTCCATACCAACAAATAGATCTTAACCGAGTCAGACTCGGTCTTAATAAACCTTGGCAACAATATAATATATATGATGAGTTAACAGATAAAGGAATGGAAAGATTCTCTAGCGACTGGAACGCTTTAGTGGTATGAATAACATACTTGATTTAAGAAAAATGCCAGATGAATACTGGAGAAAAAATCTAACGCGACAGCAGCATGATGCTCTTTGGAGAAAAGGAACAGAAGCACCGATTTTTTCCTCCGACACAAAATTTGATAGCGACTGCGGTTGGCCGAGTTTTGATAATTCAATCAGCAAGGAAAATATCGAGTTGCAAGAAGATACAAGTCATGGGATGATTAGAACAGAAGTATTATGTAAAAAATGCGGCGGGCACTTAGGTCATCTTTTTGACGATGGTCCAACAAAAACAGGCCTTCGTTATTGCATCAGTTCGCTCTCTCTTAACTTTAAACCTAAGAAATAAAACCTATTCTGTTTTAAGGATACTCCTTCGCGAAGGAGTATCCTTTTATATCTGTTTCAAACCTAGTCACGAGTTTCGCACATTTGTCATTCCGTGCTTGACACGGAATCCATATAAATAAATTATTGGTATAGATTCCCGCTTTCGCGGGAATGACATTGGAAAGGGGAATGACATTGGAAAAAGAGATTGCTTCGTCCCGATTCGATCGGGACTCGCAATGACAATGTTATACTCAATATATCTCAAACTTCTTCAAGAGTTTCCTGTTGCCTTCGCTTTTAAAGCTAAGAATACTTTGCCATTCGTATACGATGACGAGCGATCTCTATAACTATAAAGCTATTTGCAAATTTTTCTTTTGAATATTTTCTGAGTACGCGTTTCAATTCATCATGAACTATATCAATATATTGAGGCTCAATCTTTAAGAAAATAACTCCATGATGTTTTTTGTGCATTAAAAATACTAATGCGCCATAGTCATTGTCGCGGGTAACTAAAATAAGTTTGTGGCTAAAAGCGTAAGTTAGAATTGTTTCATCGGCTGCAGTTGAAAGCCCCACGTCTTTTACGGGTATGACTGCATGTCCTAAATCTTTGATAACCTCTATTGTGAGTTGATATACATCTTGATCAATGAGGAATTTCATTAAATTTAAGATGGAGTAATATGTATCTCTTCAGCTTTGATAAGCTTGATGGCATAATCGATGCACGCTTTGACATCTTCGATAGTAAGATCCGGATAATATTTTGTTGTGATTTTGTCAAACGTAATTCCTGCTTCGACAAGTTCAAGCACTGCATATATAGGAATTCTTGTTCCTGCAATTACCGGCTTACCAAAATGAATTTTGGGATCAACGATTATCTTTGGAATGCGTTTTTTTGTTTTCATAGTAAACAATTTATAGCATAAATTCCTGAAATATTCAACAATTTGTTTACCGATATGCAAAGCTATTTCACGTCACAAACTGTTGCTCGAACTGCTTTTTGTGACAACTGACAATCAGAATTGTCATTGCGAGGAGGAACGACGAAGCAATCTCACTTAATAATATCTTCATATAAATCTTTGAAGGTTGGATTTACTTTCTTTATCAAATTAATTTTTTTCTGTCTTGAACCTCCTTTGATTTGTTTTTCTCTTTTTATTGCTTCAGTTATATCAATATAAACTTCAAAATAGACAAGCTTATTAATATTATATTTTGATGTAAAACCTGCAACCATTTTATTCTTGTGCTGGTACATTCTTTTTATTAAATCATTTGTTACTCCAGTATATAAAACAGTGTTTATCTTATTTGTGGCAATATATACATAGTATTGTTTAGTGGACATAACTAAATTGTAGGGATTGCTTCGTTTCTCTCGCAATGACATCTTCTCTTTTGTCATCGCGAGCGAGTGAAACGAGCGTGGCGATCTCATGAGATTGCTTCAGGACTTCTCGTCCTTCGCAATGACAAAGTATTTAATTAGTGAATTGAAAGGTGGGGAGGATTTGGTTCACCGTTGTTTCGTGTCCTAAATTATTAGGATCGCTAACAAGTTTTGTAATTTTTATAAAGTAACCGATTCTATGGGGAATATATATAAAGTCGTTTCGTATTTGGAAAACACTAGCATATGTATAGCCCGAGTAGCCTGCTATGTTTATATTTTTTAGTGGCTCAACTATTTCAGCGCCATTTTTCTTATCATCATTTACGTCATTATCAGCAATCTCTTTAATGTTTTTCGATCCAAGAGAGTTATATTTGAAATCAAGTTCATACCCATAGCAGAATTCACAACCGTCTGGTGTCCCTTTTTCTTTAAAGGTTATGGCAATAGAATCTTTTCGGTTAAGTAGCTTCATAGAAGGAGGGTAGGAGAATAAGAAAGCATTTCCTCTATATGTTTTCCAATTTTCAGTCGGATCGGGGGGTGGGGAGGGTTGGGAGGAGATTGTGGGAGAGGGATTTGGTTTTGTGATTTTATTCAATTGTGAATTAAGACTTAGATAAACTCCTGAATAGACAATGGCGAATAAAATAAGGATAACTACAGTGATCAAAAATAGTCTGTTCGTAAGAAAAGATGAATGGGGTTTATTTTCTGGCAAAGGTTGCGATGGAAGATTTGATGGTTGGGGAGTAGTAGATTGTGATGATGTTTGGGAAGGATCATTTTGGTTTTCCATAGTTTAAGTATTCCAAAGCAGAGGACGAAAGTCAAAAACTCTTTTTAGTAGCTGTCCAGGATTTATCAACGACTTCCTTGTCATTCCCGACTAGATCGGGAATCTATTTAAAAAAGCATTTTGGAGACTGGATTCCCGCTTTCGCCCTGTACCGTCTGGTACAGGGCTTTCGCGGGAATGACATTGGGAAGAACTGAATACTTACTCCGAAGTATTTACAAATATAGTATAATACAATGACTAGAAGTCATTTCAAAACCTAACTATTTGCGTCATTCTGGTAAGCGCGAAGGGCGCATCCAGAATCTCCAAGTGTTTAGAGACTCTGGACAAGCCAGAGTGACGGGTTATGAAATGAGCTTTATACAAAACCTTGTCTGGGATGATATGAAAATGAAAAAGATAAAGACTGTACCAATATTTAAATCCATAGAAGAAGAAGCTGAATTTTGGGATACTCATTCTACAGAGGATTTCCCAGGATACTGGCAAGAAGCGCCTGATGTTAAGTTTGCAAAAAATCTAAAGTCAATTTATAAATCAAAAATATTACCTATTCGGTTGGATGATAAAACTAAGAAAGCAGTGGAGAAAGTTGCAAGAAGAAAAGGGGTCAAAATCTCTGATGCCGCAAGTATCCTTATCCAAGAACGACTTATACAGTTAAAAGTAGTGTAGTAATGAACTGTCTAAAAACGCAAAGCCCTCCAGATGCCCATAGAATAAATAATTATGTCCCAGTCCCAAAATAGTTATTGCTGATTTAGAGCTATGGGAAGAACAGTTTTTGTCTTGGGTCTTGTTGTTTCTATAATAACTCTCTATCTTTTTGTCCAAAAGCAGAAAGTAATAAGCCCTATTGGAGAAAAACCTGCGATTATAAAAGAAAAACCTCTTGATAAATATACTTTTGAAAACTTAAAAAAACAACAATTTAAAGGTTCTACTATTGCTCTTGGAAGAACTTTGGAAGATGGAGATAAATTCACTTCTCAAATGTTTTACTACAAAGTATCAGGTAAAAAAGTAAGCGGACTTTTAAATGTACCAAAAAGTTCGGGTGAATACCCAGTAATTGTAATGCTTCGAGGGTTTGTGCCAAAAGAAAATTATACCACTGGCATTGGTACGAAAAGGGCAGGGGAGATGTTTGCAACAAATGGTTTTATTGCACTTGCCCCAGATTTTTTAGGATACGGGGAGTCGGATAAACCATCAAAAAATCCCATGGAGGAAAGGTTTCAGACTTACACTACAGTTGTTACTCTTTTGTCCTCGCTTGTTAATCTTAATAGAGGACTTGATGCAAGTTATTCTGGAAAAATAAAAGCAGATACTTTAAAGGTAGGTATATGGGGGCACAGCAACGGGGGACAAATTGCCTTATCGGTGTTAGAAATTAGCGGCAAGAATTATCCAACAGTTTTATGGGCGCCAGTTTCAAAACCATTTCCGTATTCGATTTTATATTACACAGATGAATTTGACGATCGCGGCAAAGCGCTTAGAAAAGTTTTGGCTAATTTTGAGAAAGATTACGACGTGGAATTATATTCCCTAACTAATTATTTTGATTGGATAAATGCGCCAATGCAAATCCATCAGGGAGAAAACGACGATGCAGTGCCTAAAAAATGGTCAGATGAGTTAGTAGATTCACTTTCAAAACTTAAAAAAGAGGTCGAATATTTTACTTATCCTGATGGAGATCACAATCTAATGCCCAACGGCTGGTCGCAGGCAGTAGAAAGAAGCATAGAATTTTATAGAGAGAAATTTAGTAAATGAAAATCGTTACCTTTCACATTTTTGGATTCCGACGGATGATCCCAAGAGCGGCGGTGTTCGCACTTGACAACATTATGTAACCATGTAATAATTCTGTTATTATGATCAAACAGTTAATTGCTGACGAGAAGTTTGCTAACATTCAAAAAGCTCAAGCAGGACTGACTAATCTTTTTACAGAGGCTGAGAAAGATGGTAATTTTTATACAGTGTTAAGGAATGACCAGCCACTTGGCGTTTTGATACCTAAGGGGATGTGGGGATCACTGGTCGAAGATTTAGAAGCGCTATCTTCACCTAATTTTAGAAGAAAAATTGCACGATCAAGATCTTCAAAAAAGAGAATTAAGGCTGATTCTATAAGAAAGATGGGCGGGACTAAAGTAAATGTATAGTTGGGAATTTACCGCTGAGGCGCTCAAAGATTTTAATAAACTTACTCCAGAAACACAAAAAAGAATAGTTAAAAAGTTGGACTATTTTGTAGCTTCAGGGAAACCTTTAAAATTTGCCGAGAGCTTAATCAATTATGAGATAGGGCAATATAGGTTTAGAGTTAGAGATTACAGGGTAATTTTTGACATAGAAGACCAAACAATAGTTGTGCTTGCTCTCGGTCATAGAAAAGACATTTACAAGGGATAACTTCTTTGTAATTCTTATTGCTTTTTGGTATTTATCCAGCACCTCTTGAAAGGTGCTGGATTTATTTGTTAATATGGGGTAAAGATTGAGGCGATCTTCATAAATATGCCTAAAGAAGTTTTAACAGATGTTTTAGTTGTTGGTAAAGGCGCAAGAGAAGCTGCTATTGGTTTGAAGATAAAAGAATCTCCTTTAGTCAGAAAAATATATTTTGCCCCAGGAAATGCTGGTACAGAAAAGTTGGGGGAAAATATTCCCATCGGAGCAGAAGAAATTAATAGGTTAGCAGCGTTTGCAGCAGATAACGAAATTGGTCTTACTATTGTTGGTCCAGAGGAGCCGCTTGCAAAAGGCATTAGAGATCAATTTGACGAAGGTGGCCTTCCGCTATTCGGTGTGACACAAAAAGCTTCTCTTCTTGAGGCAAGTAAAGCATGGGCTGCTGGATTTGAAGAACGGCATAACATCCCCCATCCACGAACCCAGATCTTTAGAAAAGTTGACGAAGCTCTAAATTTTGTAGAATCTGCTGACCCAG
>JBBTXS010000017.1:0-19447 GCA_038062115.1 Patescibacteria group bacterium
GTTAATAGCTGTTAATAAGTATAGGCACAGGGGAAAAGGGTTGTCAAGGGGAGAATATTACTGATATTACCCCAGTTTAGCTTCAAATTACTTATGTCATTGCGATCCGTCAGCTGACGGAGAAGCAATCTCTTTTTTCACAATGGGATTGCCACGTCGCCCCGCTTTGCGGGTCTCCTCGCAATGACAGCCACCAAGTGGGGTAAGGTCAGAGAATATTAGTTTACTATAAGCCAATTAAATAGGGTGTCTTGTTGGTTTGGTCTTTGGATACCAACTGTAAATGATTCCCCCAAAGTTTGTCGCATTAGAAATGGAGATTGTGCGCTTGGACTGCCAACTGGGGTTATGTAAATAAGGGAGCTACCGGTTATTAATTTGTTTATAATTGTAACCTCTATTTGATGAGCTTTAATTGCTGCGACTCCAGCGGATCCAGTTGCGATTATTTCGGTTTGAGATAGGGCTTGGGCAGGTTGAACAAGACTCAAGTTAATCTTACTAAACGTTCCGCTACCGGATGCAACAAGATTGCCTTTTACCTCAACATCTTTTGCAAATTCTGAGTTTCCTTGGATTTTAAGATTACCATTCTGATCTATTTTAACTAAACCCGCAAGAAAAGAAATCCCCCCTTGTCTTAATGGTTGAAGCTGAAGGTCATTTCCCAATACATTAATAGAGTTATCGGCCAATATTAGAGTTCCTTGAATAGATAGTAAACCTGCGATTGAAGTTTCGGCAAGGCTTGTTGGCCCAAAGGACATGAGTCCATTAATGAAAGTTGCGGTAGTTGCGCTTAAGTTTCCAAAACTTGCAGAGTAGCTTGCTATGTTTAAATAGTTAGAGATATTAGGATATTGAGATATTAAGATATCAGGCGATTTTTTCCCTTTTTCCTTAATATCTTCATATCTTAATATCTTAGCGTCTATTGTTTGAGCTGTTAGCGTTGATACTTTTGCGTCCAGCCCTTCTATTGATTCTGCAAAAATTCTTTTTGCGCGAAGTGTGCCACCAACGGTGGCATCGTTGTTGACTTCTAAATGTTTGCCACTAAGAGTTCCGGAGAAGCTCGCGTTGCCTGAAGAGTCGATAGTTGTAACTGCCATACCCGAAGCATTTTCTACAATGAGCTTACCGCTTTCCGTACTCACATCGGAGGTAGACGAATGGACTCCTCCGAGGCGGATTATTAATGAATCAGAGGCAAGGGGAGAGATAAGATTAGTACGAACTTCATCAATCTTGGCGATCGGAGAAATAATCCGGTTAGAGTTGAGAGTTTTTGATACAGTTTGTGCTACATAATCTTTTATATTTATTCCAGCTATAGTTACTGATTCAGTTGTTATAGAGATAGAGTTTGTTGTTATTTCTTCTGCTTTTATAAATCCTGCTTCAAGATTGGCAATTACAGCATTGGAAAAGGTTCCTATTTTTTCTATTGCTTTGCCAAGCGCGTCTTGAATTATGAATAATGAATCATGAATCATGGGCGAAGGTATAATTCCATTATTCATTATTCCTGATTCTTGATTCACTCGTTCAAGTTTTCCTGTCGAGGCAATATAAATATCTGGATTAAACCAGCTCACATTGACATAAACTCGTATTTTCCCAAACGTTTCCTTTGTTCCATCAAAAGCCTCTAAAGCCTTTCCGATAATCTGTCCTGCATTTATTGCCTTAATGGCAACACCAGGGAGAGAAGAGGAGGTAAGAGGATCTCCTGGTTGTATCTGTCCACTTTCGGTTGATACAAAAATAGGTACTTGACCTAAGAGCCCAACCATTACTTTGTTAGGACCTTCTTCTCCTCCTACAAACCCTGCTTGGTCAGATACTACGCCTACAATATTATTGTTATTCTTACTACACTTTACTACGCCATTATTAGAAGATAGGCAAACAAGAGTACCAGGAGTAAATTCTTGAGTAGGATTTTCTTTTGTAAAGTATTCAGCAAAGTCGCTTCCACTTGTTTTATACTGAAGGGTTGTGTCGTTAACTGCATGAATCTTTCCCATCTTTACACCATTACCGTTGAGGAATGTTATAAATTCGTTACAAGCTCCTCCAGTGTTGCAGCCAGTTCCCATTGTAGTTGCAGCAAGTTTTACTATTAATCCATCTGCATCAGTACTATTATTTGTGTTAAAAATTTGTGCGGCGGAACTGGCAGACTTACTATCTTGTATATCAAGTTTAAATAAGGGTACTGTTGTACCAATGCCAATGTTTCCGCCAGTTGAGGCAAACAAAGATGGGGAGGTGGAGCCGGGGGATAACGCAATTCCTCCAGTAGTTAATCCTCCAATTGTTAAACTTTGAAGTTTGGTGGTTTGAATGTTTCCTGCTGCGTCAAGCACTATATTGCCAGAGATTGAAGCGGTTGGTCTGCCGGAGTTAACATTAATAAAGGCAAATTTAGCAGATGATCTTGATTGTCCGCCAACTAAAAAGTCTCCATTACCTTCGCTTACAAAGTTCTCATTTTTTGCCGAGGGACAAGTTCCAAATTTTGGAATCGTACCGCCCAAAAGACACTGCGTTGATGTTCCAGAGGTAATTTGCGCAACTATTCCTGATGCATTAGTATATAGAATACCGCCATCTGATACAAATTTAGATAATGTGATATCTCCAGAAGCTCTAAAGGTTCCAATTACATCAAGTGAAGTTTGTGGAATAACAGTTCCTATTCCAACGCTTGCGCTTAGAGTGTCAAACGTTACAAAGGGAATACCAGAAGAACTTGCAATATTTAGTCCATTGGCAGAGTCAAGATCTGGTTGCCAATTTGCACCTTTTGCAGAAATTATATTCCCGCGGTTTTCGATCGTAAATTTAGCAGTTCCACTACTCGATGCGCTAATAATTGGACCTGTTGAATCCTGATTTATAGTAAGAGCTGATTGTGCGCTGCTTGTTGCCAAAACTGCGAATAAATCATCAACTTCTACTGCGCCTATGGCAGTGGGTATATTATTATTGTTTGATGTATTTTGTAATGGTTTGTTTAAATCTATTTTCCCAAAACCATCCGGGCTAATTATTACGTCACTGTTAGATTCAAAGGCCGTAGTTAAAAGCAAGACTTTTCCCGATAATGTAAATTGTCCACCAGAGGCTTGGAAGACTGGAGTTGCAGATCCTCCTATATTTAGATTTCCAGATGAGTCAAGTGCAAGTATTACGTTTCGTGATTCTGCATCTTCGTTAGTTATAGGCAGCAAGCCTTGTAAAGTTTGTGCATTAACTACGAAAGATACTGTGGCAATTTGTTGACGGGGAGTAAGTTCTGCTTCCTCTCCAATGCTAATCCCAAGCCACAAAGAAGCATTTTGAAAAAATAGGCTTTGCGGGAGCGGGGTCTTTCTGCCAAGCTCTGTTTCAAACACACCATCCTTATTGGGATTTACAGATACTACTTCTTGCCAAAGTAATGCAGAGTCACTAGCTGTTTGATGATTATATAAGCTTATGCGAAGGGGAGTGTTTGCATTTATAATTGGATTATCCAACGAATCAGTCAGCCGGCCCTTGAATGCAAGAATACGAGGCTGAGAATTTTGGAAAGCATTTGCTTCTCCTTTGCCTTGCGCTGAAGTTACAAACTCATTATATAGAGCAAATCCAATTGCCGACATTAATATAACAAGAATTGCAAAATGCAAGTAATGAACGACTGCATATGAATGATATCTTTTATACCATTTTGGTCTAGTATGGCGAACATGATGCCAGACTTTTTTATGCAAAGGAAAATAGGCAGTAGATATAAAAAGAGGAGCATACATAGCTTTGTGATAATTTTCAATTAGGCCCTTATTGCTTTTATTGCCTTGTCTATCCTGTGATTTACTTGATATTTGATTGAAGACCGGTTTGCCTTTTATGTTCCAGAAAAGGTACTTAGCTTGTTCAATTGCTTTTGCAAGTGGGAGTACGAGGAGGCTATCCAGGATAAAAATGACACCATTTGTAGTTTTTTGTAATAGTCTTAGTGGTGGAAGACGCGAATATCTTGTAGGAGTTACGGCCAGGGGATTCAAGATCTTCGATTTTAGAGGCTGTCCTGAATTAATTTCAGGAATATTAGGAGATGCTGAATCCGTGAGCTGACGGACAGCATGACGTCGTAAATCCTGTAAAGGCTGTACGACTCTAGTTTCTAACTTCTCGTTTTTAATTTGTAGATCTTGCCACTCAGATTTTATTAACTTTTCTTCTTGTGCCCAGGCTAAGTATTTTCTAAGAGACGATAATTTTCGGTTAATAGTTTTTGGAGAGAAGTTTTGGGCAAGAAGCCTTTCTTTATACTCGTTGATCAACATTGGGTTGACTTTTTCGAAAACATTCCTTTTCCTAACATCCCATGCATTATTTATTCCAGTTACTTGTTCTAACCAACAAAAAAACTGTTTGACATCAATGGTATAGTTTTTTATAGTAAGATGCGCTGAGTTATATATATACAGATAATTTTTAAATTGATTTAGATGCCATTTATCTTTGTTTAAGGATGCATTTTTTAAAGAATTGCTTATTGTTTCGAACGGGTTTTTAGAAATTATTCCTTCTATTTTTAAGAAATGTAAAAACTTTCTAAGGCTTGATAAGTGTCTTTCTAAAGAGCGTGGGGAGAGTTTTTCTTGAGAAGAGGAGAGATATTGGACTCTTGATTTTTTATAAACTTCTATTAGTTGAGGCGTTATATCTTTTGAATTGAATGGTTTGCGAAATTCGGTTTCAAACCATCTTATAAATTTTCCTACATCGGCACGGTAATTTTTAATCGTTGCCTTTGAGGCATTGTTTTTTTGCGAAGATAAATATTCAACAAACAGTTTTAAGAAATCCATTTTTTTAGTTTACCCCGTACCACAAGTCTCGCTCGTCAGCCCCGATAGAATCGGGGTCAGAGCGTGGGTTCGTGAAGATACGCCACGAAACCCTAATGCCCGAGTTAGGTCGTGGGTGCGGGGTTTACCGAACTCTATGTTGTGAAAACTCTTTTCTAGCCTCGAAATTATACAGATTATACAACTCATTTATTGTTTTAGTTACATATTGTTGTGTGACGTAGACTATAATATAGAATATGCGACTTTAGATATAAATGTCAATACCCTAGAGTAAGTTGAATGATATATTATGATATCTATTGAATTATTAATTTCATACTTTTAGCTATCGTGAAAATATGTGAAAAATACAAAAAAGATGTGAAAAATATAAAAGACTTTAAAATTCGCTTAATATTCGTATTTTAAAAAGAATGGGAGTATGTATCTAAATACATCACGTTTTAAATGACCCTATTTGGCAATTAGAATAGGTAAGTGACAAGAAAATTATAACCAGTATTTAGCTTGATAAGTCAATTAAAATCTTTTTTTGATTCGATTGTAAATTAATAGGACAATAATTAGAGAAGCTAAGACGGCTATTATTGCTTGGGTGGGTATTGCAAAGAAAGACATAGATTTTGTAAAAATTGGGCCTTGCGGAGATAAAGAAATATTTAAATTGGCGGTATATACTCCCAATAAGAAAGATTCATTCCAGAAAGGCTTTATAGATCGTGTTGAATCTTTTAAAATATTCATAGGCAAGAGGTCTATTTTCCCAACTATTTTTCCAAACATATTCTTTATAACGATTACTCCTTGGGGAGCTATAAAGTGACTGCCAGTGTTTTTGATTTTAAGAGTGAATGTAATAGGACCTTTTTCTAAAAATAAAGGCGCCGAAAACTCTTGCAAAACTGCCTTTGCATTTTGTTTTCCTATTGAAAGAAGAACATTCATGGCAACTCCGCCCAAAATTTGTGAATAGTTTAAATTATCATTTAAAGCTCTAGATTTTGATATAAATTGAATAGAAAAGTAATATTCTGAATCTGTTTCATTTTTTGGAATATCAATTTTAAGAAAAAGTTTTTTTTCTTGCTTAGGGGATAAAGTGAGAGATTGTATGGGATTGTTTGCGTCAAGAATTTGAACTTTCTCAAATATTAGGGAATCTTCATTTTTACTTTCCGAAGCAGCGAAGGGTTTAAATATAATATCTAATTCAATGGATTCATCTTCTAGGTTTTGTATTATTATTGGAGTTTTGATATTTGCAGGTGCTTGAGCAGTGACTTGAATGATAGGCGGAGAAATACTAAGAGAAAGACTCGATGCTCCCGCTAGGACAATTGAGATATTAAGATATTGAGATATTAAGAAAATAAGGAAGCCTCCAATTATAAAAATGAATATTTTTTTAATTATTCTAGAGAAAAAGAAGACAAATCTCATAATTATTTATACCTTATACGAGTTTCGCAGTTCTAGTAGAATACCTACATGTCATTCCCGCGAAAGCGGGAATCTATACCAATAATTTATTTATATGGATTCCGTGTCAAGCACGGAATGACAAATGTGCGAAACTCGTGCCTTAATATCTTAATTTCTTATTATCTTTTTTTCAAAAATTTGGCGTTGCAACAAAAGTAATTGTGTTGCTGTAAAAGCCTATTGGTTGAGTGCCAGAAATATTGATTTTATAGGTAATTCTAGCTTTATTGTCGCCAATATTGAAGCCCTCCATTAATACCTGCGGTTTTTGCGAATTTGATATGTTTGGAAATTGTTTGTAATATTTTGAATCATAAAAATCATTCGAGCATACGGTTATATCAGACATATTATCGCATCTATAGCCAAAGCCATAAGTAAGGACGTTATTCCATGGGGCAGGGTAAAGCTTGGAGCAGGTTCCAGTATCGCAGGTTGTGTTGGGGATTGTTGATCCAGAGGTTTGGTTATATAGCTCATGATTTTCAGATGCAGCAACACTGTAACCATTAGTAAAGTTATTGTAAACACTTAGTATGCTTGTTCGGCTAACTGGGTTTGTTGCAGATAAAATGCCATAATCAATAAGGGTTTGGGAGATAGAAAAAATAAATTGTTTTGTAGATGAGGAAGGGTCGTGTTGGAAGCCGGATACAACTTTGTAATTTGGTCCAACAAAGATGTTGGGTTTAATATTGTTTGAGCTTGCTTTGTTGTTGCTTGAGTCTTTGTTTGGGTTTAAGATAATATTAGTTTTTAGTTTATAGTTAGAGTTTGACATAGTTTGAGCGTTTATTGTTGGGACAGTAAACCCCTCACCATAATGGTGAGGGGTAAATAGTAAATAGTAAATAGTAAATAGTAAAAGGAAAATTTTTAATTTTAAGTTTTCAATTTTCATTGAATTTCCGAGGTCACGGGTCAAATTGTAAATTGTAAGTTTATTCTATTTCTTCTCGAAGGGTTTCAGTTTCTCTTAAAGCCTCATTTAACTTACTCACGGACTTTTCTTTTAGATTCTGTTTTTCGTCTTCTATTACCTCTTCTAGGTTTTCTTCGATTTTTTCAATCCTATTTTCCTGTTCGTTGTGTTTTGCGTATCCTTTTCCAAAGAAAAAAGCAATGGGAGAAATTATAAAAATCGATACGAGCCTAATAAAATTCCCCATTACATCGTCTTTTAATGCTTGTTGCAAAAAAATAAGTACAATTCCAATTGCAAAAAGAAAAACAATTGCTGGTTCAAAAATAAACGAGATGCCAAAAACTAAAAAATATAAAAGGAAGAAAAGAGTTGAGTGAATTCCACCGGTTGAAAAGATAAGTATAAGGATGAGAGTATTTATAATAAAAACTCCACCTATTTCGCTCCATGCTCCCTCTGGTTTTTTCTTCTTTCGAGAAAGCATAAAGTAAAAGAATACTAAGATTCCAAGAGATGGTGCTATATAGTTTGATTCTGAAAAAGGACTCTGCTGCCAAAGAAAGATTAACAGAAAAGATAAAATTAAAACAAAAGACTGTTTGAAAAGCCGCATAGAATAATAGTAAATAATTTCATTTAAAAACGCAACTTGCAATTAATTGGAAGCAACAGTATGCTATACTTAAACCATATAATTTTAATGAAAATTAAAAAACCAGAATTAAAAATTCCTCAGTATCAGCCTAACAAAATAGAAGAAAAATGGCAGAAGATATGGGAGAGGAATGCGATTTATAGTCCTAATTTGGATACTGCAAAAAAACCATTCTATAATCTCATGATGTTTCCTTATCCATCGGCCGAGGGCATGCATGTTGGGAATATGTATGCGTTTACAGGAGCTGACGTTTATGGCAGATTTATGCGCATGCAAGGATTTGACGTATTTGAGCCGATTGGGCTTGATGGGTTTGGAATTCACTCAGAAAACTACGCGATCAAAGTTGGCCGTCATCCAAAAGAGCAAGCTAAAGTGAGCGAGTGGAACTTTTATCGCCAGCTTCATGCAACAGGAAATGGATTTGATTGGATAAGAAGACTTGAAACTTATGACCCAAAATACTACAAATGGACTCAATGGTTATTTATTCAGCTTTTTAAAGCTGGGTTGGCTTATAGAAAAAAAGCCCCAGTTAGTTTTTGCCCTTCGTGTAAAACTGTCCTTGCCGATGAACAGGTTATAAAAAAACTCAAAACTACAACTCAAAAGTCACAATTAGACGAGGAGATAGCAGTTTGTGAGCGGTGTGGTACAGGGGTTGAGAAAAGAGAATTAGAGCAGTGGTTTTTGAAAATCACTAACTACGCGAACAGATTACTCACGAATCTCGCTAAACTGGATTGGAGCGAGAAGGTGAAGATTGCACAGAGGCAGTGGATTGGGAAGTCGGAAGGAGCCAGAATCTCTTTTCCTGTCATCCTGAGGGAGCGAAGCGACCGTGAGGATCCCATTGGGATTTCTCGCTCCGCTCGAAATGACAATCAACATAAAATTGAAGTATTTACCACTAGGCATGATACTTTGTATGGAGCAACATTTTTAGTTCTTTCTCCAGAACACCCAATCGTCGCTTCGCTCCTAAATTCAAAATTCAAAATTCAAAATTCAAAGTTAGACGAACTAAAAAGATACGTGGATAAAGCTAAGAAGAAGACTGAGCAAGAAAGAATAGCCGAAGGGAAAGAAAAGACTGGGATATTTTCTGGTTTGTATGGGATAAATCCAGTAAACAATGAGAAGATTCCGATCTGGATTGCGGATTATGTTTTGATGGGATATGGTACCGGAGCGATTATGGCAGTACCAGGGCACGATAGTCGAGACTATGAATTTGCCAAACATTATAAATTGACTATTAAAAATGTCATTGCGAGGAGTGAAACGACGAAGCAATCTCAGTCAGCAAAGATTGCCACGCTCCCTTCGGTCGCTCGCAATGACAAAAAAGAGGTGGAAGTTTATACGGGCGAGGGAACAATTGTAAACTCTAACAAATGGAATGGTTGGAAAACTCCGCAAGATGTTGGAAAAGTAATAACTTGGCTTGAAAATAAAGGTCTAGGGGAAAGAGAAGTTACTTATCATCTTCGCGACTGGCTAATTTCGCGCCAACGTTATTGGGGCCCGCCGATTCCGATGATTTATTGTAAGAGATGTAAATGGCAGCCAGTGCCAGAAGATGGTCTACCAGTTTTACTTCCAGATGTCAAAAATTGGAAACCGACAGGCACTGGAAAATCTCCATTGGCATCTGTAGAAAGCTTTGTAAATGCTACTTGTCCAAACTGTAAAGGTAAAGCAAAAAGAGAAACAGATGTTTCTGATACGTTTCTAGATAGCGCCTGGTACTTCTTCCGCTATACTTCAAATGATATAGAAAGTAGTGCTTTTGATATAAAACGGGTAAAAAAATGGTTGCCGGTCGCAATATACATTGGCGGAGCAGAACATTCAGTGCTACACCTTCTGTATTCGCGGTTTATAACGATGGCGCTATATGATTTAGGATTTATATCTTTTGAAGAACCATTTAGCCGTTTTTATGCGCATGGACTTTTAATTAAAGAAGGCGCAAAGATGAGTAAAAGCAAAGGAAACGTTGTGACACCAGACGAATATATAAAAAAATATGGAGCAGATACATTGCGTTGTTACTTAATGTTTTTGGGGCCATTTGATGGAGGCGGAGATTTTTATGATACAGGCGTTGAGGGAATGCACAGATTTATCAAACGCCTCTGGCGTTTGATAAATCAATTTCCAATTTCCAATTTCCAATTTCCAATTTCAGACGAACGAAGGAAGTTTATGAACAAAACTATTAAGAAAGTAACCGAGGATATCGAAGCGCTGAGATACAATACTGCTATTGCTGCGATGATGGAATGGTACAACTATCTAAACTTAGAACTTAGAACTAAGAACTCAGAATTGACGAAAGAGGAGGCGGAGACGTTTTTGAAGTTGCTTGCGCCTTTTGCGCCACACGTAACGGAAGAGCTCTACCATAATGTCATCCTGAGCGTTAGCGAAGGATCTCTTGCGAATGCAAGTCCCGTATCTGTGGGAGACTCTTCGTCCGTCAGCCGACAGACTCAGAATAACATAAAAGATATTTCAATTCACGCTCAGCCTTGGCCAAAGTTTGATCCTAAATTTTTAGAAGAGAGTAAGACAACAATTGTGGTTCAGGTGAATGGAAAGGTGAGGGATACGATAATAATTCAGAATTCAGAATTCAGAATTCAGAATTTAATCGAGAAAAAAGCCAAGCAAAGTGAAAGAGTGAAGAAATATATTGAAGGGAAGTTAATAAAGAAGGTTGTGTATGTGGAAGGGAAGGTTATAAATTTTGTGACCGAATAATTTTCAATTTTTAATTTGAAAATTGTAATTTTAAACATTTTAAATTCATCTCATGGATATACAAAACCTTTTTGGAAAATACTCCCCATTTATAAAACAAAATATTCTTTCGATAGCCTTAGGTTTGTTGGGTTTGATATTCTTTAGTTATGGTTTGATAGTATTAATTGGTAGAGACCAATCGTCTTCAAACGAAATTGTTTTTGAAGCGGGAAAAGAGCAGGGTTCAGAAAATCCTGGCCAAATAACAATTGACATAGAGGGTCAAGTTTTAAGACCCGGAGTTTATAATCTTTCTTCTGACTCAAGACTTCAAGATGCTTTTGTTATAGCGGGAGGATTATCAGATTCTGCAGATAGAGAATGGGTTTATAAAAATCTTAACTTGTCGCAAAAGTTAACTGATGCAGCAAAAATTTATGTGCCAAAAAAAGGGGAAAATGTGCAAGCATCAAAAAGAATTGGAGAAAACCAGTCAAAAAGCCAAATAAATATTAATACTGCCAGCATTAATGAATTAGATGGATTGTCTGGAGTAGGTCTTGTTACAGCGCAAAAAATAATTGACAATAGACCTTACGCAACAATTAATGATCTTGTTTCTAAGAAGGTGGTAGGCAATAAAGTGTTTGAGCAGATAAAGGAGAAAATAATAGTCTACTAGTACGTACACCCTTGGGGTGGATTAGGAGGGTAGTGAATAAGCTCAAAATAGTCCCAATATTTATTGTATTGTTAGTAATTCTTGCTCTTCGTTTTTTCTTCTTCTATCAATCTCAGCCTCATTATACAGATGGTCAATATATAGATTTTAAGACAACTCTTTTTTCAGAACCAAAGATTTTTGGCAATTATCAAATATTGTCTGCTAATTTAGGCACAACTGATAAAATTCTAATAAGAACTACTCTGTACCCAAAATTTTATTATCAAGACACCGTGCGTATTTCTGGCAAAATAAAGATTAAAACGCTAGGCAATAAACGGACTATAACGATAATGTATTTTCCCAAAATTGAGGCTGTAAAAAAGGACAAAAATGCCTTATTATCATTTATAACTTCTATCCGCCAAAATATAATTTTGTTGTTTGCCAAAACCCTTCCGCAGCCTTCTTCTGGTCTAATGCTAGGGATTGTGTTTGGAATAAAAGAGTCCATGCCAAAAGATTTTGTTGATACTCTTAGAGCCTCTGGAGTTTTGCATGTTGTTGCTGCATCTGGAATGAATGTATCAATGGTTGGAGCTTTTTCTAGCTCTATCTTTACATTTTTCTTAAGGCGTCAAATTGCTATTTTAGCAAGTATTTTAGTAATTATTTTTTACGCTATTTTGTCTGGACTTGAGCCATCAATTATACGTGCCTCTATAATGGGAATATTGGTTTATACTTCACAAATTTTAGGAAGGCAAAGTTTGGGCGCTTACGGATTATTTTTGGCTGGATTTACAATGCTATACTTTAGCCCCTTGCTTATTTTTGATGTTGGCTTTCAATTATCTTTCTTTGCAACTTTTGGACTTTTTTATTTACGCCCAATTTTTGAGAGTGATAAAATAGCACAAAAGTTTATAAAAAGATCCATAATTGGAGAGGAAATATCAACCACGATTGTTGCGCAATTAGCAACTCTTCCTATAATTCTTACTAATTTTGGCATATATTCAATTTGGTCCATAGCTGCAAACGCTTTAGTTTTATGGACTATCCTCCCGCTTATGATACTTGGTGGATTTGCAGCAATAGTTGGGATAATTGTCGAGCCTATTGGTAAAGCCATTTTATATCTATCAATTCCTCTTTTATTTTATTTCCAAAAAATGGTTGAGATTTTTGGAGGATTTAGAGAAACTATTAAGTTTAATCAATTTCCATGGCAACTTGCTGTTGGGTATTACATGCTTCTTGCTTCATTAGTAACTAGTTTTAAAAGAAATATTAAGTTATGAAAAAGATTATTATTGGGTTTGCATTATCTATTTTATTGGTTGGAATTTTTTTGTACCAAAGTGCCAGTTTAAATGATGGAAGGATCCATATTGTATTTTGCGACGTTGGCCAAGGAGATGCTATTTTTATTCGAACTCCAAGTGGAAAGGACATATTAATAGATTCTGGACCCAACAATTTAGTTCTTGATTGCTTGTCATCCCATATGCCTTTTTGGGATAAAACAATAGAGCTTGCAATTCTTACTCATCCACATGCAGATCATTCGAATGGATTCTTAAGTGTTTTGAAAAATTATAAAATTTTGTCTTTTGCAACTTTGGATTTAAAAAATAATACATCTGGATTTAGAGCACTTTTAGAAAGTTTAAAAGAGCAGCATATTAAGATCGTTTTTGTATACTTAGGAGATAGATTTATATTTAAAGATGGAGTAACGATTAATATAGTTGGTCCAAGTCGCGAATTTCTTGCAAAAACAAGTCCTCAAGGGTTAATTGGAGAAAAAAATGAATTTGCTAATATAGAAAGCCTTGTTAAATTTAAAAGTTTTTCTGCTTTGTTAACAGCAGACAGCCAGCAGCAAGAATTAAAAGAAGCCCTTCGACTCGTTTCGCTCGCTCAGGGTAAAATTTCGATTTTACAAGTTCCTCATCATGGATCAAGAACTGGTCTTGATGAGGAGTTTATAGAGAGAACATCTCCAAGGTTGGCGGTTATATCAGTCGGGAAGCATAATAGATATGCTCATCCGCAACCAGAAACAATTGAGATACTAAGGCGCAAAGATATTAAGATATTAAGGACAGACGAGCAAGGCGAAATCGAAATTGCCAGCGATGGTTTCAGTTGGGTTGTAAAATAACAGGCAAAGTGAAAGATATGGTTGTTCCTTTTGCAGGAGTTGATTCTAAAGATACAGTTCCACCGTGTGCCTCAACTATGCCCTTAACCACATATAGCCCAAGCCCTGTGCCTTGTTTTGCAAGTTTTTGAGGTGTATCATTTGCTTGAGCAAATTTAGAAAATAAGTCTTTTTGAAACTCTTTGGGAATGCCAATCCCAGTATCGGTTACAGAAACAGTTATAAATTTGTTTTTGTTAGGATTATAGTATATAACAACTTGGAGAGTGCCACCTTCTTGAGTAAATTTAATACTATTAGAAAGAAGATTGTTCATTACCTGACCTATACGTATTGAGTCGATTGATATCTTTGGTAGAGAAGAAGGAATGCTTGAAGTTAAAGAAATGTGTTTTTTTGTAGCTTGGGGTAGAAATATTTTTATTTGCTCCTTGATAATTTTGCCAAGATCATCTTGGATTCTTGTAAGGGTGAATTTTCCAGATCCTAACTTTGCCGAATCTAATATAGAACCAACCTGATCAAGCAGTAATTTAGACTGTTGGTTAATAATTTCTAAGAACTGTTTCTTTTCTTTTTCATCAAGATTGTATTTATCCGAGATTATAAGTTCGGATGAATCTTTGATAGAAATAAGAGGAGCCCGCAATTCATGGACAATCATATTTGTGAAATCTTCTTTTAAATCGGCAAGAGTTTTCTTAGCAGTTAACTTATGCTTTTCTCTTTTGTGACTCTCTATTAGAATTATAATTATTGCTAAAAATCCGAAAAAGAATGCTGTTGCTTGGAAAAGTAATGATTGTGAGTCCATTTAAGCAGTTTAGGTTATCTTTAAAGTACTTTTTACTTTGTTTACTAAGTCAATGGGTTCTACTTGATACTTAAAAACGTAATCTTTTGCACCGTTATTTATTGCTTCTTTAACCAGTTCTTCCTGGCTAAAATTGGAAAGAATTATAACTGGAATATTTTGAGTTGCTGGATCTAATTTAAGAATTTTTAATATTTCGTTGCCAGAGATATCTGGAAGAATTTGGTCAAGAAGAATGAGGTCTACTTTTTCGGTTTTTGCCTTATCAATAGCAGTTTTTCCGTTTGCTGCCAAAACAGTATCCAACCCATTTTCTTTAAATACAGTGCTAAGAACTTGACTTAATGCTTCGTCGTCATCGACGATAAGAATCTTCATATATGATAAAATTACCAAGAATTTAAGCAAAATGCAAGAGTCAGTTAGATGGCTTCAAAAGCGTCAATAAATTTTTGGAAGTCGCGATAATAGCCTCGTTTTTCTTCTGGTAAATTCTGAGCAATTCTTGCCATTGCATAATTGATTATTTTTTCTTTAATTATGTCTTTTTCTTCCTTTCGTAGTTTTGTATTCTGAATCTCTTTATATTTTTTCTCATCAAGAAGAGGGGCAAAAGTGGCAAAAAAGGTGTTGTTTTCAAACCATGTTGAAGCACAAAAAACGGGAATATTCTTTCCAAGAGTTTTCAATACAAGGTTTCCAGCAGTTAGTTTGGCTTGTCGCAGAACTATCGAGTTATCTCCCTCTGGATATAGTCCGACACTTTCATTAGCATCAAACGCCTTAAAAATTAATATAGGACCTCTAATGCTGTCGTCATAAACGGGAATAGTGCCTAAGCTTCTGTCTACTAATTGTCTTGCATTCTCTTTAAGACTCTTACCGCGGCCGCGAACCCATTTGATCTCTTTCCCTGTAGCTTTTTTTACACAATAACTTGTCAAAAGCATTTCTCCGTATCCCTCAAGTGGGCCAAGATGCGAATGGTTGCCAAGCACAAGAGTGTTTCTACCATTTAGTCTTTGTAGATGTTCTAAGCCCTTAATATTAGATCTATAGTCGTATCCGTCTAAAATGCGAATATGTTCTGATAGAGAAGTCTCTTGACCTGTTGCGATAATACGCATTAAATTCCAATAGTGTTTTTCGCCGTCTGGTTTCAGCTTGTTTCCAATCTGTAGCCACCAAGCCCCAACCCCTAGGCTTTCTAACTGAACTAAATACTCTAACTCTTTTGACACAAAAGCATTTTAAGGATTTTTAAAAGATTATGCAAATTACTTAGCGATCGACTAAATATATCAAAGCATAACTCTTACAACAACATCAGCCTTAAAAGTAAATTTTGACAATGAGTAAATATTGCAATCAATATTCTAATTTACAATATTGAAAGTTTTTTTAATTGATTTATTCTTTCGTTCATTCTATTAACTAAATCAGAATTAGATTTAAAATGATCCCTTTTACTCATATTTTCTTCAACCTGACTGATTAATTCCTGAATGCTACCACTTCCGAACCTCTCTGCATTTTCTAATATCCATGTTAAAAATGTTTCAATGACTGAAGGCGGATAAGTATCAATAGCGTTTAATTCTGTAGGCACATTATTATTGTTTTTATGGTTAGTTGAATCTCTAAGAGGTATTAGGTTTAATCCTAACAGGGGTACATCTTTATCCCATTTAAAATCGTTATTATAATCAAGCTTATTGTCTAGCACCCATTGCCTAAAAGAATTCTTTATTGCCATAAGTTGAAAAACATTAGTGCGAAAGCTCTCTATCTTGGTTGTAATTGTGTTTAGTGCTTTTAGATTAAAGTAAGATTGTAATATTGTATTTTGTTCCTTAAGGTTTAGTCCCCACATAATTAGAGATCCGATTGCAAGCCTTATTAAGGGTTCTTTGTCTAACCGAATTTTGCGAGTTAGAGCTGTATGCTGCCATTTCTTCTCGTCGTTTACTGTAAACGTTGTCGTTCCTATCAATCCGTCTTTGCCTTTCCAAGGTATTTGCATAAGTGAATTTAAGGCTAATCCAAATGAGGTTTTCGTTTCCTCTAGGAATTGAGCTTTGTAAGAAAGAAGGTCTAATACTATGTTTGGAAACGGGAACTCCTTTGTAAGATTTGGAGTTTTCCAATAGGAAAACCAATCCTCTTTTTTTGTCTTTGTTGGGTCGATAAGTCGTGGTATTATGTCTGCTGAGCTTTGGTGTCTTGTTATATCTTTTATATCTGGTTTATAACAAGACTCTATTTTTTCCACAATAGCAATTATATCAAACCATACATCTTTTAGCAATATCAGGCTCAAAAGTAGATTTTGAAAATGAGTAAATATTGAAATCAATATTCTAATTTACAATATGGTAAAATAAATCCAGCACCGACTCGGTGCTGGATAAAAGAAATATGGAAAGTGTTAAGCAGCAGATTGAATTAATTCTTCAAAAGGCTATAAAAGATTTGACAGGCTTGGAAATTGTTCCCAAGCTTTCGCATCCTTCCAACCAGAGACATGGAGATTATTCGACAAATGTGGCAATGATTTTGTTTAAGGATAAAGGACTAAGGATAAAAGATAAAAAATATGCAACGATCTTAAAATTAGCTGAAGCGATTGTAGAAAAACTTAATAATTCATCCTTAATCATTAATCATTGCAGCCAAATCGAGGTTTGGCCGCCTGGATTCATAAACTTCTGGCTTTCTAGAAATTATCTTATCACTCTAATGATTTATATCATTAGAGTGAAAGAAGAGTACGGTAAGTCTGAGAGGTTAGGGAATAAAAAAATATTAGTTGAGTTTGCTCATCCTAATACGCACAAAGAATTTCATATAGGGCATTTAAGAAATATTATTCTTGGTGAATCAATATGCAGATTGTTAGAGGCAAATGGAGCAAATGTTAACCGTGTAAATTATCAAGGAGACGTAGGGCTTCATGTTGCAAAAGCGCTCTTTGGATTGTTGCGATTGTGTCATGCCGATCAAACTCAGCCTGATTGGGCATCTCAAATCCTCAAGAACAAGATCCTGAAACGAGTTCAGGATGACAATTCATATCAAAAGGCGAAGTTTTTGGGAAAGGCTTATACGTCTGGTTCTAAATCTTATGAAGAAGAAAAGAGCGCAAAAGCAAAAATTATAGTGTTAAACAAAAAAATATACAGCAAAGATCCTTCCATTTTGCCTTTGTGGGGAAAAACCAGACAGTGGAGTCTTGATTATTTTGATTCAATATACAAGCGGGTTGGCACACAGTTTAAGCGATTGTATTTTGAAAGCGAAGTCTATGAAGCAGGAAAAAAAATCGTTTTGTCTCATGTTGATGATGGAATCTTTGAGAAAAGCGATAACGCTATAATTTTTGACGGAGAAAAATTCGGTCTTCACAAAAGGGTTTTTATCACAAAAGAAGGAAACACGACCTATGAAGGTAAAGAGATGGGACTTGGGCATTTGCAATATAAAGAATTTCCATTTGATGAGGTTCTTCATATTGTAGGCCCTGAGCAAGCAGGATATTTTAGAGTTGTATTTAAAGCATTGGACCAAATTGACGCTGTATTTAAAAATAAAGAAAAACATTTGTCTTATGGCTTTGTCCAGCTTAAACAAGGAAAAATGAGTTCTAGAATGGGAAATGTTGTAAGCGGGGAATGGTTGCTGGATGAAGCAAAATTACGGATTAGAAAAGAATTTAAAAAAATGGATGAGGAAACATCGGAGAAAGTTGCAGTTGGTAGCGTAAAATACTCAATGCTTAAATTTGCAAGAGAATCAAATATTCAGTTTTCATTTGAAGACTCCATAAGCCTTGAGGGGAATAGTGGGCCTTATTTGCAGTACGCTTATGCACGAACACAAAGTGTCGTGCGTAAATCCGAAATTCTAAATTCTAAATTCGAAACAAATTCAAATGACCAAAATACAAAACTCAAAAACTATAAATTCGAACCGGAAGAAGTTTTGCTACTACGTTCACTTAATAGATTTCAGGAAGTGGTTATGGAGTCGGCAGAAACCTTTGCTCCAAATCTTTTGTGCAATTATCTTTTTGACCTTAGCCAAAAGTTTAATTTGTTTTACCAAAAGCACAAAATATTGGAGAGTGAAAATAGAGAGCTTCGTCTTGCTTTAACTATGGCAGTTGGGCAAGTTATAAAAAATGGTTTGTATCTTTTGGGGATTTCGGCGTCAGAGCGGATGTAGATTTTCACCTAAATGCCTGAATCCTATTTACCTTATGAGTCAATTGTGAGATAGTTCTGTTTGCTCTTTTGGGTGTTATTTACCTTCTTGGTTCAGATTGTGGTGGATTTTCTATTATTGCTTGTTTTTTGCGTTCTTCCTCTGCAGTGCGTTCTCTAAAAATATAAGCAGCTTTTACTCTTAATTGAGGAGCAGTATTGTCGATAACATAATTCGTTTCCCATAGTAGTTTTTCGTTGAGTAGTGAAATCTTCCTACCCATAGTAGATACTGTCATTGAATACACACCATCAGCACCATAATCTTCTTTAATTTGTTCTCTGGAACTTGGTTCTCCTTCAAAGCTTCTGGTAATTAGTATTTCCAGAAGTCTTTTTTCTGAGTCTGTCAGACCGCCAAGTTTTGTGCCATTAGGGAGAACAAGAGAGTATTCTTTATCTTTGTTGCTATTTTTCATGATAGCGGTGCTATTTTTATGAGATTTTTTTCTGTATAATAAGAAAATTTTCCCTTTCTTGTTCCAGTTGGTAACCTTTCTACGGTAATCGATGTGTCTTTTTTCCTGACTTGAGAAACTTGGCTTCCAACACTTTGGATGTTTTTATTGTCAAGTGCTAAGGCAAGATCCTCGACTGTATAAAGTTCTTTTTTGGGAATCTCGACGACTTTATCACCTACTTGAAAGGTCAATTTATCTAGTGGCTGTCCTTCTACAAATTTATTTTGTGGCTCTTTTTCTGGCGGCATACTGCTCAAAGAAAGCTTTTACCTTATATCATAGAAGTTTATCAAAAATCAATAGGCGCACTCGTAAGTATTCAGTTTTTACCAGTAAGCTGTCATAAAAGAGCGGACATCTGCGGAGCTTGCTCCGCAGTTGGATAGCCA
>JBBTXS010000018.1:0-1074 GCA_038062115.1 Patescibacteria group bacterium
CACTTTTAAAAAAATGAAAAAGAGTCTGTTGCTTTTTATTCTGGTATTTCTATTAATTATAGAATTAGTTTTTGCTTCTGACGTTGCTTATATCTATAGAAATTCTGAAGCTGTTGATGAAAATATTATTAATGTATTTGAAGAACTAGGACTTAGCGTTGAACTAATCAATGAAAATAATCTTCCTTCAGATTTTTCTAGCTACAAATTTGTTTTTATTGGTGACGAGAGATTTAGGAATGATGATAGGATTAAGATATGGGAGTTTCCCGCGATTGTTTCAAATTATTTTTTTGGCCCTGAGTGGGGTTTGACTGATGCTGACGGAATTTCAAAATTAGCTGCCAACTCTCCTCTAAAAGTAAGAAAAGATAACGAGATAATTCAGGTTTATACTCAAGCTACATATGATAGCAGTACTGTAGGAATTCCTTATTATTATCTTGCCGACGAGAACAGGGACCAAGATCTTGTTAAAGTCACCTCTCCTTATCTTAATAATGGAGGGAGATTAGGAGCAGTCACAAGTTACGGCAATGCTGGAATAACTCTTTCAAATGGCCAAATTACTAAGAGTAATATCTGTTTTTTTGGAATAATAGAAAGTAATTACTGGACTCCAGAAGCAAGAAAATTATTTAAAGAGTGTGTTGGATTTGTAGGAGTATCATGTAATAATGATAATGAATGTCCTGACGAAGAAAAGGGAGAGCTTTATTGCGTTGGAAAAAAAGTTTTTCAGGACATAGAGGAATTTGAATGTGAAAATCCAGGAACTTTTCAATCACAATGCGTTGACGATACTAATAATAAACTGATTAAAGAATGCGTTAGTAGTTGTTCTAATGGAAAGTGTGTTTGTTTAGATAAAGACAAAGATGGTTTTGATGAATGTAACAAAGGTGATGATGGAGATGACGGCAAGCAAATAGATTGTAATGATAACGATCCAAGTATTAATCCTGGCGCTTTAGAAATATGTGATGGAAAAGATAATGATTGTGATGGTAAAATTGACGAAGAAGATAATTTATGTGGAGAAGGAAGCATATGTAGTCTTGGAAAATGCGTTGA
>JBBTXS010000019.1:0-3620 GCA_038062115.1 Patescibacteria group bacterium
AATTTCCCATAACTTATTATTACAGATCAAGCCGAATAAATAAGTAGTTTTAGATTTTCTTCGCAAACAGGATGCGGCCGGCTGTGGTTTGGATAACTCTTGAGACAATAACGTCAACCTCTTTTCCCAAATCCAAACTTGCATTCTCAACAACAATCATTGTGCCATCGTCTAAATATCCTACTCCTTGACTAGAATCTTTACCTTTATGAAGAATTTTTATATGAAGCGCTTCTCCGGGAACTGCTGTAACTTTAAGAGCATTTGCAAGAGTATTTACGTTTATTGCCAATACTCCATTAATTGCTGCCTTTTTCTCTAGATTGTAATCGCAAGTTATAATTCTACCTTTGTACATTTTTGCTGTACGAATTAATCTTTCATCTACTTCCACCTTTTCATGCGTGTCCGATATTACATGCACCTTAACACCTTTAGTTTTTTTGAGTTTTTCTAAAAGCTCTAGTCCTTTTCTGCCTCTTAATCTTTTAACACTGTCTTGAGAATCAGCAACATGCTTTAACTCTAAAAGGATGCTATCTAAAATAACAAAAGCTCCTCTTACAACCCCAAGCAATATAACATCAAAAATTCTAGCATCTATTATTGCAGAAGTGTCCAAAAAAAATGAGTTTTCCAAAGACTTTTTTTTATAGTTAATTTTTCTCTTAGTTCTCCTTGGTATAAGTCGTGGCAATCTCTGAACAACTGTCTTAGCAACTTCATCTGCCAAAGCTTTAATAAGCCGACGTGGAAAACGAGACGCAGTTTTACTCTTAACCTCCTTCATATTCCTATTCTTTCCCTAACGATCTTATTGCCTCATTTATCGTTTTGTAGTTTTCACAACTTATTATCTTTTTAAATCCAAGTTTTTGCGATTCTTTAATTCTTTTATCAAGAGATTGTACTTCTCTTAATTCTCCAAGTAAGCCCACCTCTGATATTGCAACAGTACTTGCTAAAGAAATATTTTTAAAACTTGAAAAAATTGCAAGACAAATTCCTAAATCTGCTGCTGGATCCGAAAGCTTTAATCCTCCAGCAACATTTACAAAAACATCCATTGCTCCAATTGGAAGCCTACAATGCTTTTGAAGAACTGCTAATAAAAGCTCAAGCCTTTTGTAATCAACGCCTGAGGAAACTCTTCTTGGCATAGGCAAACGAGATGAAACAACTAAACCCTGAACTTCTACTAAAAAGGCTCTTGTTCCTTCTAATGTAACAACAAGCACGCTACCATATGAGTTCTTATCTTGATTTTTTGTTAAAAAAAGTTGTTCAGGGTTTTTTGTTTCTTCTATTCCGTTTTCCTCCATTGTAAAAATACCAACTTCATCTACCGGCCCAAACCTGTTTTTAAAACTTCTCAAGATTCGAGTTTTGGTAAATTTTTCCCCTTCTAAAAAAAGTACTGTATCAACCATGTGCGACAAAACCATAGGCCCTGCAACCATACCCTCTTTTGTAACATGACCAACAAGGATAATTGGAATATTTAAGGTTTTGGCAATTTTAATAAATTGGGAGGCAGCGTAGCGAACCTGAGGCACACTTCCAGACAAACCCGAAACATTTTCTGATTCCATTGTTTGAATTGAATCTATAATTACTAAAGATGGTTTTTCCTTGGCAATCGTAAATGTTGCTACATCTGTGTTGGTTGACGAAAGAATCAAAAGATTTGCTCCGCCAGTTGGCGGATTTTTATAGATTCTTTTTGCTCTAAGTTTTATTTGCTCTTGTGATTCTTCTGCCGAAATATAAATTGACTTACTTTCTGCTTCTTGGACAATTTTTAAAAGAAGTGTCGACTTTCCAATACCTGGATCTCCAGCCAACAAAATAACTGAACCCTTAACAATTCCCCCACCTAATACTGCATCAAATTCAGAAAAGCAAGTTTTAATCCGATGCTCTTCTTCCAATTGAATCTCCCCCAATCTTTTCGGAGATATGTCAATCTGCAATTCTTTACTCCTTGTATTTGAGATTTGAGATTTGAGATTTGAGATTTCGCGGAGGCTATTCCATGCCCCACATTCAGGACACTTTCCCAACCACTGAGGAGATTCGTATCCGCATTCCTGACAGACAAAGGACGATATTTGTTTCATATTAGACGGTAGATGATAGGGGGTGTTTTATCTATATCCTATTGGTTTTTCCAAAAGAACAGGCGCTAACACAACCCTATGTCTTTTCTTATCTATAGAAGACACTGTGGCTTGTATTTCTAAGCCCTCTTTGTAAGATACATTTGGTGGAATCTTGTCTTTTTTAACGATTCCAACTATTCCCTCTCCTAAATCAAATAAAACGCCACTTGAAATGATTTTTACAACTTTAGTTTTTAGTTTTTTATCTATTGTAAATTCTTCAAGTCTTTTCTCAAGGGGATCTACGGCCAATCTTTTAATAGATAAATTTACTCTTCTTGCTTCTCTATCAAATCCAGTTATAACTGCTGTTATTTGTTGACCAACTCCAAAGTTTTCAGAAATATCATAAACAGATTCCCATGATAGTTCAGATATGTGAATAAATCCTTCTACGTATTCCGCCCCTCTTGTCTGCATACTAACAAATATTCCAAAAGATGCTATATTGGAGATATTTGCATCAATTTTTTGCCCAATCTTAAAATCCAAAATCTTTTTCTCAAAATCTCCCAATCCTAACACCTGTCTTTGAGAGAAAATTATTTTATTGAGGGAACGATTAAGATCTAAAGCAATTACTTTAATAGTTTTACCAATTAAGTTTCCTGGATTCTCCAATGTTAAAATATGAGAATTTGGTAAAAAACCAGAAACACCATCAAGAGTAGTTACTAAATATCCACCGCGAGTTACAGAATCAACAATTACTTCTAAAACTTCTTTGTTTTTCTTTAAGGTTAGCAGCTTTGTCCAAACCATATCATCAATTGATTTTCTAAGCGAAACCACTGGATTGCCAAAATCTGATTCTGGATTCAGAACTGTAACAGAGACTTCATCCCCAACCGAAAGTGTTGACAAAATTTTATTTAATATTTTTTTATCTTTTTCTAATACAACTGCTTCTGTTTTTGCATTAATATTAAGAAGAATTTCGCTTGGAGTTAACTTTGTAATAATGCCTTTAATACTATCACCTTTTTTAAGGGTAACAAACTTACTTTTTGCTTTTTGTAGAAGCTCACCCATTGTGGTAACCTTTGAGGCGTTAGTTTGTGATTTGTGATTTGTGATTTGTGATTTTGAATTTGCCACTCATTTATTCCACCTTTCTTATTTTAAGATAAAATCAGTATACCACTAAATATAAAAACCTGCAATGTTTATAAAATGCTTTTGCGCTCTAGTCCTCCGGCCTTGATCTATTTTCCCCTAGGCAAAGCCTGAAGTATCGTGAACGCTAAGCTGTTTTACTTCTGAGTTCGGAATGGAATCAGGTAGTTCCAGCTCGCTCCAAAGACCGAAAGGCTACAGCACAAAAACTTCGTTTTTGAATACTACCAATACTACAAATGTCAAATTTCAAATGTCCAATATTGAATTATTGGTATTTATTTGAAATTGGTAGTATTTGAAATTACCTCGCAAAGCGAGGTTTGGCTCCTTGAAAGTGAA
>JBBTXS010000020.1:0-29347 GCA_038062115.1 Patescibacteria group bacterium
GTAGGTATTCTACTAGAACTGCGAAACTCGTACAATTATTAGACCTTTCTAAAATATTTATCGACCTCTAAGGCAGGATATTAATTGTGGGTAGGTTGAATTATTGTATAATTGCTCCATGCAATCCATTAGAAGAATTCTCAAAAACTTTGATCCCCAAAAAGATAAATATATTAGCCGCGAATTTCAGTCGTATGGGATACATCTTGCAGAAGAGCTCGATGATTATAAGCATAGAAGCTTATACATAAAATTAGCTAAAACTGTTCATCGTTCAATCTTAGAGAAAGCTTTTTCTTTTGTTATAGATAGCAATGCTAGAAATAAAGGCGCGCTTTTTATGTGGAAGCTGAAGCAACTTAAAAATCCCAAGCCACAAATCTCAAGCCACAAGTAGAGACCGATATGAGCGTTGCTAAAACTAGTAAAAAATTTGATCTGAAAGAAAGGATAATAAAATTTGTAATGTCCGTTGTAAATCTAACTAGAAGGCTACCTAAAGATAACGTTAACCTGGTTTTAATAAATCAGGTTATTAGTTACGAGTTTCGCAGTCACTCTTATGTCATTCTGAGGCGAAGCCGAAGAATCTCTCAGCTTGTCTGAGCTGGCATTCGCCAGAGATTCCTCGCTAACGCTCGGAATGACAAAGTGCGAAACTCGTGAAATAGTTTGTCTTAATTGGTTATTGGGATTTGGTTATTGGGATTTTAAATATGAGATATGCTCGTATCTTTATCTCTGGTTTTGTTCAGGCGGTTGGGTTTAGACAATTTATTAAAATAAATGCCGATAGGCTGAAGCTTGAGGGTTGGGTTAGAAATCTTCCTGATGGTCAGGTTGAGGCAGTGTTTCAAGGCTCAAAAGAAAAGATTAAAGAGATGATAGTGCTTTGTAAAAAAGGACCATTTTTAGCAGAAGTCGAAAGCGTTGACGTAGTTTGGGAAGAGACAAAAGCCAAGTCAGACTTGGCAAAAGAAAAGTTTGAGGGATTTGAAATAAGAGTGTGATATACTGAATTCATGTTATTTTATATTCTACTCTTTACCTTTCTTGCGTCAATCGCTTCGCTTTTTTTAGTTGCAATTTTACTTTTACATAAAAGCCTTATTCATAAAATCTCATTTTCTCTTGTATCTTTTGCAGCAGGAGCACTTTTAGCAACTGGTTTTTTGGATACACTTAAAGAAGCAGTAGAAATGTCGGGTGAAAATGCGTTTCTTTGGACAACACTAGCTATTGCGGGGTTTTTCCTTACAGAAAGATTGTTTATATCTTTGCATCATCACGATAAAGAAACAAGCCTAGACAATAAAGATCAACTTAGACTGCCAACGCCTTTTTTGGTTTTTGGAGATGGATTGCATAATTTTATAGATGGAGCAGCAATTGCTGCGGGATTTTTGGTTAGTTTTCCATTAGGTCTTGTTACTAGCATTGCTGTTTTTATTCACGAAATTCCTCACGAGCTTGGAGATTTTGGCATTTTACTTGAGAAGGGATGGAGCAGGCGAGATGTCCTAGGGCTAAATTTGGCAACTGGTTTAACAGCCATAATTGGTGGCATTGTTGCATATTACTTAGGTTCTAAGTTTGAAAATATTGTGCCAGTTTTGTTGGCAATTACAACTGGAAATTTTATCTATCTTTCGGCAACTGATCTTTTGCCAGAAATTCACCACAAAGCCAAAAAAAGTCTTGCCCTAAACCACACTTTTTTTTTCTTCTTAGGTATAATTCTTATTGCTGTTCTAATAAAAATCCTTGGCTAGCCTAATATTGACAAAATGATTAAGAAATGCAACATTTCTCCTAACTTACAGGCTTCTTCTGTATCTTTTTTAGCGAATTGGAAGTTTATTGGAATTACAGTAGTTTTGGGGTTGGTTGTGGGAGGAGGATTGGTATGGTATGCCAATTCCGTAAAACAAATAGAAGATAGGGGGAGTCAAACTCCATCTCCCAAGCCACAATACGAATTCTCAACCCAGGGGATTATTCAGTTTACAGAGCTTGAAGGTGGCTGTTGGTTTATCCTTGTAGATACAAAACGAGGTGATGCGGTAAAGTACGAATTCACCGGTATTGAAAGGAGTAAACTTGAGCAGTATCGCAATAAGACCGTAGAGATTCATGGCAGGCTTCTAACTGACATGGTTTCGATCTGCCAGATTGGCCAAATTGTTGAAGTGCACGAGATGAAGCTAATCAAAGATACAAGTATAGATACCTCTATCAGTTCGACTTCGCTCACTGCAGGCTGGCAAACCTACCGCAATGAGGGCCCTTCGCTCTCTGGAGCTACGGAGCCCCAAGGCGAGTTTAGGTTTGAGGTGAGGTATCCTTCTGGAGGAAAAGTTACCAAAACAAACTATGGGCCGCGTATCGTCTTACCCTACGAAGAAGAGGGAACTAATCTGAGAGGGAAATATCTTGATATAGCTATAAATGGTTCACCTTATTACACCGGTTTTTTGGGTAAAACAGAGCAGGTGTCTCGAGGCGGAAACGTATTTACTAAAGAGACTCGTAGTGGAGCTGCGGCAGGAACTGCTAACGACACGGTCCATTACATAATAGATCGCGATGGAAAAAAATACACGCTTTCTTTTACACTACTAATCGCCAACCTTTATAACTTCGATCCGAGCATTCGGCCAAAAGAATTCAACAAAGAGAAAGAATCTGCAATTTTTGATCAAATCCTCTCCACGTTTCGGTTTGTGAAGTAGACAGTTTCAAATAGACAGACAGTTTTATTTTCCCGACCATTATGATAAGATACGTTAACTGTGAATAATACTAATCTTACTGGAGTACAATTAAAAATGTTGGTCAAAGAGAGCGTGAAAGAAGCACTTGTTTCTGAGGTAATGAAGTTACGGGCGTTGCTTTTGCCTTATGTCTCGCAAAAAGAACAGAAGGGAATCGAACGGCTCTATGGTAAGCCATCACGAAAGATCGTAAAGACCTATAACGTTGAAGCATGACATGGAGGATAAGCTTTACAAAAAATGCAAGCAAATTTTTGGAAACAAACCAAATTCCAAAAGAAAAAGTGTTTGAGCTCGTAACTAAGGCAATTCGAAAGCTGCAAGGAGGGGACATTAATATTGATATTAAAAAATTAAAAGGCGAATGGGTAGGATTTTACAGAATTAGAATGGGTAAGATAAGAATTATTGCCGAGTTTGATTTTGACAACTTAGCAGCCTTAATTGAACAAATTGATTGGCGGGGTAACGTATATAAATAGCTCCTCTATGAATTTCGTTGATACGGCTAGCAAAACAAACTGGAAATATGTTGCGATTGTGGTGGTTTTGGGTTTGGTTGCGAGTAGTGGGATTGTGTGGTACGCAAATCCCTCAACTCCACTACCTCAACCAATCGAAATTTCGAACATCCAAAAACCCCCACCACAGCAAACTGTTGATACTTCCTCTTGGCAAACCTATCGCAACGAGGGCCCTTCGCTCTCTGGAGCTACGGAGCCCCAAGGCGAGTTTGGGTTTGAGGTGAAGTATCCTTCTAAGTTTTATCTCAAATCTTCCACAGATAAATATCCCAATGAACCGGCGGAAAGTACCGTTAAATTCTTATTCTTTGGTGAATCCACAGCAGGAAATGGGGATTGGGTAGGGCGTATTCTATTGCTTATGCGGCGTACAGATAGGATGAATGTACGAGACTTGGGTTCATTCATAAACACAGAATATGTCCAGATCGGACCTCTTGAAGCATTGAAGTTTTTGCCAGACACACAACCACAATCCGCTACTGAAATTGACTATAAGCTGATTCATGAAGGCAAGGAATACGATTTTCAGGTTATCTCAAAGATCCCTGAAGTAAGGAATGACTTAGACCAAATCCTCTCCACGTTTCGGTTTATCCCGTAGTGAGTAAAGCTTTACTGCGGGGTTTGTGAGGGTTGTTGACTAATAGTTTTATCAGACAAAAGGTATAGTTATAGTTTAATGGCGTAACCCCAACTGGTTACAGAGGTACGCTATAGCGTTTCTTTGTTCCTAAGTTACCTTGCTTCCACTTGAAGTTTTTGGTAGAATGGTTTTGTTATGAAGAAAGTATATGTTTCTACAAAAAATATAAAGCAGTTTGCGGGAAAATGGGTGGTTATAGATCCTATAAAAGATAAGGTTATCGCAGTAGGAGATACTCTTGAGGAGATTGATTCATTGATAACACGCTCAAAAGACGACAGAAGAGCCTCCGGAACAGTTCCGGCTGCCTTTAAGGTTCCTCGAAAAGACGAAGGTCCATACATCCTTTGTTTTTATGAAGAAATTGCTCCTATTAAGCTTTCCATATAAGACAGACGCACAGGGAAATTCTTTTCCAGTTATTCCACTATCTCTTAAATTTGATAATAAAAAGAAAGAATTTTTTGCGCTTGTTGATTCTGGAGCCACCATTTCAATCTTTAGATCTGAAGTTGCTGAATCTTTAGGAATTAATGTCAACAACGGAAAAGAAACATATCTTGGTGGAGTTGGCGGAAGAATTAAGGGGTATATTCATAAATTAAAGGTAGAAATAGCAGGAAAGCAATTTGTTTGTCCAATAGTATTCTCTTATGAGTACCTCGTCTCTTTTAATCTTTTAGGAAGGGCTATCTTCTTTGAGAAATTTAGGATTATTTTTGAAGAAAAGAAAAGTAAGGTAATATTGGACTAGAGACCGTACATAATTCAAAACTTTGCTAGAATATAATTCTATGGCACCGCAAAACCAACAGCCAAAAGAAGAAACTACAGAGAGCAAACCTCCAGTGAAAACAAATTGGAAGTATCTTGCGATTGTGGTGGTTTTGGGTTTGCTTGTGGGAGGGATGTTGATGTACTCCCTACAAGGAATAAACAAAGGTAAAGGCGAGTGTATGATCACAGGATGTAATGGTCAGATTTGCTCTGATCAAGAAGTCATTACTACCTGTGAAGCTGTGCCAGAAGACGCTTGTTACAAGAATGCCAAATGCGAACGGCAACAAAACGGAGAATGCAGCTGGACACAGACAAAGGAACTTTTGCAATGCCTCCAAGACGTAAAGACAAAACAGACTTCGATTGACACTTCAGATTGGCAAACCTACCGCAACGAGGAGTTTGGGTTTGAGGTGAGGTAGCGTAAACCAAATCCTCTCCACGTTTCGGTTTGTGGAGTAAGGTAATTTATGATAGGATTTAGATAAGGTAATACGTTTTTCTCCAAGATATATTATGCAAACTTTTAAAGACTGTCTCCAGGAAATAGATAGGCTTTATGAACGATATAAAAGCAAACGCCAATTAAGCAAAGAAGAGCAGGAAGCGCGATACGAGAAGCTGCGGCTCGAATGGACCTATAATTCCAACGCCATCGAAGGCAACTCTCTTACTCTAGGAGAGACAGCTTTTTATTTACGCGAAGGTTTAACTTCGGAAGGCAAGCCCCTCGTTGATTACTTGGAAGCAAAGAATCACGCAGAAGCCATTGACTGGCTTTTTGATGTTGTGCGAGACAAAAAACCCATAACCGAGGGATTCATTAAAGAACTCAATGCTTTACTGCACAAAGGAATTAGTGAGCGGCCAGCGCGTGGAGCAAGTGACAATATAGTGATGAGAAAAATTACCCCTGGCGCGTATAAGCTCCAGCCTAATCACGTGCTTACTCTTTCGGGCGAAATTCATTACTACCTGGAGCCGCTGCAAGTGCCAGGAGAAATGGAGAAGCTTATTAAAATGATAGCTGAACAAGAAGAAACCATGCGCCCCGTTGAGCTTGCCTCATCTGTTCACTACGAAATTACGCGTATTCATCCCTTTGACGACTGTAATGGAAGAGTCTCAAGGATCCTCCTGAATCTTATCCTTATAAGGGCGGAGTATCCTCCTATTGTAATAAAGATGGAAGAGCGACGAACATATTTGGAATCCCTTGAAAAAGCAGATAAAGGCGACAAGGAACCTTTTTATCTGTTTGTCGCAGAACATGTGAAACAATCATTACAGGATAAATAATTGTATGGAACAACAAAACCAACAATCTATGCAAAAGGAAATGAAAAGTAAACCTCCAATCAGAACAAATTGGTTGAAGGAGAAATAGTCAATTGATAACTTCTAAGCGTTTTATTTTGGATTTGTTTGGCATTCCAATATGATTAAGAAAAATATTAGGAGACATGGGTTTACTTTGCATCTTTTAGGTATTGGTCAATAATAGTCTTAAATGAGTCTATTGGTTGTGCGCCTACAACTAATTGACTTTTGCCTTTTGCGTCAATTACAAATGTAGATGGAGTGCCGCTTACTCCAGCTTTTGACCCATCTTCTATTTGGGCCTTCACTAATTTTTCGTACTTGCTAGAATCTAAACAACTCTGAAATTGCGTCTGATCAACCCCAACCTCTGCTGCCAGCGGCCCAAGTTTATCAAGCGCAAATCCAGTGCCATTAGCGGTTGTTCTTTCAAAAATTTTGTCAATATAAGTCCAGAATGCATCATTGCCGCCAAGCTCCGCAACGCATTCTGATGCTTCAGCTTCTTTTTGAGCATTGGCATGAAAAGTTAGAGGGAAATGCCGGTAAGCCCATCTTGCTTTATCTCCATAAGTTTTCATGACTTCCTGCATGGTTAGATGAAATCTTTGGCAGAATGGACATTCTAAATCCGAAAATTCAAGAAGTGTAATCTTGGCGTTTTTGTTGCCGCGAATATGATCAGCGCTAGTTATTGGTTTTGCTTTTTGAGTTGTAGGTTGTGCTGTGATAGGCTGCTTAACATTTTTTTGTGCAGATGTGTCTGATTCTGTGCCTGCTACAGCTTTGGTTAAGGATGAGCCTTTTTCTAAATAGGAAACCTTAGTTGTTAATACTCCCAAAAAATATGAAGCAACTAAAAGGATAATTACCAAGATTTTTGTATTAAAGTTATTGGGAGCTGGGGGTGTGATTTGAACAGGATCGTTATATTTGCGTAAAGATGCAACTTTTGGCATGGGTCTATTGTATAAGGATTTCGTAAGAATTGTCAAGGAGCAGATTGCTTAAAATATGTTATACTGTGGAAGGTGAATTATGGATGATAATATTAAGTTAAACGATCTGAATTTGGACTGGTCAAAGCTCTCAAAAAAAGAAAGAAAAAGATTGGCAAAAGAAAAGAAAAGACAGCAAGCAATTGTTGATAAGAAAAAAGCGAGTTTTGGCAAGTGGTTTGGAATAGGAATTGTTACATTTATAATACTCTTTGGAATTGTTTGGATAGTAGCAAGTGTAGTAAAAGAATCCTCAAAACCATTGCCAGGCAAAGAAGTTGCAATTTTGGGGAGAACTCATGTAGCAGTTGGAACAAAAGTAAAATATAATTCAAATCCTCCAACATCAGGCAACCACTATGATACATGGACTAAAAGCGGAGTACATGATAAAGAAGTAGAGGATGGGTATTTGGTTCATAGTCTTGAACATGGATACGTGATCCTGCATTACAATTGTAATGCAGGAAATTCCAAATTCCAAATTCCAAATTCCAAATTGGGGACGGGGAGCGCTGAGACGATTAAAGACTGTCAAAAATTTGTTAACAAACTAAAAGAAAGGGTTAAAAAAGATTCGTGGAAACTCATTCTTATTCCAAGAAAGAATCTTGATGCAAATTTTGCCTTAACCTCTTGGGGAAGCATAGATAAGTTTGATGTAAAAGAGGGAAGTTTAGAAAGAGTAAATGACTTTATTGATTCTTTTAGAAATAATGGACCCGAGAAAACGATGGAGTAAAAGGCATTCCTAGGTAATTTGGTCTTGACAAAGTGTCTTCTATTTTGCTACTATATCCCCCATAGGGGGATATCCTTAATGTATAGACCAAAAGATACTCAACAGAGAATATTGCATAGACTAAAAATTGCTCGTGGACATCTTAATAAGATAATTAAGATGGTAAGCCAGCAAGAGTACTGCATCGATGTGATCCATCAATCGCAAGCAGTACAAAGGGCACTTGAGGAGGTAGACTCTGTTATTTTAGAAAATCATCTTAGAACATGCGTGGTTGATCATATTAAGAAAGGTAACATTAACGTTTCCACAGAGGAACTTATGAAAGTTTTTAAGAAAAGGAATAAATAGGGTACTTTGGACGATGGGACAATACTATGCTATAGCGGGTTAGTGTACCGAATACTAGAGGACAAGAGCGTAACCAAGTCGAAAACTGGTTCGTTAGGAATATGAGTATAGATAAATTGCTAGTTGCTATTTTCGGAGCGACAGGAATTTTTTTTACCTATTGGTTTTTTTTGATGAAGAAAGAAAACATTGTTGCTGTGTCCGATACAGTTGATATTACTGTTGATGGTGGATACACACCAAACACTATTTCGATTCCAAAAGGAAAAAAGACAAGAATTAACTTTGTACGAAAAGATCCCTCTAGTTGCCTTGAAGAAGTAGTGCTGCCTGATTTCAAGATACGTAAATTTCTACCATTGAATCAAAAAGTTCCAATCGAAATTACTCCACAAAAGAAAGGTGAATATAGTTATGCGTGTGGCATGAATATGTTCCATGGGAAAATAATCGTTAACTAATATGTCAGAAGTTAAAAAATCATTTCCAATTAAAGGAATGCATTGCGCATCGTGTGTGCGCGTACTAGAGCGAGCACTGAAAAAAGTTGATGGTGTTGCAGAGGCGATAGTCAATCTAGCAACTGAAAAAGCGACTGTTACTTGTAATCCGGAGAAGGTCACGGATAAGAATCTGACTTCAGCAATAGCCAATGTTGGCTACACTGCTCTGCTTGCCGAGGAAATGAGAACTGAAGATGAGGAAAAAAAGGAGAAACAAAAAGAATTACAAACACTACGCAATAAAGTTATCGTAAGTTTGGTTTTAGGAGGACTTATTTTATGGGGAAGCTTTCCAGGAATCATGAATACTGCCCCAGCTTTTTTACAAAACTTCTGGATTCAGCTACTTCTTGCAACTCCTGTTCAGTTCTGGGCAGGATTTGAGTTTTATCGAGCAACTATTCCAGCACTCAAACACAGAACTGCTAATATGGATACGCTTGTTGTTATTGGTACAACAGTTGCATATGCTTACTCGGCATTTGTAACGATTCTTCCTCAGATCCCTAAATCAATTGGTATTGAGCCTACGCCATATTTTGATGTTGCAACAATTATCATTGGTTTAATTCTTTTGGGCCGCTATTTCGAGGCAAGAGCAAAAGCAGGAACATCAGAAGCTATAAAGAAACTTATCGGATTGCAGGCAAAAACAGCGAGGGTTTTAAGACTTCGCTCTTCTGTCATTGCGAGCACAGCGAAGCAATCTCGAGTCAATGGGATTGCTTCGTCTCCGGCTTCGCCGGATCCTCGCAATGACAATCGTTATATTGAGGTTGACATCCCAATTGATCAGGTTCAAATAGGAGACATTATTCGAGTTCGACCAGGAGAAAAGATTCCTGTTGATGGCGTTATTGTCGAAGGAGAATCTTCAATTGACGAATCAATGGTAACAGGAGAGAGTATTCCTGTAGATAAAACTAAAGGCGATACTGTTATTGGGGCAACGTTTAATAAAGCAGGAACGTTTACCTATAAAGCGACAAAAGTTGGACAAAAAACCATGCTTGCACAAATAATTAAGCTTGTTGAAGAAGCGCAGGGAAGTAAAGCACCTATCCAACGAATTGCAGATTTAATCTCCTCATATTTCGTTCCAATAGTTATTATGCTTGCTATTGCTACATTTGCTGTTTGGTATATTCTTGGGCCACAACCAGCATTTTTATTTGCGATGCTTAATACTGTGGCAGTTCTTATTATTGCCTGTCCGTGTGCGATGGGTTTGGCAACACCAACCGCAATAATGGTTGGGACTGGTAAAGGTGCTGAACATGGAGTATTGATTAAAGATGCTGAGAGTTTAGAAATAGCGCATAAAGTCAATACTGTTATTTTTGATAAAACCGGCACACTTACAAAGGGCAAACCGGAGGTTACGGATATTATTACAATTAATTTTTCTGTCATTGCGAGCGAAGCGAAGCAATCTCATGGGATTGCCACGGGTTCTTCGAATTCTCGCAATGACATCTTAAGATTAGCAGCTTCGCTCGAGAAGGGTTCTGAGCATTCATTAGCAGAGGCAATCGTTAAGAAAGCAGAGGAAAAAAAGCTTGTCTTAAGCAAAGTTGAGCGATTTAAGGCGGTACCAGGACATGGAGTGGAGGGAGTAGTTGATGCTAAAAGGCTTGTGTTTGGTAATAAGCGATTAATGGGGAAAGAAGGGATAGAGATCCTGAAACAAGTTCAGGATGACATTAATAAATTAGAGAGTGGAGGTAAGACAGTAATGATGCTTGCCGTAGAAAGTCATCCTGAATTTACTCGCCTCGCTTCGCGGGCGAAGCGGGTTTCAGGATCTCGTGAGATTCCTAAACAAGTTCGGAAGGATATACAATTAGTAGGTTTGATTGCGGTTGCTGATACAGTGAAAGAGTCAGCGAAAGAAGCAATTGAACAATTGAACAATTTAGCAATAGAAACAGTTATGATAACAGGCGACAATCAAAGAACGGCAAATGCTATTGCAAAGAAAGTGGGTATTAAAAGAGTATATGCTGAGGTGTTGCCGCAGGAGAAAGAAAAGATACTGAAGCAAGTTCAGTATGACAAGGGGAGAAAAATTGTTGCAATGGTTGGGGATGGGATAAATGATGCCCCGGCTCTTGCTGTTGCTGATATTGGAATTGCAATGGGTACAGGGACCGACGTTGCTATAGAAGCGGCCGATATTACTCTTATTAATAAAGACTTGCGATCAGTTGCTCAAGCAATTAATCTGTCTAAAAAAACTATGAGAACAATTAAGCTAAACCTCTTTTGGGCTTTTGGTTATAATGTGATTCTTATTCCTGTCGCAATGGGGGTTTTATACCCATTTTTCGGTCTTCTTCTCAATCCAATCTTTGCATCAATTGCTATGGCGACGAGTTCAGTTTCTGTGGTGAGTAATTCATTATTATTAAAGCGATATAAAATATGAAGGCAATTATTTTTGTTGTTTTGTTATTAAGTTCTTTGTTATTGCCCATTTCATCCTTTGCAAATGGCGGAGATCAGAGAGTAGCTGAGGGAAAATATCTTATTAATCTTTCCCGCTCCCCTTTTACTCCAAAGACAGGAGATAACGTTGCAATGATTGCCTCATTTTTCGATATTAAGAAAGATCAACTTATTACTGAAGATTTAATCGTAAAAGTGCGCATCGCAAAGCTTGGAGAAGGAAGAGAAAGGAAATTTTTGTTCGAGCAAGATGACATAAGAGCAAAAGGTGGAATTTTAGAATTTTCCTATACATTTCAAGACGCTGGACTTCATGAAGTTTTTTTTGACTTTGCCTTTGTCTCAAATCCACAGAAAATATATAACGCTCCAGATTTCTTGTTGGATATTCAAAAGCCTGAAATCGCTAAAAACACAAATCAGCCAGTACTAATATGGATTGGGTTAGGTGCAATTCTTGGGTTAGGAGTTGGCTGGCTAATATTGCGAAAAAAAGTTTGAATTAAAACATCTTATTGACAATCAAAAAACATATCTACTACAATACGTAGTATGACTGGGTCACAATTGTCATTTCGAGCTTGCCGAGAAATCTCCTTCAACGAGATTCCTCGACTCGCTCACGCTCGCTCGGAATGACAAATGGGTATTTATGACCCAGCCCATAATACGTAGTATATGATGCAAAATAAAAATTATGGTAAAGTTTTAGGAGAATTAGAATCAGAAATAATGGAGATCATTTGGCAGACGCAACATCCCCTTTCAGTTGCAGAAGTAGTGAAGATTATTAGCAAAAAACGAACAATTGCGCATACTACGGTAATGACTATTATGGGCAGACTCGTTGAGAAGGGACTTCTTACTCGAAATCTTTCAGGATCAAGTTATCTTTATCAACCGAAAGTCAATAGGGAAAAATTTGTAGCAAGAGCTGTTCATAGCATTTTTACTTCTACATTATCTACGCTCGGGCAGGAAGCAGTAACATACTTTGTAAAAGAAATTCAAAAGATGAATCCTAAAAAACGAAGAGATTTATTAAAAATGCTTGATTAATAATGTCACGAGTTTCGCACTTGTTGTCATTGCGAGGATACGAAGTAGCCGTGGCAATCTCAGCATGGGATTGCTTCGTCGCTGACGCTCCTCGCAATGACATAGAAGTTGAAAAGCTGCGAAACTTGTAAATCTATAAAAATGAGGATTAATAAATTTAATGGAAGCTTTCTCTCGCTATTTTTTTCTGGTGTTGTCGCAACAGGAATTATTGTAGCTATTTTTGCAAAGACGTTACCATTTTTTGCTGCAAAAGCTATATATTACTGTCAACAATTCATTTCGAATACTCTCACCTCAAATACTCTCTTTCAAATTCCCCACACGCTTCACCATTTTCTTATTCTTGCGCTTATAGTTTCTTTAGTACTTGGAATACTCTCCTTTTCCGTACAACTTGTCAAAACTCATGGGTTGTTGACGAGATTGCTTGCAAAAAGAGTAGGTATTCCCAATAACATTCAGAGAACTATTGCCTTCTTGGGTTTGGGTGGTAAAGTATACCTTATTAAAGATGATAATTTATTCTCTCTTTGCTTTGGTATTGTATCTCCTCGCATCATTATTACTACTGCGCTTGTCTACTCTTTAACAAATAAAGAACTTGAGGCAGTAATACTGCATGAACAATCACATGTGCAAAATCATGATCCTTTCAAAATTCTTCTTGGGAAAACCGTAACTTCGATGTTTTTCTTTTTGCCTATTTTCTCTCAACTTAATAAGAATATGAATGCAACAAGCGAATTAGTAGCAGATCAATGGGCTATTACAGCACAGCGGGGAACAATGTTTTTACGGGGAGCGCTAAAGAAAATTCTAAGCAGACCACAAGTAACATTTGCTACCGTTCCTGCCATCTCTAATCCTGATAATCTCGAGATCCGTATTTCTAAACTCACAAATAAGACAGTACAACGAGGGTCTGGTATTTCGCTTGCAAGCATTATTACAAGTCTTTTGTTTCTCTTACTGAGCTGGTTTATATTGCGGACACCAGTTAGCGTTTTTTCCATGGAACATTCAAAAGAGCCTTCATATTTTCTGTGCTCATCTGATAATGCCTGTAGTGAGCAGTGCGCTCATAATGCTCAAATGTCGCCAGTTTCTTCGCCCGAGCAACTTTTCACATCTGGGGACTTACAATATCGGGTCCCCTTCTTATAAATAGTTTCAAAAAATCCTCACAAAATTCCTCTTGACAATGGTAGCTATTTTTTACTACGCTTTGTAGTAGATGAATAAAACTCATAAATCCAACACCAGGATTCTTACAAACCCTATTGTTATTATTCTTATCATTGTTGTCATCGTTCTGGGTGGCGCAGTTCTTCTTCTTTCTCAAAATAAAATTTTAAATACAGTATCTCAACCTAATAGAACTACAACCAGCTTACATCAGGAAACTGAAGGCAGCGATGAAAATTCTACCTACGGTCATGTTCATAGCCTTTTTAGAAATCCTATAGATAGCACTTTCTTAATGGGTGCACATAATGGTCTATTCAAGAGTACTGATGAAGGAAAAAAATTTACACAAATCAACAGTGATATTAAAAATGTTTCAGCAATAACATTTGATGAATCAGATTCAAAAGTAATTTATGTAGCAACAGTTAATGGCGAACTTTATAGAAGTGATGATGGTGGAGAAAATTGGAGTAAAGCACAATGAACAAGTTCTTTAATTCTTGCAGACGATGTTTGAATCCTTGGGTAGTTGGAATAATTGTTGTGGCAGTAGTCGGACTAATCATCTTTGTCCCAGTAATAGGAGTAACTAGTCTTATTGTCGTTTTACCTTTTATCGGTTGTACCATCATGTGCGGCACAATGGCGTTTATGATGGGTAAAGGCAGTAGCAAAAAATAACCCTTGACTTTCTTAAATTTACTTACTACACTATGTAGTAGATAAGGTTTTATGAATTTGTGGGCTGTTTTTGCAACAGGATTGACTGTTGGGGGATTAACTTGCCTTGCAGTGCAAGGTGGTCTTCTTGCGTCAACTATCGCACAACGTGAGGAGCAAAAGCTTAAAGAGAAAATCCTTCGGCGCGGCTTGGGACAGGGAGGAAATGCTTTACCTATCCTTTCTTTTCTAGGAGCAAAACTTGTTGCTTATACCATACTTGGATTTTTGCTTGGATGGTTTGGATCATTTTTTCGACTCTCGCTTAGTGCAAGCGTAATTCTTCAGTTCGCAGTTGGTATTTTTATGATAGGCACCGCCTTAAACCTCTTAAATGTTCATCCAATTTTCCGTTATTTTATTATTCAACCTCCACGATTTCTTACTCGTTTGGTTCGCAAACAATCAAAGAGTAAAGTTATGTTTGCACCAGCACTGCTTGGAGCATTCACTGTTTTTATTCCTTGCGGAACAACGCAGGCCATGATGGCATTAGCGATTGCATCTGGCAATCCATTATTGGGAGTATCAATTCTTTTTGCTTTTACCTTAGGAACATCTCCAGTCTTTTTTACACTTGGGTATCTTGCAACAAGACTTGGAGAGGCCTTGCACCAAAAGTTTATGAAAGTAGCAGCTTATGCAATCATTCTTTTGGCTATTTTTAATCTAAATAATACGCTTGCTTTAACAGGAAGCAATTTTACATTGGATAAGATATGGAAAAATGCTTACTGCAATCTTTATTTTTGCGATGATTCGCCTATATTTGCTCGTGCAGAAGAAAGAGGAGCTGTCACGGTTAGTGAAGCAACAATTAGCATAGAGGGTGCTGGATATAGTCCTAATAATTTATCTGTGAAGGCTGGTTCTCAAGTAACGCTTAACCTTATTAATAATGGCGGTGGTGGTTGTACGCAATCGTTTACAATACCAAGACTGGGTATTCAAAAAGTTGTCCCACTTGGAGACTCAGATACGATTACATTCAAAGCCCCATTCGAGCCAGGACAGCTTGCTTTTATGTGTGGGATGGGAATGTTTAGGGGAGTTATAAACGTAATTTGAAATTTATATATTCGTGTCATGCTGAACTTGTTTCAGCATCTAAACAGAGAGATCCTGAAATAAATTCAGGATGACAAGCGGTAAAATTGAAAATTCAATGAAAATTAAAAATTTAAAATTGAAAATCTCTGGCATGCATTGTACATCTTGCGCTATAAATATTGATGGAGAACTGGAAGATACAGAGGGAGTCATAGAATCAAATACTAATTATGCAAGACAACAAACAGAAGTCAAATTCGATACCGATAAGATTAAAGAAGAAAAGATTATAGAAATTATCAAATCACTCGGCTACTCTGCAGAGGTCGCAAATTGAACTTTTCAGCAATGTAGCAATATAGCAATATAACAGCCTCAGTTAGTCCTGCCTTTACATTGTTTTTCAAACAATATAAAATAGTCTTATGGATGAATTGCAGTTATCACGGCTTTCGAATCTTCTTATTACATCAATCGAAAAAGAAGAAATAAAAAATCAAACAAAGCTTGGAATAAATGTAAGTCGCTTTATTTCCGAAATTGCTACTTGGTACGAAAAATTTAGAAATGCAATGGATTACCGTGACGAAGAAGTAGTTCGTCGTGCGGCAATTGAGCGAATTCTTAAAAGAAGACTTCTTTTTGGTGGAACAGGCCAAAAAATCGCACCGATTTTAATTCGTGAGTTACTCTGGGCGCGATATTTCCCAGAAAGCAGTATTTCAGAGGATGAAGTTGAAAAAGTTGCAAGGGTAATTGATTTGTATCTTGAACTTCGTCAACAATTAATCAATCAACATCTCAAGATCAAAGTAGATAGCCTTATTTATCAATTATTGTCCTCAAGGCTTGAGGTAATGCTTAATAAAAATAAAGATATAGACTTTATTTCTAATTATATTTTTCATATCTTAAAAGATCATCTAACAATCACCGACGATACAACAGAAACACGAGACATTCAACTTTTTCTTGCAATCCGCCGTGCTTTTGCAAAAGACGATATTGCTTTTTTGCGATTTCGCTTGTTTGAGCAGTATTTTGGACAGTTAAATGAGCATAATCTTCATAGCATAGTTGCCAATTTTAAAAAAGGATACAAAGAAATGGATCATCAAATTCATTACCCATTAAAAGAAAGAATAACCTCTTACGTAAAAAAGCAAATTCCCCCTTTCTTAATATTTGGAGAAATACTAAGACGAGAAAGAGGAGAAACAAGAGCGCTTATTAACGATACTCAAAGATTTATGGATGCTATTTTTCAAACAGCAGAGACGCGCTACAGAACTATTATAGGTAAAGTTAGAAGAGCAATTATACGTGCTGTTATTTTTATTCTTCTTACCAAATTTCTTTTTGCCTTTTCGGTTGAGATAACTTATGACAATTTGTTTATAGGACGCGTAATGTGGAAGTCAATTGCCATGAATATTTTTATTCCTCCACTTCTTATGGTAATTGCAAGTTTTTTCATAAGAACTCCTGATAAAAAAAACACAGAGAGAATTTATGAACACATTCAGAACATTCTTTTTACCGAAAATCCTAAGCTGGATAGACCACTTATTCTTAGTCTTAAACCAGTTAAGAAACATCCAATTTTAGATTTCATCTTTACTATACTTTGGTTGGCAGCATTTATATTTAGCTTTGGAACAATAATATTTATTCTTAATAAACTTGATTTTAATGTTGCAAGCGAAGTAGTGTTTGTGTTTTTTATAGCTTTAGTTTCAGTCTTTACCTACAGAATTTCCCAGACTGCCAGAAGCTACACAGTTGCGGCAAAACAATCTCTTTTTGCACCTATTCTTGATTTTTTCTTTATGCCTATAATTAGAGTTGGAAGGCGGTTAGCAGAAGGCCTTGCTCAAATAAATATTTTCTTATATCTTTTCGATTATTTAATAGAGACTCCATTTAAAGAAGTCTTTGGGTTCCTTGAGCAATGGTTCTTCTTTTTACAGACAAAGAGGGAGGAGTTGGGTTGACAGTGCTACCATATATATGGTTTAATCCGCTGTGTAAAGGATGCCTTTTACAGTACTTGGTAACTATCATTTATTGGAGAACCGTATGAATGAAGTCGGTCAGCACTGTTCATTTAGTGGTATTACTTGTGCAACAGGGGTGTATCAATTATGAAAGAGCAAGATCCAGTCAAGGAGCAGCCTAGCTTTAACGCCGAAAAATGCGTAGCATTCACTATTGATTGCTTAGGCAGGCCTTGTGGTTAAAAAGAAGAACAAGATATCCTTTATCCTCTATGGTTTATAAATTGGAAGATCCAAAAAATTTTGAGGGTAGATTTTTGGGTAAAAGGTTTGTTCAAGCCAAAATAAGAAGCCTACAGGACAAGGATATAAAAGCGCAAATCCGAGGTATCCGAGAAAATATTGGGGAGTTTACAATTCAACGACCTGATAAGATTGATAATGACTATGATCGGCAACTTAATCAGATTGGCCATGAAATTAGAAGTAGGGGTCAAGAATTAGAATTACTAAAAACATTATCTGGTTCGGAACTTTCTGACGAGCTAATTGAAGACGACGCTGGACTATTTGGCTTCCGCAATACGCTTCCTGAGTATGGTGGACGCGAATGGGAAATATATCGGAGCAAAAAGGGCAGATTTATACTAGTTATTTCACCTAGAAATGCAGAGGGAGAAAAGAGGGGTAATATTGATCAATTTGACACAGTTGATTTAGATGAGTTATTAAAAAAAGATCCCAAGCTTATTAAGCAGAAAATTATAACATACCATTTACTACAGAATCGTAAATCCACCCTACCTGCTATAAGATCTAATATAGAAAATAATCTCAATAGACACGAGTTGCAAGAAAGTTCTTTATACCCAAGTTTCGTAAATCAATTAAGCCATGATCCAAAAGAGAGGGGAAAAGAACTTAAGCAGCTAAAGACATTCTTAATGTGGATGAGAAGTGGGGTAGGTAACAATATAAGAGGTTATGGAGAATATAAATATTTTATAAATGTAGCGGATTTTCTCATAGCCTCCAGAAATGAATTTAACAGTAGAGGATTCAACAAAGATACAGATCATTTAATAGTCTGCCCTGCAACTCCAGACCCCACCCGTAAACATACCGGCTGGGTTAAGGTCGGATCTGGTGCAATTTTTCAAAGAAGAGCCAGCACCGTTATTGCCAAAGGAACACGGGACACTACTTAGACGGCCATTTCAATATACCAAGAGAGGGCTTGAGGAAGAAAAGAAGAATATAGAAACTATAAATACTTTTGCCAAATTTATAAAAGATACCAAGGACATTAAGAGCCCAGAATTATTTTTAGAAGAAATAAGCAAGAACCTACCAGATGTTTTTGGCTTAGTGACAAAGTTTGAGAACTCGTTGGGTAAAGAAGAATTTAGTCGACTTATCAGATCTGTTGATTTAAGGTTAGAGCTTCTAGTTAATAGTAGGCGTAGTTTTACGGATATAGTTAAAAGAATCGAGGAGAATGCTCGTTCTATTGGGGTTGGCAGAAGTGACGCTTTACAAATGCTTGATCTCACACTAAAAAAAGTGCTAGCATTATTAGCAATAAAATCAAACCAGATTTCTCTTGGGGACGAGAAAATATCTGAAAAATTGAATCAGCTGGTAGATGAAATGGCTGATTCATACACTGTAGAAGCAAAGAGGATGTCTGCTGAATTAGACCAAAGAGAAGCTTTGATGCAGGACTTTCTTAAAAGTACTGGTATATCGGCAGATACAGTTGAAAAGTTGTTACAATCAGCAAGTAGCCCAGATGATGTAGGTTTTACTGTTGCTTTCAACTCTCTATATCTTGCATCCCAGAATAAACTGAATCTTACATTGCCAGCTTTTAGATCAGTTGCTAAAAAGATCTTTCCGCAGATTGAAGAGAAGATATTGGATACCCTCTCAGAACAGGTCTGATTCAAAGGATTGTTGGAGAGCGTATAAATTTACCGAGATTGTAACAGATCACAAATTGTGCCTCTTTGCTGCTTGACAAGCGGTATTACTTTGTCTATACTTTAGATTAACATGAGCTATACAATAGTTAGCGCAAAGATTGATCCTAAGACAAAAAAAGAAGCAATGACCACAGCCAATGAGCTTGGTTTGCCTTTAAGTCTGGTCATCAAAGCATTCTTAAAACAATTTATCAGGACAAAAGCTATCACCTTTAGCGCCCGGGAAGAAGAAATACCAAATGAATATTTCAAGCGCACACTCGCGAAAGCGCGAAAAAACTGGAAAGAAGGTAAAGGCTCTCCAGTTTTCGATACTGGTAAAGAAGCGGTAAAATGGCTTGAAGAGCAGGGAATATGAAAGTAAAGCTCGATCCTGATCTCCTCAAAAAGCTTAAAAAGCTTGATGTCAGAATTCGCAATCGTTTTAGAGAAAGAATCTTGCTGTTTTCCAAAAATCCTAATGAGCCATTACTTAATAACCATCGGCTGAAAAGAGAATATCAAGGTTTAAAAAGTATTGATATTACCAATGATTATCGCGCAATTTATGAGGAGGTGACAGTAGGAGAAGATACCATTGCGTATTTTTCCTTGTTGGGAACCCACAAAGAGCTGTATGGGTGAAAATCATCACAAATTTTGCAATTGCTCAAATTGTGAGGGTTTTGGCTTTAATTAATTAATCCAGATTAATATTGTGTATTATTTTAGTTTGCTTAGCGGTATGGTATACTATGCTTTATATGAAGCAGATTAAAATTAATTTTGTAAAACTTTTAAAAGGATATAAACCTGGATGGGTAGGGATTTCTTCTGATTTTAAGAAGGTTTTAGTTTGGGGAAAAACATTAGAGGAGGCGACTCAGAAAGTTAAAAAAATTAAGGAAAGAATCTATTATTTCCCAGCAGGAGAATCTTATTCTAACTTTGTTGGAATTTTATATTATGGGAATAACAATAGATTATAGTCCTCTACCTGGCCTTGAGAAAACAGGAGTATTAGCCCCAATGATCCCAGTTACTTTTAGAAATGGAAAACATGAGTTTTCTACAATAGCATTAGTTGATTCTGGCGCAGAGGCTGGGATAATTTCTACTGTAATAGCTGATAATTTAGGTATTAAATGGAGAAAGATTCCTGCAAAGACTGGATTTTCAGTAGGAAGTAGTTTTCTTTTTCATCCTGTTAATATTGTTGCAAGTATTTTTGATCATAATTTCTCTCTTGAGTTAAATGTAGTTGAGGGAGTCTTTGCGTTTAAGTGTATTTTAGGAAGAAAAGATCTATTTAAGTGTGCAAAAATTTGTTTTGAAGGATATAAAAATCGATTTGAAGTTATATTTAGAGAATTTAATTAGGTGGTTAATGGGGGTTTTGTCAAAGAAATCTTCGGCTTCCTCGAACAATGGTTCTTCTTTCTCCAGACAAAGAGAGAGGAGTTGGGGTAGGAAATTAAAAATTAAAAGTGAAAAATTAAAAATATGGCAGAAGAATCAATAGGCGAGTTTTTGAAAAAAGGTGAAACCGTAAAAAAACCACAAAGGACAGTTTCGTATACTGGAGAGTATCCTAAAATGCCTGAATTTGAAAGACCTTGGGAAGTTTGTATGCAAGTAGGTCAAGGATCAGGTAAATTATCCTTGGACAGGAGGCCATTACAAAGTGAAGGTTTCTCAAAATGCAGCGGTTTAATTTTAAAAAATGAAAGCACCTTGGGATCTGCATTGTTTCATATTGATGATATTGATTTGGGAGTGGAGCAAACGCCTGTCGTTAGACAGTTCATTACAGATTATATTAATAGTTTAGATCTAGATCAAAAAGTAAAAACCTCTTTACTTTCAGCCGCAAGTGACCTAACAAAGCGCCTATATCCAAAAGCGATGAAAAGGGAAGAACTTCAAAAAATAATGGAAGAGTTAAATAGGGATGGAGTACTTAAAGCTCAATACATTGTTGGTAGTAACAGTGGACGTAGCAAAGACAGAATAGTAGGAAGTCTATTAGGTTATCTTGGAGTAGGGTTAGTAGATGATATTTCAGTTGATACTGGAGATGCTCACTGGGCAGTTGTATATAAACCTAATGATCAAGAAATCTTTGTAGATGCCAGAAGCCAGAAAAAAGTTTTTATTTATAGCTTTTAATATATAAGTCTTCTGGTTCTAAGAGCGTGTTTGAAAAGTCCAACTTGTCATCCCGACCAAGTCAGGCTTCGCCTGACGCGTGGAGGGATCTCTTTCAACAACCATTGGGTTGTATGGGATTTCTCGACTTCGATCGGAATGACACTTTTCAAACAGGCTCTAAGGTTAGATAGCCTCGTAATCTTTTGAGACTAAAATCATCACAAATTCATCAATTGCTCAGATTGTGAGGGTTTCTTTTAACTTGTTAACTCCTTCATAGTCCCAACCTATAATGTTAGTATTAGGATGTGATGAGTTTGTTTACCCCAACTAGACTTAACATCTTGTCTCAACTCTTTACTAATCTTGCTGCGGGTTGGTTTGGGGTTGTTCTTATAATTCCTGGGGTTACAAAACTGGAAACATTGGATGATTTTCTGTGGTGTCAGACAAGAATAGAAATGTCACCCCCTAGTATAATCAAAACAATAAGTATCGTTTGTCATTGCGAGAAGCGAAGCGACGAAGCAATCTCTATGCTGAATGAGATTGCCACGCTCATTCCATTCGCTCGCAATGACACTAATAGTGTTTTATATATATTCCATTATTTGATCGTAAGGAGTGACGTTTCTATTCTTGCGAAAGGTGACATTTCTATTCTTGTTTAATAGGATGATTTTCTGTGGTTGACAAAGAATATATTACTTGGTATCTTATCATTGCTTGTAGCAATGATTCTATCTGGAAAAGGAGGGAATAAATGAATTTTGATATACGCTCTGTTATTGATACTGCTGGTATTACTTATCTTCTTTTGGTGATTGCGTTTCTTTTGGTCTATATTGCCTCCAAAAAATCTAGGAAAACTCACGGCCGCCCCTAATTTTAGGCTGTAGATCATCACAAATTCTGCCACGTTCAGTTTACTACAACCAGTTTCATGATTGTAGTTTACATGAATGTGGCTTTGCCGAAAATTGCGTGGGTTTTTTGATTTCAGATAACTCTTGTGTCAATTTCAAAATTGTGATATTATTTCTCTGTTATGAAAAACACTTCTTATACAAGCTATACAAGTCTTCAGAAAAAATACGCGGGAAAACTAGTTGCCCTTTTGGGGAAGCAAGAAAAAGTCGTGGCCTCTGGAGAAACAGTTAAGGAGCTTGAAGAACAACTTAAGAAAAAAAATATTAATCCAAAAGACTGCGTTTTCTGGGGTCCTATTGAGCAATATAAACAAATCAGTGTCTACTAAACTTTTCTTTCCCTATCAATACAAAATCATTGACCACGAAAGACTAGCCGATCCGTTTGTTCGCTTAAATGTTATTACTCAATTAGGCATTAGGAAAATTGGGTTTTTGGTTGATTCAGGATCTGATACTGTAGTTTTTCCTTTATATCCATATCGGTTTTGGTTCAATTTTACCCCAAATGCTAAAGAAAAGACTACACTTGGTGGAGTTGAAGGTCGGGGAGTGGAAGCCTATCCTAGTAAAATCACTTTACAAATAGGAGAAGAAAATATTGTAACTCGATGTTATCTTATTTTAAGCAATACTATGCCTCTTTTGGGAAGACTTGATATCTGGGATAAATTTAACTGGTTTTTTGACAACAAAAGAAAACAGGTAGTTTTTGATAGGATTTAACAATGGTTCTTTTTTCTGAAGACAAAAAGAGAGGAGTTGGGTTGACAAGTTCTTACTCAGAGCTTCGATCTAGCATACCTTGGAGGCTTACGGTAGACTCTAAACTACTAGATTAAGTAGCCTATTGAAAATCGTACTAATTCTTGAAATACTGTAAATAGATGGAAATTTTATTTGAACTGATAAGCATCGTATTGTTAATATCCTGTATAGTAGCCTTGCTATTTACAGTAGTCGGTTTAGTTGGAACCATAGTTATTTGGATAAGAAAGAGGATTAGTAAATATGAAGTTAAATCATCTAGAAATTGGTTTAAGGTTTTTATTAGGGGTCTAATAGCATTAATCGCCTCAATTGTTTTATATGTTGCAAGCGTTTTTGCATATTCTGTTCTACCCTGTGACTGGGGAGGCCGTTGTGTTGTTATTGAAGACAAGGGTAAAGTAAATGTATCAAATACACCAGAAGTGCAAGCCCTTATCCAAAAATATGGCAAAAACCACGTGCATATCAAGGCACTAGATATAAACGTTGTTCAAGATATACAGTTTGTTAAAAAAATACATCCAAAGTTCAAGGAACAAACAGGATGTATTATTGTTGCACACGCAGGTGATGAGGGATATGTTTACCAAGAAGATAAACAGCTGAATATAATCTATAGAGAAACAATACAAGAGTTTATGAAAAAAACAAAAAATGTTGATCCCGAAGTTATGGCAAAATTCTATTTATCATTACATTAAGGAATGGAAGCCTCGCAGGTGGAAGACCAAACAGCCTCCTAATCCATTGAGATTGTAACTCATCACAAATTCTGCCTACGCCACGTTCAGTTTACTACAACCAGTTTCATGATTGTAGTTTACATGAACGTGGCTACGCCGAAATTGCGCGGGGTTTTATCCCAGAATAAAATTGAGATAATTATCCTTGTTGATAAGTTTAACTGCAGTTTTGTATTCGTTAATAAATGAGCTTGCCCCTTTGCTTAAAGTAGTACCGCTATATTTAAATTCAAAAGCCTGAATATCTTTGTTAGTCAGCTTTTCTATATAATCTACCTCAGCTCTTGAATAGCTTCGCCAAAAATAGGAAGAGTGACTTGTTTGATTATTGGCAAAAAGTTTCCTTCTTTCAATAAAAAGGAAGTTTTCCCATAAAAATCCAGCGTCTGAACGAAGCGACAGTGCATTAAAGTCTCCAATTAAGGAGTTTCTGATGCCTAAATCGACAAAGTAAATCTTGTAATTTTTGCCAATTTCGCGTCTTGGGTTTTTAGAATAGGGGTGATTGCTCACAATTACGTATGCTTTTTCTAAGACATCTAAATAGGAAACTACAGTTTTTCGATCAATTTTTAGCCTATTTGCTAGTTCATTCTCGTTTACTTCTGAACCAATTTGGTAGGCTAAAGCTCTTGTTAAATCTTTAATGGCTTGAGAATTTTTTACTCTTTGAAAAGTTAAGATATCTTTAAAAAGGTAGCTTTCAACAATCTTATCAAGGAAAAGCTCTTTTTCTTGCGGATTGGTTTGTAAATAAATATCTGGATAAAGGCCGTAAAGCATTAATTGAGGCAAAAGAGCATCAGCCTGATTTTTAATTAGAGCTTCTGGCAAGGAAGATTTATTTATATTTAAGACTTCAGTTAGTGATAGGGGGTAAAGAGTGAAATCAAGATATCTACCGGTTAAAGGGTCGCTTAATTTATTTTTTAAATCAAAGCTTGACGAGCCTGTAGCTAAAACTTTAACTTTGGGAAAGTTGTCGTAGGTAACTTTTAGAGTAAGACCGGGGTTATCTAATCTTTGCGCTTCATCGATAATAAGAACATCTATTTTTGGTAATATCAATAGTTTTTCCAAAACTGCAATTGAGGTAGTGTTTATTGCGCTAAAATCTTCTTCTATGTCACAGTTTAAGTATAGTATCTTTCTTTTTTCTTTTTCTAACTTTTTGCTAATATTTTTAACTAAGGTGGTTTTGCCAACCTGACGTGCTCCTAAGACCAAAATTACTTTATGGGAAGATATTAGGCTTTTTGATACTAAATCTTGTATTAATCTTGGGATCATAATCCTAATATTAATACTAATTTTGGGATTTGTCAAGAGTGATTATAGTTTGGGCTCCTCGAGCAATGGTTCCTTTTCTTGCAGACAAAGAGGGAGGAGCTGGGGTAGGAATATTAAATATCAACCCATTCGACAAGCTCAGGTCTTCGACTCCGAGGTCGCTCAGACTCGAGGAGGTTGATGCTGAACGAAGCCCCGCACCGTCTGGTGCAGGGCGAAGTCGAAGCATCAAAAATCAAATATCAAAAATACTTTGATTCTGTAAATCATCACAAATTTCGGAATTGCGAAAATTGTGAGGGTTTTAATTTTAGATTATTATCGTCGTTGACAGAGAGAAGATTATTTTGGTATGCTAATAAAAGCTCAAAACTCAAAGCGCAAAGCTCAAAATCACATCTTTAAATCTCAAATCTTTTAAGATTTATAGTTTTGGGATGTATATTTGAGATTTGACATTTGAGATTTGAATTTTATTATGGTTGATATAACATTCACCGATGCTAATTTTGATCAGGAAGTTCTTCAGAGCAAAATTCCTGTTGTTGTAGACTTTTGGGCCATTTGGTGCCAGCCCTGCAGAATTGTTTCCCCAGTAATTGAAGAACTAGCTAAACAGTACGAGGGCAAGGTAAAGGTTGGAAAACTAAATGTTGATGAAAATCAGAATGCGGCAGGAAAATATGGGATTATGAGTATTCCAAGCATCCTTATTTTTAAAAATGGCCATCCAGTTAAAACAATAATTGGAGCGCAGGGGAGAGAGAAGTATAAGAAGGAGATCGACGAAGTTCTCGTTTAACAGTCGAAATAACCCAATACTACCAATATGCAAATAAACAAATCAATGCAGAATATCTAAATGCAAAATATTTTTTCATTCTGCATTTGATTATTGATTGGTAGTATTTGTTTATTGGGTTATTGGAAATTAATTGTATGTATGATGTTATAATAATAGGTAGCGGCCCCGCTGGTTTGACTGCTGCTATTTATACGACTCGCGCCAACCTCAAAACACTTGTTATTGCAGGGTCGAAGTGGGGTGGACAATTAATGCTGACAACTTTAGTTGAAAACTATCCTGGTTTTCCAGAAGGCATCCAAGGCCCGGATCTTATGATGGCGATACGAAAACAAGCAGAGCATCATGGGCCAGAAATTGTGGACGTAGATTTTAAGGAAGGAGAACTTTCTAAGTGGCCTTTCAAAATCTTAGCTGATGGCAAAACATTTGAGGGAAAATCAGTAATTATCGCAACAGGAGCGGATACTAAATGGCTTGATGTTCCAGGCGAAAAAGAAAAGATTGGACGCGGAGTTTCTTCTTGCGCGCCTTGTGATGCCCCTTTTTTTAAAGATAAAAATACTATTGTAGTTGGCGGAGGAGATAGCGCAATGGAGGAGGCGTTAGTTTTGGCAAAGTTTGCAACAAGTGTTACCATGGTTCACAGGCGTGACGAATTTAGGGCAAGCAAAATCATGCAGGATCGAGCGCGTCAGAATCCAAAAATGAAATTTATTCTTAATACAGAAATAATTGAAATCTTTGGAAAAGATAAAGTAGAAGGGGTAAAACTTAAGAACAATAAAACCAACGAGACTTCCGAGATGCCAATCGACGGGGTATTTGTAGCAATAGGGCATTTGCCAAATACAGGAGTTTTTTCCGCCAAAGGCGGATCGGCCTCTGGCCGAAAAGGAATTGATTTAGACGAACAAGGATTTGTTATTGTTCATAACCACACAAAAACAAATATAGAAGGTGTTTTTGTAGCAGGAGATGTTCATGATAGTCACTACAAACAAGCAGTAACCGCCGCCGGATTCGGCTGTATGGCAGCACTTGAAGCAGAACGCTGGCTTTCTAATCAATAAATTTGATTCTACGCTCGCGCCTCATGATAATTTAGCTTAATGTGCTATCATGTAACTTGTGTGGGTTTTATACGCGCTTTTTTTTGCTGTTTGGGCATCGTTATCGACCCTTCTTGTAAAAGATTTAACCAAAAAGATTAATTACCTTCCTCTTCTTTACGCTCTTTTTGCATTTAGTATTCCGATCACTTTTGTTCTCCTATTGTTTTTAGGCGGTATTCCAAAAGTCACACCCCAATTTTATCTCTATATGGGTGCTTCGGCGCTTTTAGATACGATTGCATTTGTTAGTTCTTTTTTAGCAATAAGTAGATCTTCCATATCGATACTTTCACCAATTTCGTCTTTTAGTCCAGTTTTTACTACACTTATTGCTACTGTTACAATTCATGAAGTTCCAACCACAATAAAATTTATTGGAATTTTAATTGTGGTTTTTGGCGCATATCTTTTAAATGTTGCGGATATAAAGCAGGGGATAATGGCACCTTTTAAAAGTCTTTTTGTTAACAAAGGAGTTATTTTGTTTTTACTTGCCAATTTGTTGTGGGCAGTAACACCTATTTTTCAAAAGAAAGCGATTTTTGAAACATCGCCTCAAATTCCATTATTTGCTTCTTTATTCGGAATGTTTCTGGTTTTTTTGTTGATGACACCTTTTACATTTAAAAAATCTATAACTTATATAAAAGAAATTAAAGTAAATATAAAATGGTTTGTTTTAAATGGTATTGGCACTGCATTTTCTCAAGCCGCAGCGTATGCTGCATTCTCGCTTGTATTTGTTGGATACGCAACATCTGTTTTTAGATTGTCAACTCTTTTTATAATTATATTGGGAGGAGTGTTTTTAAGAGAAAAAAGAATAAAAGAAAGATTACTTGGGGGAGTTATAATGCTTATTGGTACAGTTTTACTTGCTTTGTAAACCCTTTTGATCTATTGACAGCTTGAAGATGGCTATGATAAGATACTCTTTGCAAGAGCGAATCGTTTTATGGAAAGAATTTATTACGAAGTAATAACTAGTCCTTCGGGGATTTTATTGTCTTCTTAAAACGATTCCTCTAGTTCAGTAAGTAAGCAATTAAGTAAGTAGGCAAGTAAGTTTTTTGTGGATTGACGAGGAGCGGGCCCGAAGTTTACCCGGTTGAACACTTCATTTGCAATGAAGAGGCAAGGGGTTCGACTCCCCTCGGGTCCACAAGAGCAGGTATTATGTAGCAAGTATTAAGTATTAAGGGATAAATAGAATAGAATCGAACATACTTAATACGTAATACATACTACTTAATACTTATTTTTGGCTCTTTGACAAGTGAGGAGAAGATTTTATGCAACGGCTCTCTCAATTGAGATTTGTTGCATGAATTAATTTTTTAAATCTACTCATAATGCCGATAATGGATGCCTAGGAGGCTTTGGCCGAGGAAGGACGCATACGGCGGCGATACTCGTCGGGGAGGTGCCATAAACCCTTGATCCGGCGGTTTCCGAATGAGGAAACTCACCCCGCTTAGCGGGGTACCTCTGCGTAAAAACGATTCGCATCCTGTTCATAAAGTAAAAATAACAATGGAAGTTGTTCGCGAGGGAATAAACAAATATGCAAATAACCCAATAAACAAATCAATGCAGAATGCAAAATATTTGAAATTGGTAGTATTGGGTTATTGGTATTTATTCTCAGCGCGATAGCTAAACCTTTATGAATAGAATGCGGATCGTATAGCGCTGAGGGGGGCACGGCGTGAACTGAAACATCTTAGTAACGCCAGGAAGAGAAATCATTAGAGATTCCCTAAGTAGCGGAGAGCGAAATGGGAAGAGCCTAAACTTGTCCGTAGGACAAGTACACGAAGCACCACGAATAACAACACGAAGCACCCCACTTTTTAGTGGCTATTAGTGTTGATATTAGTGGTTTTTAGTGTACTCGCCCTGCGGGCGAGGGTTGTAGGGCAGACAATATTTGAGTGTTGCGGATAGCAGAATGATCCGGAATGGTCACTCATAGAGAGTGAAAAGCTCGTATGCGAAATCCAAGACACCAATAGTTTGTACCTAAGTACCATGGGGTACGGTGAAACCCTGTGGGAATCTGGGACGTCCACGTTCCAAGGCTAAATACCAAAGTCTACCGATAGTGAACTAGTACCGTGAGGGAAAGGTGAAAAGCACCCCGGGAGGGGAATGAAATAGAACTGAAATTGTCGGCTAACAAGCAACCAAAGGGCTTCGCCCTTTGGAATAAACAAATACTACAAATACATACCAATACTACAAATATTTCAATATATTTTTATTGATTTATTGGTAGTATTTGGAATTGGTAGTATTGGTATTTATTCCAGAAGGCGGAGCCTGATGGTGTGCCTATTGAAGAATGAACCGGTGAGTTATTGATTGCTGCGTTTAGTTTAATCAGGCCAAGCCTGAGGAGACGTAGTGAAAGCGTGACCTAACTGGTCGATTTAGTAGCAATCATTAGACCCGAAACTGGGTGAGCTAACCTTGG
>JBBTXS010000021.1:0-1835 GCA_038062115.1 Patescibacteria group bacterium
TCTCTAGCTCCAGCATCCACATCTCCTCTTAGATCAATATCATAAGAAGCAAACTTAATTGTCCACGCGTGCCCTCCTTCTAAAAATGTTACCATCCGATAATCCACATCTATCCATGGTAAGTACATTCCCAACTGATTTTTCCCGTTTCCCTTACCCAACAGAATAAAAGCTTTTTTACCGTCAATATCTATCTGATTCGGATCAACAGAACCCTCTGTATTTCCTTCTAACGTTAAGTTATTAAGTACATGCTGCGCATAGTCCTGAGCTCTTACCCACTCGCCAACAGGCTCACAAGAAATATTTGCCTCTATCTTCCAATTATCCCCATCAATTCTAAAAATATCTTGCCTTTTTCCATCACGTATAGCGCTCATTGCCTTCCACCCCTCTGGATAATCAATCTGGTAAGGGTAATTTAATGAGTGGAATTGTTGCCAGTCCCTCTCTACGCTTTCTTCGGTAGTTACTAAAGAAGAATATCTCTCTGATAATGAAGTCGTAGATTGCATGGCACTGCTATTGCTATTATCACCGCTTTTTGCAGGAAAAACACATTCTGGTTCTGGAGATGCTGCTTTAGTTGTGCATGCCAACCGTAAGAATTCCCAAAGCAGCTCCAATGGCTGCTGTACGCGCAAGTTTATTAGATTTTCTTTTGGGTTCTACTCCACAAATACTTTCTTTACTCATATTTCAATTAATAGACCCTATTATAAGACAAAAACTGTAGAAGTTCAAATTTTGGGCGGTTCGAAGAATAAATCACTTGGCAAATAGTGACCGATTACAAAGATCATTTATTATTCAAGGTTTATCTTTTTATCCCTGCGTCTCTCTAATATAAGATATGTCCAAACTCTCAACATCAGCAATATGAGGCAATACCATCCAAAAAACACCCATAACGGTATATCTAAAATAGATTGATTAAATATGGGAGCGTTATAATATCTCCATTCATATACGCTCGTATTTGGAATCTCGTGAAGAAATAAGGACATAAAGAGAGTAACAAAAAATATTACTAACCAGTGCGACCAATGTTTAATATGGTACTTAAATTTTATAGTAGCTACCAACATCCATAATAGTAACAAAAGCACAAATAATAATCTTAGATACGGGATCGGATAAAGAAGTTTTGAAAAGAAATAAACTAATATAATTAGCAATAAAGTTACATCTAAAAGAAAATCCAGCTTATCAATTATATGGCCTGCTGAGGTAGGACTGTGAATCAAAGTAAGTTTTTCCTTGAACAAACCCGCTAAAAAATAGATTAGTTCTAAGACTGACATGCCCCCAATTGGATAAATAATTAAATATAATCGTAACCAATCACCCCAAGAATGATAGTTAGGATACTCCCGTACGAGTTTCGCAGTTCTAGTAGAATACCTACATGTCATTCCCGCGAAAGCGGGAATCTATACCAATAATTTATTTATATGGATTCCGTGTCAAGCACGGAATGACAAATGTGCGAAACTCGTGTCCAAAAGAAAAAGACAAACCCAGCATACCAGTAAACGAATCCTCTAAATGCTCCATATATAAAGGACATCCAAGCAACAGTAGATACTAATGCAATAATATTTCTATATCTGTACATCTTTGTTGCCAACAGGGAAGAAAACTATATTATTTAATCATACGACAAACTCGAAAACTTTTCCAGCTGGGTTTACGTAAGTATTCAGTTGTTCCCAACAGAATGTCATTCTGAGGCTACGAAGTAGCCGTGAGAATCCCCTGGGGATTTCTCGCTACGCTCGAAAAATACACCCTTACGCAGCAAGCTGCGTAGTTGTATTCTAAAGCACTAGTCT
>JBBTXS010000022.1:0-37014 GCA_038062115.1 Patescibacteria group bacterium
AATTCCAACAATTCACGAGTTTCGCACATTTGTCATTCCGCGCTTGACACGGAATCCATACAAATAATTATTGGTATAGATTCCCGCTTTCGCGGGAATGACATTGGGAAGAACTGAATACTTACGTTTTCTTAGCTTCTTATTTTTAGAAATATTGTAGAGCACTGCTTCAACATGTTTACAAGTGCCGAGCATATTGGTTTTAAAATCCATACATGTGCAAAAATTTGGTCCTGGTTTGTTGCTTCTGAGAGCCACTTTATATATTCCGCGACTTACAGGATTTTCTACAGTATAATCTGCAAAGACTGGGTGTTCTCCATCGAGATATTGAATAATAAACAAGGGTTGTTTTTCTGCAATGAATTGCTTACGTAATTCTTTTTGCCATTCAGCGATGGAGAGATGAGGAGGTTTTTTGTAATACGAAATTGTGGTTTTCTTTTGTTTCATAAACGTGATTTGCATTGTATAATAATATACTCAAAACATTCAATAATCAGTAAAACATCTGAAAAACCCGACAATGTCAACTTCTACCTCAACCGTCACCGCATCCAACCCCACAACCGCAGAGGAGTTAACTTTGGCAAGCATAGGTTAATAATACCATTTTTAGAGAAAGTAGGTATCTAAAGCCTAGAGGGTTTCACCTGTGAACGTGAACTGCTAATTCCCGCCGCTTGGGGAAGAGAGGATGCCAGTTGTGGATAACTTTAAGTCATTTGTCTCTTTGGGTTCAAATAGAAAGATAAATTCTTCTCACGTTTTTCTATGTCATTAAACAAGAGTAGTGCTTGACATCTCTACTTCTCTCTGGTAATATAGAGAAGATGAACGCTGAACAAAAACAAAAGATAAGTGTATACCTTAGAAATCAACTATCCCAAGCTGAAAATAGACTAAGCGCTCTTACTATGGATAGGGAAAGAAAACCATTATTAAAGAGGAGCGCTGCATTGATCTTAGAGAAATACGTAAGAAATTTTTCCCAATATGGAAAAGAACCAAGATGGGTAGCTATTCCAGGGTTAAGAGGAGCTGGAAAAACTACTCTTCTTGCTCAGATTTACACTGGGTTAAGTTGTGCTTATAATCATAAACTCTATATTTCGCTGGATGAAGCAAAAAAAGTCTTAGGAGTAAGTCTTAATGACATTCTTGTTGCATATGAAGAGGTATTAGGGATGCCTTTTGAGAACTTAAAGAGTCCTATTTATTTGTTTATAGATGAGGTTCAATATGAAGAAAACTGGGGATTAGTTTTAAAAAGTATATATGATAGAAGTAAAAATATTTTTATTTTTTGCACAGGCTCTTCAGCTCTATCTCTGCAATTTAATCCCGATATATCCAGAAGATTAGTTTTAGAAAAATTATACCCAATGTCTTTTACTGAATATATGTTATTAAAAGACAGAAAATACCAAATATCTGGATTAGGAAGAGCAATAAAAAATGCTCTATTTAATTCAGGTTCTGCAAAAAGATTATATGAAACTTTAAAAAGTGTAGAAAATGGAGTTAGCAGATACTGGGTCGATGTGAACAGATTTGAAATTGATAATTATTTAAAGTATGGAACTCTCCCTTTTGCATTACAATATTCCGAAGAATCTTTAATTTATTCACAGGTTGAACAAACTTTGTCAAACATTATTAGCAGAGACATCCCACAGATGAGTAAATTTGACAGTGCTACTCTGTCAAAAATGAACCAAATCCTATATTCTGTTGCAAGCTCCAGTACTACTAGTCTGACCTCCTTAGCTAAGACATTTGAAATGTCTATAAGTACCCTATTAAACATTTTTGAAGTTTTTGAAAAATCTGAAGTGTTACTAAGAATCTATCCTCACGGTTCTCATTTTGGACAAGTAAAAAAACCATCAAAATATTTATTTGTATCCTCAGCTTATAGAAACATGTTTTTTAATTTGATCGGAAGCATATATAGTTACGATAATTACAAAGGGTTTTTACTTGAAGATATTGTTGGTTTATACTTATATAGAATTTTAGGTTTAAGATTCGGTGTAAGTCTTACATACGATAGTTCAGAAGGAGGAGCAGATTTTATTGTTACACTTGAGGGCAAGAAGATTGTAATTGAGACAGGTTATGGAGAGAAAAATTTTAATCAAGTTGAGTCAACTCGGAATAGAATAAAAGGTACCTATGGCATATCTGTGTCCTCATCCGAATTATCTATCGATGAAAATAAACAATGTGTTTCTCTACCAATAAACTATTTCCTTCTAATGTGAAGCCAAAGAAAATGGAATGGCTGTACAATATTCTGATTTTAGTTTTTTGATTGAAAATTCTGACAAAGTTTGAAGGAGAACCAAAGTATGACAAGTAATCTACCTACTCAATTTATTCTTTCAAGAAAGCCGAAGCAATATCTCAAACAGGGGCTGACTCATTGTGGCATGTATTCCATAAAAGCGATTTTGAGTGCTTACGAAAAAGACATAAAGAACCACCCCAAAGAGTACCATACGAATTGGATAGGGCAGCATTTATTTAGTTTTGCCATTGGGAAAAGGTATCATGAAAAGATACTTGAATTCCATGGTTTGAAAGCGCAAGGAGGTACAGCAAAGAATCTTTCCGACGATGAAAAGATAGCGCTAATCAAAACTCTCCTTTCCCAAGACAATCCTGTGATGGCCCGAATTGGAAACGGATACTTAAGCTGTACATACAGTCCAATCATTGGCAAGGTTATTTCCCACTGGATTACTTTATGGGGGTACGACGACGCGAAGAAACTTTTTTACGTTTACGATCCAGGTTTGCCAAAAAAGTGTTGGGATAATACCTTACCCGTCGGGAATACCACCAGAACATACAATGAAATACTGCGCGACTGGAACTTTGGGAACAAACCGTGGCACTGTCTTTCGTGGAATACATCTAGCGAGCCCTATTTGTATATTCAAGTTAAGTCTAATAATGCTAAAAAAGATTTAAGTATAGAAAATATATGATTATTGATTCATATACATAATTACAAAGAAAGGGGTAAGATTTTTACAGCGCGCATTCTATTTTTTACACAGACGTAGGAGTTCAGGAGTTGTCAAATAACATGTCATCTCGAGCGTAAGCGAGAGATCCCATGGGATTTCTCAGTCGCTTCTCTCCTTCGAAATGACAACCCTTTGTCAAATCCTGAACTCCTACACACAGACATCTTGACAACTCTAAAAGAATAGGATATATTTAGGTATAAATAAGGTAAAATATGAATACTTTACAGGTACAACTAAAAATTAGTCTCTCAGAGCAGCTTAAAGACCTACTTGAATCAAAAGCAGCCAGGCTTGGTGTGCCAATAACTCAGTTTGTGAAACACCTAATTATTAAGGAAGTAGAAGACGAGGAGTACCCTACATTTCAAATGTCGAAGCGTTCTGAAAAAAGATTAAAAGAAGCAATGAAACAGATAGATCATGCAGTTAAAGTAGATGATGTTCGTGAGTACTTCAGGAAGTTATAAATCATGGATATTAAGCTTTCTCCTTTAGTTGATAAAGAACTTGCAAAAATAAAACAAAAAGATAAAAAACTTTCTGATAAGATAAACAAGCAGTTATCTCTTTTTACTACGAATTCCAAGCATCCGTCTTTAAGGCTCCACAAGCTTAGTGGTAGTACTGATGATATTTGGAGCATATCAATCACTATGAGAATTCGTATGTTGTATAAATTACTAGAAGGCGATACAGCCTACTTTTTTGATATTGGCACACATGATGAGGTATATAGGAAGTAAGCAGTAAAACAAAAAACTTTTTTCAAAAGTTCCGCATCAAGCTCCACAACTGCAGAGGAATTGACTTTGGCCAACATGAGCTAATAATATCATGTTAATAATTAAAGTGCGATCACAATACCTAAGTTGTTTTACGTCTTATAGTTTGCTATAATAGCTTTTATGACTGGGTCATAATTGTCATTTCGAGCTTGCCGAGAAATCTCCTTCAACGAGATTCCTCGACTCGCTCACGCTCGCTCGGAATGACAAATGGGTATTTATGTCTCAGTCACAATAGCTTTTATTGTGAGTAAAGAAGTATATACGGGAGTTAGAGGGATTGACGTTACAACTGCTGGTTTTATACATGATCCCAAAAGGGCGTTTGAAATTACCAATGAATTAAATAATAACCAGCCAAAAGATAAATGGATGGAAATAGAGGTTTATCCTATTTTAGATAAAAAACCGCTTGCCTTACTAAACGTTTTTACAAAAAGAGTCAAAAGACTGCCTCCAACACCTGAGGGCGTAACGGTTAAGCAAATCTTTGCATGGCAAAAAGAATTACCAAATACAAAGGTAATTAGAGTTCATTTGCCATTTGCCTATGATGTGCCCGATCTTTGGTGTCGAGCTCTTGGTGACCTTAAAAATCCACGCCATTTCCTCTGGATGTATGCATTAGGTGCTGCAGTTAATAAGAAGGGAATTGAGCTTGCACAAAAACTAGAGGAATTACAAGATAGGGAAGTTGGTATTAGTGCCCACACAAATATTATTAAGGGTTTTTCTAGGGATGGAAAGCTTGAAGAGGTCAAGTCTACTGTTTCTGGTTCTATTTTGGTTGAAAGTTCTGGGAGGGCTAAATCATCTATTATAAAAGATATGAGGTATTTTTGTGATCCAGCTATGGTGGCAAGTATTGCAGAAAAATTTAACTTAGATGGTATTTTGTTTGGAGTGGATCATGCAATTACAGAAGGAGTTGATGTTGAGGCAGCCATAGAAAACCCGATTGTAAAACGAACCATCCAAGCAATGCATATATCAGGACCTCATCATGATTTAATTGGAGTTGGAGATGAGAGATTGATAAATTTCTTACGGATATTAGGAGAGATAGAATTTCCACATGATGTAAGAGTTGCTATAGATTATGACCCTAGAAAGATTAAAAAACAGAGTACCTCGGTTCAATTAGAGACAGTAAGATATGCTCGAGATTTCATACTTAACCATCAAAACAAAAGATAAATTTTTTCAAAATGTTGGATTATGGAAGAAAGATTTTTTAATTTGAATGAAGAGCACATTTTTGCAGCTGAACGTAAGCGTACCCGAGGTTTTGTAAAAGAAGCGGCAGATGATATGCGGCCCGCTATTGATTTTCCCATAAATAGGTTTAATGATTTAACTGATGAAGAGAAGAAAATGGAAATGATGGCTACAAGAATTTACGTTGTCGCAAACACAAGCGAGGCAAATCGCGGTTGGAAAGCTTCTACAGTTGCTCATCATTTAGAGCAAGCAAAAGAAGCAATTGAGACTATTTATAGAAATTCCCAAGTACAAGTAGCTGCGCACGAGCTTAATGAGGACACAAGAGGAAATCCTTATGAATACCATACGGAAATGGCAAGGGATGAAATTCGTTATACTCTTGTCCTTGCTGCGCTAACAGGAAATACGGCATTACTTGATGCAGCAATTGAGAGAATGGATAGTATTATCACAAATGCGGGAGAACCAACAGCAAAGACACTTGCCGTATTTGAAAAAGCTCGCATGGGACATGGTTCGTCACCAACACAGGATACATTTAAAACATTGAAGGAAAGCTACAATGAAGCAAGACAGGCATCAGCAGAAGAAAAAAGATGGGAAAGGGTTGCCACTATTTCTTCCTGGTATGCTATTGATGTGGCAAAAAGAGGTCATTTTATTGAAGCGATTAAAGGAGTAGGGGGTTTTACAAAAGCGGCAATAAACGATAACTCTACTGCCACGATATTGCCAAGACAAATTATAAGAGAAGTTACGGGACATATGCGTCATTGGGCCTGGCATAGAACTGCCCCTAAAGGGACAGACTATTCCGATCTTAAACTCCCTTAAAACTAAAATTTGTTGTAAAATCTTAATAGACAAGATATGAAAAAGAGAAAATAAACTATTAACATAACATTATGGATGAAGATATTAAGAAGAGATTTGATGATCTCGAAAAGCATGTAAAGACATTAGAAGAAACATTTTCTGCGACGTCTCTTTTTACTTGATATCGCCATTCTTTCAAATCGTAGGGCTCTACTATTTTAAACTAGACTAATCCCCCCCGCCACTTGGGGCGGGGAGGATGTCATTAGAAGAACCAGTCTTAGTATGAGGTGGTGAAAGAGGACATTATCATATTGCTGTTACACCCGAAACGTTGTTCTTGCAAATTTAAATTAAAGATGTTAATCTTGAACCGTGAATTCTTACCGCAGAATCCTAAATTTAATAGTATTAGTGGTAATTCTAATAATAGTAGGGCTTGTTTTATCTAAATATGTTCCATATACCCCTTCCAAAGTTACTGTCCCCACATCTCTAGCTGACCGTAAAGACGTCCCAGAGATGGCAGATATTCTAGATCCTAGTAATCAGGAAAAAAGACTGAAGGCTGCAAGGAAATTGGTTGAGAGAGTTGATGTGGAACAGGCTTTGGAAATTTTAGAACATTCTGCCCTGCCGCATACAGGAGAAGGTCATTTGGTTGTGCACCAAATTGGCTTTTATGCCTACAGAAAATATGGCGCGGATTCAATCTTAAAATGCAAAGATTATTTTTTGTATGCTTGTTACCATGGGACAATAATTGAGGCAGCATCCGATGGGGGTTTTGAGGCGATCAAAAAGATGACGGATATATGCAAAGCATCTCCCGTTAGATATTTCCAATGCGTTCATGCCGCAGGACACGCAATCATGGCTATGTGGAATTATGATTTACCAAAGGCATTAGAAACTTGTGATTCTCTGTACGAAAAAGAAACTCAATTTCCGGAGGCTTTATCATCTTGCCATAACGGCGCTTTTATGGAAAATCTTTTCGGGGTACACGATTGGGGTACAAATAAAGTAGCTAAAAGAGACTGGCTATCTGATGATCCGTATTTTCCCTGTAATTATTTTGGCGAAAGATATCAAAGAGGATGCTGGCTCAACCAGGCAGCCAGGATTTATCAAATGAATAACGGAGATATGGTGAAGACTTCGCAGCTTTGCCAAGAAGTTGAAAATTCGGAATATGTGGCATGGTGCATGGATAATGTGGCAAGACAAATCCATCCTTTAACGCTGGGTGATCCTGCCAAGTCATTTGCGCTTTGTAAAGATGCAGGAGCTGACTGGTACGATAATTGCTTGGTTGTAAATGCCGGGTCATTTTACTCTGTTGGAGGAAGAGACCAGGCAATATTTATCTGCCAAAATGTTCCCGTGCATTTAAAAAACGAATGTTACCAAAGAGTAATTGAGCAAATTGTCTCAGACCCAATTGACGTGAGACAAAAACAGATTCTTTGCCAAAAAATTGATCAGCCATTTAACAGTCAATGTCTATCTGGCGTTAATTCTTTAAAAAATTTTTAAAATGCCTCGGGTCTTCGATAATAACAGTGGGTAAGATTTCGATGGTGAATGTCTATAGACCCTACCCGATTTTTAGAGCGCAGGATTGCTTTTTATTTGTAAACTTACTATACTGTTTTTACGAAAAAACAAGATGAAAAAAATCTATCCTAAACCATAACGCCTATATCTTAAGCTCTTTATAAGCGAAAGGTTTTCTCTTTATATGAAAGTTTATCTTGGAACCGACCATGCGGGCTTTGATTTAAAGGAGATAATAAAATCTTATTTAAAAGAAAATGGCTACGATGTTATGGATTGTGGCGCATTCAGTTTTGATAAAAACGATGATTATCCAGATTTTATTGCCAAGGCAGGAGAAAAAGTTTCTAGAGATTCTTCTTCTAAAGGAATTGTATTTGGAAAATCAGGAGCTGGCGAATGCATTGTTGCAAACAAAATAAAAGGAATACGAGCAATATTAGGATTTAATAAGAAAAATGTCGAGTTATCTCGTCTTCACAATGATGCTAATGTACTCTCTCTAGGTAGTACTTTTGTAAATGGGGAGTCAGCAAAAGAATTGATTAAACTCTTCTTGGAAACACCATTTTCCAACAAGGAAAGGCATAAAAGAAGAATAGGGAAGATTAAAAAGATTGAAGATGAGACTAATTAAGAATTTTGATCAGCTAGCATTTACTCCCCAAAGAAAAATAGTTTTGGAAATAATTGAGGAAGGTTTTGCTTCTATGCAACCAGCAAAAATAATAAACAAAAATTTTTCCATCAAAGACAATAAGCTTATAATTCAACATGAAAAAATTGACCTCTTAGATTTTAAAAGAATATTTTTACTTGGTTTTGGCAAGGGATCTTCGGGAATTTCAAAACAACTGGAAAGCATACTTGGTAATTACTTAACCCAAGGTTGTGTTATTGATGTTGTACAAAACCGCTTTTCAAAAATAGAATTTACATTAGGCACCCACCCTTTACCTTCTAGGGCAAATGTTCTATTTACTAAAAATGTTTTAAACAAGTTAAGTAACCTTACAGAAAGAGATTTGGTAATTGTAGTAATAGCTGGTGGGGGATCGGCGCTGTTTGTTGACCCGTATAGAATAAGTTTAGAAAAACTAATAGAGGTCAACAAAAGCCTACTAAGAAGCGGAGCAAATATTAGTGAAATGAATATTGTTAGAAAACACTTATCAAAAGTCAAAGGCGGAGGGCTAGCCAAACACCTCTATCCGGCCATGATAGTAAGCCTTATTGTCTCTGATGTTCCGGGAAATGATCTTTCGGTTGTAGCATCAGGCCCAACGGTAAAAGACTCATCCACCAAAACCGAGGCATTCAATATACTTCATACATACAATCTTTGGGACAAACTCAATTTATCCCAAAATGATTTTTTAGAAACACCCAAAAAAGATAAATATTTTGAAAACGTTACTAATATTTTAATTTTGAGTAATAAAACAGCACTTTTGGCAATGCAGCAAAAAGCAAAAGAGCTTGGATTTAATACAATTATTCTTTCTGATAAATTTCAAGGGGAAGCGAAATTTGTTGGAAAAGAACTAATTGAAAAAACTCCTCCCCATACAATACTTGTAGTAGGAGGAGAAACAACTGTCAAGGTCAAAGGGTTAGGGGAAGGTGGCAGAAACCAAGAAGTAATATTAGGAACACTGTCTTATCTGACTCAAGACACTGTAATTGCTTCTTTTGATTCCGATGGCTGGGATAATTCATATTTTGCTGGGGCTATAGGAGATTTTCAAACCATTGATAAAGCTCAAAAACTTCATCTTAACATTCAAGAATTCCAAGAAACAAACAATGTTCTTCCTTTTTTCGAAAAAGTTGGGGATGGGATCGTAACAGGCAAACTTCCTTCTAATGTATCGGATTTAATGGTTGTTTTGAGAGAATGAAAGTGCGCATGAAATTATTTCCGTACTGCTGCCACAGCTTTTTGTGCTATAATAGATAAATGCCAGCAAGAAAAGAGGTTAAATCAGCAAAAAAAGAAAATTATAATCAAATATTTTTTCAACTTCTTAAAACACCTAAGGTTTTTATTCCTCTTATAACTGTTGTTATTTTTGGTCTTTTATTTTCTTTCAAAGGACTATTTATTGTTGCCTTAGTTAATGGACAGCCTATCAGTAGAATTGCAGTTATTCAGACACTTGAGAAAAGGGATGGCAAACAAGCATTAACTTCGTTTATTACTCAAGCACTTATTTTACAGGAGGCACAAAAAAGAAATATAGATGTAAGCACAGCAGAGATAAATGATTTGACCAAAAAAATTCAAGATGATCTTAAAAAGCAAGGACAAAGTCTTGATCAAGCACTATCTACTCAAGGAATGACCAGAAAAGATTTAGAAGACCAACTAAGAATCCGAAAATTAGTTGAAAAGATGTTATCAAAAGATGTAAAAGTAACAGATAAAGAAGTAAATGATTATATAGAAAAAAATAAAGCAACCATCCCGCAAGACATGAAACCCGACGAGGTTAAAAAGACTGCGCGCGAGCAATTAGAGCAGCAAAAATTAGCACAAAAAGCACAATCTTTTATAGAGAGTTTGCAATCAAAAGCAAAAATTAATTACTTCGTAAACTACTAAATTTAGTCGATCAAGGTCGAATTAATTTCGTAAGTATTCAGTTGTTCCCAATGTCATTCCCGCGAAAGCGGGAATCTAGTCCTCGATCTAGTCGAGGATCAGTCAAGCTGAGAATGACAATGTGCTGGGAAGAACTGAATAGATACTAAAATTCGGCTTGACGGATAAGGGTTTGTAGTGTACAATCTCGACCATGACTACAACAAGCGCAACAACTGTTAAAAAGACAACAAGGGCAAGAAAAACAATAGTTTCTTCTGAGACAACTCCTGCTCCTAAACCAGTTTCTCCTTTGGTAAAAAATCTTAAAGCTTACGAGAACATTTTTGCTGATTTGCTGCATGCAATCAACGACTCGAAAGAGGAATTCATGAGTCTTCAAAGGCAGATAGACGAAGTAAGAGAATCTTGGAGTAAAGAGCAGCAGAATCACGATAATGCAATTTTTGAGCGAAACCAGCAAGAAGAGATTGCGAGAAAGCGCGAGAAGGAAACTTATGAGTATGAAACAGCTTTGGCTCGCAAGAAGGCAGAGGATGAGTTTGCCGAGAGAAAAGCCAAATGGGAAAGAGAATTACAAGAGCGTAAAGATGAAATTGTCAAGGAGAAACAAGAGTTAGAGATGCTTCGCAAGCAAGTTGGTGGTTTTGAAGAAGAGAAAGAAAAGGCGGTCAAAGACGCGTCTTTGAAGCTGCAAAAAGAACTAACAGAGCGTTTTGTCACAGAGAAAAAACTTCGCGAGCAAGAGGTAAAGTCAGAGCAAGAACTTTTAGCACTTAAAATTACCAATTTTACTCAAGAGAATACAAGACAATCTCAGGAGATTGCCGTGCTTAAAAAAGCGCTAGAGAATGCTACATCGCAACTTAAAGATGTGGCAGTAAAGGTTATTGAGGCGGGAAGTCCTACTATAAAACCTCCAGTTATATCGGAATAAATGATTAGACAAGAGTCTGCTATAGCCTATTATTGTCACGATAACAAAATTAGTGGGTAGGGAAGAATTGTCTTGATCAGAAGACTTTTTCTCTTTTCTTAGCCTACTCCTCCAAGTTGTATTATACAATCCAAATAGAGTCATGAAGACTGTTACGGCGAAATACGCAAGGCAAAATTTTGCTGAAATCTTAAATGAAGTCCATTTTGGCCGCAAGAAAATCCTTATTACTCGTTCTGGCAAACCACTGGTGATTTTAGTTAGCGCAAAAAACCATGGAATAGAGAAGAAAATATCTAAATGAAATTAGCTTTTGAACTCCGAAGATCGCATCTAAAAGTATTTTCTGCAGTTTGCTCCAATCTTGTCGTAGTTTGGTTAATTGCTATCTTTACTACAAAAGATTTATTTGTAATAATACGAGATATTATAGTTGCTGTTCTGGCATGGTATTCAACAGTTGCAGCAGAGGAGGTGCTAGAAAAACATGAATCTTGATTCAGTTATTACACAGGGTCAAATTGCTTTTGCACTACTTATTATTGCTATTGCTGTTGTCTATTACGTTTTTGCCAAAAAGCCAACTCGTTCAAAAGGCAAATCTTGACAGAGTGTGATATAATAGTTGTTAACAATTTAAATAAGCTTTGATCCGGAATTTTGGAGCCGGTGAGGGAGTCACAAGACTGTGTCTCCCACGCTTAGCAAAATACATAATGCACTGAGGCGAAACAGAAAAGTCTGCAACGTGTGTCGGAAACGGAGCACGTCATGAATAAGGTTTCTTATAATGACGTCCCGATTTAATCGGGATTTTTTATAAGGTACAAAGCAAGGTGGCACCACGGAACGAAATTCAAAGTTCAAAATTCAAAATGCAAAACTGAATTAAGAACGAGAAAACTAGACCGTCCTTGGAAATCAGTCAGGCAATGCTTGAGGGATTTTCAAGGACGGTTTTTTTGATGGAGGGAGGTGAATAGTATGAGATCAAAAGAATGTATTTCGAGATTGCCAAAAAGACTCAGGTTTTATTTATAACCAAAAAGGGTTACCTATTGGTATAGAAACGAGGGACGGATCGTTTGATTATTCACGAGAAGGTCAGAAATTTTTAGGATTCAATATTGAAGATAGTAATCGTAAGCCTGCTGATCAACAAAAGTAAGTGCTTTGAAAGTACGATAAACTAAACGTGTTGCTAGAAAGTGAATCGTAAGGAAGGTTAGCCATAAGAAAGAGGAGCTTAAAAACTTACGCCTTTATCGATACATCCAACATTATTTATGGCGATAAAAACACTCTTGCGAATAAAGACAAAATTTAGTATATTTTATATTGTTGCGAGTAGAGTAGGACACATAGCCTCTACTGACTCGTATCTTGCAGGGGTACGAGGAAACGGTCAATCGGGAATTACATCCGCTCCTTGTATAGGTGTCGCGAGTGGCTCTGTAATTAACTTTGCTTTTTAGCTCTCCGAAGTAATAAGGAGAGCTTTAATTTATGATCAGAAAACGAGTTTATTCTGGCATTCGGGCAACTGGGAGACTTCATTTGGGGAATTATTTTGGTGCAGTTAAGGGAATGCTTGAGTTGCAAGACAAATATGATTGTATTTTTGCTGTTGTTGATTTGCATACTATTACTGTGCCTTACGATCCAAAAACCTTACAACAATCGGTTCGTGAGATTATCTTAGACTACTTGGCGGCAGGATTAGATCCAAAGAAGTGTAATCTTGAAGTCCAATCAAAAATTCCCCAGCATACAGAGCTTGCATATTTATTGTCAACAATTTATCCAGTTTCTCGTCTTGAGGATTTGCCAACCTATAAAGAGAAAAAGGCACAGTATCCAAAATATATAAACATGGGGCTTTTGTATTATCCAGTTCTAATGGCAGCAGATGTACTGCTTTATAAAGGAGAATTGGTTCCAGTTGGCATAGATCAAGAGCCGCATTTGGAAGTAATGCGGGAGATTGCGAGAAAGTTCAATAGTATGTTCTCTTCGACTTTCCCAGAACCCCAACGGTTCAAAACCGAAGGAGAATATGTTCCGTCGTTATCGGGCGGTGGAAAAATGAGTAAGTCTGTTGAAGGGAGTTATATTAACTTAACAGATAATTTGGAGACAATTAGCAAAAGGTTGGCAGCAGCACCAACTGATTCCGGGGGAATAGGTGGCGAAATCGCAAAAAGTGGCGGAGTCGAAAATCTATTTGCACTATTGAAATTGTTTAAACTCGATGATGAGTATAGAAAGTTTGAGTGTGACTACAGAGACAAAAAAATAAGATATACAGAGCTGAAGGAAGTATTAGCGCAGGGAATTTTTAAAGAATTAAAACCATTTCAAGAGAGACGGAAACAATTTAAACAAGATCCAAGACTCGTTGATGAAATAATAAAGGAGTCGCTTGTAAAGTGTCGACAAATGGCAGAGGAGACGATGAGGGAAGTAAGAAAAAAGATGGGGTTGGTGTAAAAATGTGATATAATCGAAGTCGTATGGGTCTTACTAAGGTTACACTTGAAATAACAAATCCAGAAGATAAGTCACAAAGGCTAAAGGAAGAGTTTTTGGTAGATAGTGGTGCGTTTTATACTGTTTTGCCAAAACGTATAGTTGATAAGTTGAATATTAAACCAAGCTATCAACAAGAGTTTGGTCTTGCTGATGGAACAAAAATCTCACGAGACATAGGCAGCGCATATGTATCCTTTGAAGGAAGAAGAGTAGCCTCGCCTGTAATACTTGGCAAGGCAAGAGACAATGCTCTTATGGGAGTGTTGACGCTTGAGGCATTAGGATTGATTCTTAATCCCTTTGAGAGAAAAATTCATCCCGCAAAGTTAGCACTCTAACTCTACATAGCCAGAGTATGAAACAGCTTATTTTATACATGATAAGGTTTTATCAAAAGACCTCCTTTTTCCACAAGCAAATTTTTAAAATTTTATTTCTTTCCGATTCTATTTGTCGCTATGAACCAACCTGTTCTAACTATACATACCAAGCAGTAGAAAAATATGGGGTTTGGAAAGGTTTATTTTTAGGACTAAAACGCATCACTCGCTGCCATCCTTGGACACAAGGCGGTTATGATCCCGTGAGATAGCTAGGATTACAATAACCCTAGTTGTTGGCTTTCTGCTGATTTCTTCCTTTCTTCTGTAGGGGTACTTTGCAGCCGTTTTAACAAGCTTTTAAAACCTAATTTTTCAAATTCTTCTTTTAAATTTTTGACACCAAGATTGGTGCGTGAACAGTTTTCTAAGCGGAGAGTGATGGGTGCATCGGTTATAATTGTTGCAAGTTTTTTGGCAAGAGCTGCTTGTTCAGCATCTGTTGCTAGTTTTTCTGAAATTTTGAGAGGCAAAGAATTAATGTTTTTGTACATGCTCTCAAAAGTTCCATGCTCTTTTAAGAGAGAAGCCGCAGTTTTAGGACCAATACCTTTTACACCTTTATAATTATCAGAAGCATCTCCAACAAGCGCTTTATAATCTATAATTTGCGTTGGCTTTATGCTATATTTTTCCTCAACCATTTTCTCATCAAACAAAATCATTTTTGTTATTCCGGTAATAGGGGCTAATACTTTTACGTGCGAATTAACAAGCTGCAGCATATCACGGTCACCTGAGACAATAATGACGTCTAAGTTTTGAGTTTGATTGGCAAGCGTGCCAATCAAATCATCCGCTTCGTAACCGTCTATTTCAAAAATCGATACTTTAGCCTTTTTTAAGACCTCATGGACTTTTGCGATTTGTGGAACAAGCTCATCTGCCATTTTTGGCCGCTTTGCTTGGTATCCAACATACAGACTCTGTCTAAAAGTAGGAGCTTTCTTATCAAAACAAACAATAATATATTGAGGTTTTAAATCTTCTAGAATCTTAAGAAACATCGAGAAAAATCCATAAACAGCATTTACTATTTCCCCATTTTTACCAGTTAAGGGCGGCAAAGCATGAAACGCCCGATGCAAAATCGCATTCCCATCAATAAGAATGAGTTTTTTCATTTTTATTACCTCTTCTTAATAATTTTAGAAATACATCAAGGGGGATATTAGTCTGCCGAAGAATAGCGTTTAATGTTCCTTTTGAAAGAGGCTTATTGCGTATTGGAACTACAGTTCTTCTTCCATCCGTATGATTTAAAACTATATGACTACCTTTGCCTTTGCGCGAAGAAAATCCTTCTTTTTTAAGTATTTTCATAACTTTTATTGGTTTTATCTGTGGTAGCTTAGACATTGTACTAATTACTTATAGTTTGTGGGATTTCAACACTTGCAGTAGTAATAAGCTCTTCGCCTACTGGTTCCAATGGTACATTTTCCCCGTCCTCTATCAATGACGTCACAAAAATTCTTATTGCATCTTTAACATTTCCTAAAACTTCTTCTATAGTATCTCCATCCGTTGCAATGCCTAATACTGGAACATATGCAGTATAACAAGGCTTATTTGTACCTGTCCTTTCATCTGGAACAATAACAATCCGATAATTTAAAACTTTTTTCTCCACACCATTATATTAGCAAGTAAGTCCATAGTTGGCAAGATTGAATGCTACATAACGCAATTCTTGTAACTTAGGATGAAAAATTTCAATTAGTAAAGCAAATTTCATTCCTGCAACCCTTGCAAGGTGAGACCTTACGAAGCCCCTGTACCAGACCGGTACTGGGCGAAGCTAATCCTTATGCCTTTACATCTACAACTGCGGGTTTGGGGCCGATGAGATTTTCGAACTCTTCTGATTCTATAGTCTCTTTTTTTAGTAGTTCCCCTGCCAATAAATCAAGCTTATCTCTAAGTTTTATTAAGATAGACGTCGCAATTTTATAAGCATTGTCTGTAATTTTTTTAACTTGTTCATCTATTTTTGCTGCCATCTCGGCTGAAACATTAGTTTGCTCATAGAAGTGCCGTCGTTCTCCATCCAAATTTATTGGACCAAGATCGCTCATGCCATATTCTGTTACCATTACTCTTACCACCCCTGTTGCTTTGGCAATATCATCGGATGCGCCAGTTGTCATCTCTTTAAAAACCAGACTTTCCGCTGCTCGTCCTCCAAGCATAACCGAGATTTGTTCCAATAGATGAGTTTTTGTTTCATGAATATGCTCTGTTGACTCCATCATAGTATGACCCAAAGAAAGACCACGGCTAACAATGGATATTCTGTGCAATGGATCCATGTGAGGCATTTGCCAGGATACTATTGCGTGTCCTGCCTCATGATACGCAGTCATTTTTCTATCTTCATCTGATTGCAGTCTTCGTTTCTCTGGCCCAAGCTTTACTTTAGTTGCTGCTTCTTCCAAATCTTTCATGTCTATTGCTTTTTTACCAAGCCGTGCTGCCAAAATTGCTGCTTCGTTTAACATGTTTTCAAGATCTGCTCCAGAAAATCCAACTGTTCTTTTGGCAACTTTTTCCCAATCAACGCCATTTGTAAAGGGTTTACCCTTTGCATGAATAGCAAGGATTGCTTTTCTACCAACAATATCGGGCATGTCTAGTACTACTCGTCTATCGAAGCGACCAGGACGAACAAGAGCTGGATCTAAGACGTCAGGTCTATTTGTAGCCGCCATAACTATAAGCTGTTCGTTGGGAGTAAAACCGTCCATTTCAACCAAAATTTGGTTAAGAGTTTGTTCGCGCTCATCATGTCCGCCCATTAACCCAACGCCCCGCTGCCGTCCAATTGCATCAATTTCGTCTATAAAAATAATCGCTGGTTGGGCTTTCTTTGCAGTATTAAACAAATCCCTAACCCGGCTTGCCCCAACACCTACCAACATTTCCATAAATTCAGATCCTGCCATCGAGAAAAATGGAACACCGGCTTCTCCGGCAGTTGCTCTTGCCAAGAGGGTTTTTCCGGTTCCACTTGGTCCAACCATGATCGCTCCTTTAGGAGTTCTTGCTCCAACAGCTTTATATTTTCCAGGGTTTTTTAGAAAATCAACTATCTCTGTTAGTTCCTGTTTTGCCTCATCAACACCAGCTACGTCATTAAAAGTAATTCTTGGTGTATCTTTGCTAAACAACTTTGCACGGGACTGGCCAAAAGAAAATATACTTTCTTGCGCTCCTCTTGCTTGACGGAATATAAAGTAGAAAAATCCAACCATTAAAATAATTGGAAGAACAGAGGAAATGATGCTTAACCAATTATTAAGACCAGTTTGGTCTTTTATTATAACTTTTGTTTTAGCAAGTGGAACGCCTGCATCTTTAAATAATTGGTAAACATTAGACCCTGGCTCTTTAAAACTTACTAGTCTTTCTTTGTCTTCGTTTACAGTAAGTTTGTTGTCAAAAACTACAATTTCACGGACTTTGTCTTGCTTTACATCCGAAATAACTTGCGAAAGGGGAACTGTTTTTGCGCTCTCAAAAGATTCTTGGTTAAAGCCCAAAAAAAGAAACATTAAGAACAATATAAGAAAACCATAAATAAAGAGATTTTTCCACGAAAAATTCATCTTTATTTTTACAGTTCTTGATCTTTTATTGTTCTTTTTTCCGTTTAAAGCCATGGAAGTAGTATACCACAATAATTAAGGCTATTCTAATGCCCCATAAATGTACTAGGTATGTTATGGAAAAACAAGGGCTTAAGAGGCATTTTGTGTGGGGATAGTTTGAATAATGTTGTTTATTTTTTCTATAAGAGTATTCAAGGTAAAATCTGTTTTTACAAAAAAATCGTAAGCTCCCAATTTGAGTCCTTTTTCCTTATCTTCTTTTTGTTCCAGATTAGAAGCAAGTATAACAGGTATATTTTTCCATTTTTCGTTTGCTTTTATCTCTTTAAGAGTAGTAAAGCCGTCTTTCGTGGGCATAACTATATCAAGAAGAATTAAATCGGGAGTAAAATTTTTCAAGACATTAATAGCTTCATCTCCGTCAAATGCATTTTTAACCTCAAATCCAGCCTTTGTAAGTTTAACTCTATAAGCATTAGCTATGTATGTATCGTCCTCCACAACTAAAATTTTTTTCATTGGAGTTTTTCCTTGACTCTTTTAACAATATCAGTAAGTGAGTGTTCCACCTTAACTAAGTAGTCTGTGCCTCCAGTTTTTAACGCGTCACTTACCTTTTTGTCATCGTAAAGATTAGTTAAAATTATCACTGGTATGCCTTGAGTTTCAGGCCATAATTTTAGCCTTTTTAATACGGATATTCCATCTAGTTTTGGCATTATTATATCAAGTAGTATTAAATCTGGTTTTATTTGCTTTGTTTTTAATAGTGCTTCTTCGCCATCCCTTGCAGAATCTATTGAAAAACCTTCAGCCACAAGTTTTTCTGTTAACGCTTTAATAACAAGTTCTTCATCATCAACTATGAGGATTTTTTTAGTTTTTTCCATTGTTTTTTATTACACTTTCCTCTGCAACAAACTCCTTTATCGCAGTGATTATATCATCTAGTTTATTTTCTGCTTTAAGATAATATTTTTTTACACCAAGAGTCAGCATACTACTTACTTTATCTGGACTTGCAGAATTGCTTACCACAATGGTCGGAATCTTCGAAAACCTCCCATGTTGTTTAAGAGAGCACATGAATTCCAACCCATTCATGTCTTTTAGATAGTAGTCTAGCCATATTGCATCGGGTAATTTTTCTAGGTTTTTTAGCATTTCAAGTGCTTGTTTGCCGCTTCTGCATGCAATAGCTTTAATCTGGGTTAATTCTAGTTTTCGAGTTATAGCTTGTAGCAATAATTCTTCGTCTTCAACTACTAGTACTGTTGTTAATTTATCTTCGGCCATACTTTGAGCTTACCTACATCTTATGCTATTTTGCATCTTTTAATATTAACTGTCAAGAGTTACCTCTCCTTTTTTTGGCGCTACTCCCGATAAAGGAAGGCTAAACCAAAATGTTGTTCCTTTTCCCTCTTGGCTTTCAAACCAAATTCTGCCGTTTGATGATTCCAAGATAACTTTTACTAGGTACAATCCAAGTCCAGTGCCATCTGCCACTATTTTAACAATATTTGCTCCGCGGTAAAATTTTTGAAATACTTTATCTTGCTCTTTTTTAAGAATACCATAACCCGTGTCTGTAACCTGCGAAATTACATTCTCGCCTTTTCGCGATATAAATACCGACACTTCTCCAAAATTAGGAGTATATTTAATAGCATTTGTAACAAGATTCATATACACTTGCCTTATTAACTTTGGATCGAGATTTATTAAAGGTAATTTTTCGTGTATGCTAACAACTGGTTTAATATCTTTTTCTTTAAACTTTACTTGCAGCTCTGCTATTACTTCTTTGACTAACAAACCTATATCCGTAGGCTTTGGATCGATAATAATACGACCTGATTCAATTCTAGAGATATTAAGAATTGAAGAGATAAGTTCGATCATCCGTTCATTTGATTGATGCACGCTTCTTAGAAGATCCACCTGATCTTTATTAAGGGGACCAGCATCGCCATCGAGCAACATCTCTGAAAACCATTTAATCGCGGAGAGGGGTGTTCTAAGTTGATGGGAGGCAAGAGATATAAACTCTGTTTTCATCCTATCAACATCCTTTTCTTTAGTTGTATCTCTTATTATTGCAACTGTTCCAGATGCTTTTTCCTTCATAATGACGGGTGTAACCGTAACTGCCGCTGGAAATTTTGTTTTGTCTTTTCTTGTATAATAAAGAGTGTGCATGGCGCTTGTTGTCGCTTTTATTCCAGAGGCAAGTGCAACATATACAGGATTGTCATTTTTAGGAACAGGTTTTCCATTTTCATAGTAAATTGGGACAAGCTCATCAAATAGTTTGCCTACAACCTCTTCGCTCTTCCAGCCAAACATTTCTTCTGCTGAGCTATTTAGAGTGGTTATACTGCCTTCTTTGTTAGTGCCAACCATCCCATCTCCGATACTTGCTAATATCATTTTTTGCCTCTCAGATTCTTCACGAAGGCGTTGGTTAACCGCAAGTAGCTCCTGAGAGCTTAATTCAATGGATCGCTCAGCCAAACTTCGATCTTGATCAAAACCGTCATAAGTGTCGCTAACTGTTTGAAGAAATGATGATAATTGAGGAGGAATTTTACTTACATCTTGTAAAATCTTTTTGACTTGACGTTCGAGTAGTTTGTTCATCGTGGAAAAATCATCTCTCAGAAAAGCTAGTAATTGTCATTGTTTGGTTATGGAGCTCGCATTGTTTTTCTGTTGGGGCAACAGGGCATATCTCGCCATATGAATAGAAGCCAGTCATAGTTGTCGTTTTTCCTAACACCTCCTGAACCCTTTCTGTCTCTTCTTCTACTCTTTGTTTCAGAACAAGTTTACGGCCAATACAACTTATAAGTATTGCTAGGTTGGGAGAGGAGTCTCCCAATGATTCATGGCTCATGCTGGCTGCACCCTCAGCTCCATCAACCAAGCGCTCAAAATTAGCCTTCATTAAGCGAACATAATCTCCTTCTGGTACGTCTCCAGCAAAAGTCATGCTGCCGTCCTTTTCGTTAATAGATAAAATGGTCCTAACTAATCCTCCTTCTTTTCCCTCCTTACGAAGACTTAGGGGGAACAACAAGCCAGATGCGGGTAATTCTTTTGCTTGATCGCCAAGATATTTTTTATATAAATCAAGTGCTGATTGTCCATCAAGTTCATATAATACATTATCCTTTGACTTGGTAACCAATCTTTCAGGACCAAAAGGATCCCAGCCTCCCATAGACCCATACCCTATCTTTATATTTGTACCATAGAAGCCGACAATTGCAATTGTGTCTTTTTCAGGTATACTATCCAAACCTACCACAGTTTCTTTGAAACGATCCTGATCTCCTGCAAGGCCACCTGTAACAGCGACATCTTTAGGCAAGTTAGCTGTTAAACCATTAACCAGTTTAGTTCCATTCACATGTAATCCGTCCGATATCACCAAGACGTGCGTCAATCCTTCCTTTTGCAAAGAGTTAGCTAGCTTTTCTCCAGCGATTCGACTCTCTTCCATTTTTTCTATTTTGGTTTTTGCAAATCCAAGCCTAGTATCTTGGAAATGTACTGCGGTAACCACCAACGAATTATCTAAAACTTGTGTATCTATTATCTCTCCTGCTGTAGAACCAGACAGAATGTGGGCATTGGGATAAAAGCCTTTTACCGTTTCAAAGTTCTTTGGGTCTTTTAAAAGCGACGTCTCTCCAAAGAGAAAAACTAATTGAGCACTATCTTTTAAATTATTATCAGAAATTGTTGTCCACCCATTATCTTTTGTCCATTTCCTTTGTTCTGTTGTCATAGCTTGAGAGGAAAGACTGTCAATATTATTGTCCGTAATGGATGTTTTGTCAAGCCCGAAAAATGTACCTAAATTTTAACTTGACAAAGTAAAAGAAGCATTGTAAAGTACGGTATGGAACTGCAAAATTCTTCTTTTCCAGCTGGATTAACTTTTGACGATGTTCTTCTTTTACCAGGCTACAGCGACTTCTCACGCGCCGATATAGATCTTTCTACCCACTTGACTCGCAGAGTAAAACTTTCTTTGCCTCTTGTCTCCGCTCCAATGGATACTGTAACTGAAAGTGAACTTGCGGTTGCACTGGCCAAGCTGGGCGGGATTGGAATTATTCATAGGAATTTATCTATTGAAGAGCAGGCGAGTGAAGTAAGAAAAGTAAAAGATCATCCTTCGACCCGCTTCGCCGCGAGGCGAGCAGGCTCAGGACAAAAGAAGCTTTTGGTTGGCGCTGCTGTTGGTGCAAATAAAGGATTTGAAGCAAGAGTAGAGGCGTTAGTAAAGTCAGGAGTAGATGTTATTGTAGTTGATTCAGCACACGGATTTTCAAAAGGAGTTATTGATGCTGTTAGATTTATAAAAAAAAATTACCCTAAAGTTCAAGTTATTGGAGGCAATGTTGCAACTTTTGATGGCGCGAAAGCCCTAATTGATGCGGGAGTTGATGGGCTGAGGGTTGGGATGGGACCTGGTGCAATCTGCACGACTCGGGTAATTTCTGGGATGGGGATGCCTCAGATAACTGCGATAATTGAGACTTCCAAAGCTGCAAAAAAAGCAGGAATACCTGTTATTGCAGATGGAGGAATTAAATATTCAGGAGATATAGTAAAGGCGTTAGCCGCTGGAGCGTCAACTGTTATGATGGGCAGTTTCTTTGCGTCAAGCATTGAGTCGCCTGGCAAAATAGTTAAGCTGAATTATGATCAGGTTCCCCATCGTTTTAAAAACTTTTTTAACGATAGTAAAGAAACAATTTCATTTAAAGAGTATCGAGGTATGGGTTCTGTTTCTGCTATGCAAAAAGGGGCAGAGATAAAGGGAGAGGGTGAGTTTCATGGGAAAAATTATAAGGATAGAGTATTGGTTGCAGAGGGAGTAGAGGGGTTGGTTCCTATAAAAGGGACTGTGAAGGAATTAGTTGACCAAGCGGTTGGAGGAATTAAGTCAGGGTTTTATTACACAGGAGCAAAAACAATACAAGAGCTTTGGAAGAAAGCAAAATTTATCCAAATCACTCAGGCATCTTTAGCTGAAAGCCACCCCCACAGTATTATAATTACAAATCCAGGGGAAAATTATTAAAATTTAAAATTCAAAATGCAAAAGTGACATGGAATGTCATCCTGAGCGTTAGCGAAGGATCCCATCCTCTTTAGGAATATTCAGGGGATTCTTCGTCGCTTTGCTCCTCAGAATGAAATTGCTTTTAAAGGTAAGCATCAAGACCAATGTCTGGAATAAAGCTTGAGGAAAAAGCAATTTTATTACAGCTTTTAAGCTCCTCTTCGCTTAGAATATTATTCTTTCTCAAAAACTCAAACTGTTGCCATAAATGAGCATGTTGTATGGTTTCTGGCCAGTCGCTATTGATAGTAAATTTTACTTTGTTTTCCACAAAAGTGCGTAAAATAAATTTTAATTCTTCTGCATTTTTTACTGCTTTTGTAACGATGTTTGATAAGGGACATACTTCAAGGACAATATTTCTTTTTGCTAATTCTTTCATAAGTTTTTTATCGTAAGCTGCTAGAATGCCATGTCCAATACGGGAAGGATTAATATACTCCAACGCTTCCCACACATCGTTGGCATCTTTTATTTCACCAGAGTGCGAGGTAATCTTAAGACCTGTTTTTTTTGCCCTTAGGACTAGTTTTTTGTAATCTTTAAAATGAAAGTTTTTATCTGGTGGTCCAGCAAAATCAATACCAACAATCCCGCGTCTTTTATACTTTATTGCTTTTTCAACAATTATTTCGTTTTTTTCGTAATTAAATTCGCGCGCCAGACAAAAAATAAGACCAGCTGAGAGTTTTTTGTATTCCAAAAGCGCTCTTTCCATGCCTCGTAACATTGCCATAATAATATGGTCTAAATCTTCCTGTCCTTCGTGATTATGTTTCATAGGATTATTACGAAGTTCCAAAAGCGTAATGCTATTTGATCGATAAGCGCCGCTTAATATTTCATACGTTGCTTTCTCAACCGCATAAGTCCCAGAACTTAGCTTATCTAAAAGCGGATGGTATATCTCATCTAGGTATTTCATATACGTTGTTGTTTTTTTATGAGGGGAAAGAGTTATGTATTCTATAAATTCCCTATAATCTTTTTTGGGCAACTTAAATCCTTGAGCATGCGCAATCTGCCAATAGATAGAAGGGTTTATAGATGTGCCTAAGTGAGCATGAAGTTCGGCGTATTCTTCCATATCTGATTTTACTATAATTATAGTATAATAAGCAAATGATTTTTGCTGTTGATTTTGGGTCGCAGACTACGCATCTTATTAGTAGGCGAATAAGAGAGCTTGGGGTTTCCGCAAAAATACTTCATCCAGAGGAAGCCTATGCTACAGTAATAAAAGAAAAACCCAAAGGTCTTATTTTCTCGGGTGGCCCTTCGTCGGTTTACGAAAAAGGAGCGCCAACTATTGATGAGCGTATTTTTTCTCTTGGTATTCCAATTCTTGGAATTTGTTATGGATTACAATTAACAGCGTATTTATTGGGTGGAAAAGTAGTTTCAGGAAAGAAAGAATACGGTCCTGCGTTATTGGAAATTGGAAATTGGAAGTTGGAAATTACAAAAGATTTGCCAAAATCTTTTGTTGTCTGGATGAGTCATGGCGACGAAGTTATTGCACTTCCAAAAGGATTTGAGGTCTTGGGTTCAACAGAACACGTGCCATTTGCGTTTGTTGAGGATAGAAAAAGAAGGATTATTGGATTACAATTTCATCCAGAAGTTGAGCATACAGAAAATGGAAAACAAATATTAGAGAATTTTCTAGCTTTCTGTGAAAGTCGTCATCCCGACCAAGTCGTAAGACGAGCGGAGGGATCTCGAGATTCCTCGACTTCGGGACGCACCGTCTGGTGCATCCCTTCGCTCGGAATGACCAATGGAGAGATAGAGAAGATTATAGGAAATATAAAAGAAACAGTCGGGAATTCATACGTAATTGGCGCAGTGTCTGGGGGTATCGACTCAACAGTTGCAGCAACATTGACGGCAAAATCAATAGGAAAAAGGTTTATTCCAATTTATGTTGATAACGGTTTAATGAGAAAAGATACAAAAGAGCAGGTTAAAAAAATATTCAAAAATATTGGCGTTATACCCATGATAGTTAATAGAGAAGAAGAAATGTTTAATAAATTGAAAAATATTACAGATTCCGAAGAAAAAAGAAAGATTATTGGAAATTTTTATATTGAAATCTTTGAAGAAGAAATGCAAAAATTAAAAGCACAAAATATTCAAGTTGAGCTTTTACTTCAAGGAACAATTTACTCTGATGTCATCGAAAGTCAGGGTACAAAACATGCATCTTTGATTAAAAGTCATCACAATGTTGGAGGCTTGCCAAAAAATATGAAGCTTAAACTTCTTGAACCTTTAAGATTTTTCTATAAAGACGAAGTTAAGCAAATAGGACGTGTTCTTGGTTTGCCAGAGGAATTTATAAATAGACAACCGTTTCCAGGACCAGGATATGCAATAAGAATAAGAGGAGAAGTAACAAGAAAACGTTTAGAAATGGAAAAACAAGCAGATTCTATAGTTTTAGAAGTGCTTAGAGAAACAAAAATTCTTAATAAGATTTTTTTGTCGTTTCCAGTATTAACTGGTGCTTTTTCTACATCTGTAAAAGGAGATGGAAGACACTTTGGGGAAGTTGTTGCAATTCGTATCATTGAATCAAAAGACTTAATGACTTCTAATTGGGCGCATGTTCCCTACGAGGTTTTACAGAAAATTTCCTCACGCATTGTTAACGAAGTTCCAAATGTTTCCCGCGTTGTCTATGATATTACCACCAAACCCCCTGCGACGATGGAGTGGGAATGATAAGAATGTAGATTTCGGAGTTCAGAAATGCGTCATCTTGCACTTTGATTTTTGAGATTTAAAACCTGTTCTTTAAACTGCTCCCCTCTGTCTTTGTAGTTTTTGAACATATCAAAACTAGCGCAAGCTGGAGACAAAAGAACTATATCTCCAGTCTCTGCTATAATTACTGCTTTCTGAACTATTGACCTCATATCTCTCAATCCTTCGAAAATTTGAAATTTGAAATTTGAAATTTGAAATTTTATCTTAGGCCATTCCGCTCCAATTCCAATAATCGCTTTAATATTTTTAGCTTTACTAATCACTCGACCAAGCTCTGTAAATTCGCTTCCCTTACTTGATCCTCCCAAAATTAATATTTCTGGATTTTTAAACGCCTTAATTGCTGCAATGGCTGTCTCTGGAGTCGTTGAAAACGAATCATCATAGTACTTAACCCCACCTATTTCTGCTACTAACTCTAACCGATGCTCAAGGCCTTTAAATGTTTTTAAAACTTTAACAATATTTTCTTTTGAAACTCCCGCAAGTGTTGCTGCCATAATCGCAGCACAAACATTTTCCAAATTATGCTTGCCTGGAAGAAGAATATCTTTAGTACTGATAATTTCTACTTCCGTCATCCCCGACTTGATCGGGGATCCAGATTCCCGCTTTCGCGGGAATGACATTCTTAGAAGCACTTTTCCCTCCTTCACAAAACATCCTTTTTCGTATACCCCTCGTGCTCTACTTGCTCGAAACACTTGTGCATTTGTGTGGGCGCCTGACTCATGACTTGCAGGATAATCCCGATTTATAATTGCAAAATCAGATTGGTTTTGAAAACGCAAAATATTCCTTTTCGCGTCAACATATTCATGCACGTCTTTGTGATAATCAAGATGCTCGCTTGTTATCATAAGTATTACGGCAATATGAGGGCTTTTAGTAATATCCTGAAGTTGAAAGCTAGAAAGCTCGAGTACAACCTGTGACTTAGGACTTAACTTATCCAAAAAATCCAACGGAGGCTTTCCAATATTTCCGCCTAAATATGCGTCCAGACCCTGTTTTTTAAGCATTTCGTAAATTAAACTTGCGGTTGTCCCTTTCCCTTTTGTTCCGGTAACGCCAATAATAAGACAAGGACTTAGATCAAAAAAAATCTTTGTTTGAGAAGTTATTATATTCCCCCTTTTCTCTGCTACGAGTAATTCTTTGAGATTTCTTTTAACTCCCGGACTTCTAACTATTACATCGAAATCGTTGAGATTTTTTAAATAATCCTTACCGCCAACTATCTTAGGAGTCATTTCAAAACCCGTCATTCTGAGGATCCGCCAGCTGGCGGAGATTCCAGAATCTCTAGCGTTGTCATCCTGAACTTGTTTCAGGATCTCCTGTCTATCAACAGGCAGGTTATTGGATGCTGAAATGAATTCAGCATGACAGATACTACGTAGCTCCTCCTCTTCCTTCTTATCAAGAATCGTTACGTCTGCCCCTTTTTTAATTAAAAATCGAACAGTTGACAATCCTTCAACTCCCAATCCTAAAACCGCAACCTTTTTGTTTTGCCAATCTATCATAAGAGCATCTCTTAGCCGTATAATTGACTGTGGGTTCCTATAACTTCAAAAACTATAAATGTTTCCTCTTCTTCTGTATACTCAGAGTAAAGAGCTCGCCAGTCACCAGTAATATTTATGCTTCTATGACCTGAAAGCTCTCCTGTTAAAGCATGATTATTAAGTAAAGGATGGAAGGGGTCTTCCTTAAAAAGATTAAGTCTTTTAATCCATGCTTTTCTTACGTTCTGTGGGGCTTTCTTATGCTGTTTCAAAAACTTATTAGAGAAGTCTATTCTTTTTGGTTTATTCATTCTTCTCAAGAGATTCGAAGTATTTAACTGCTTCTTCGCCGGAATCAAAAGAAAGCACCCTCCCTGCTTTAATATCTTCCTCTGATTTTCTAATTGATTCTATCAGGTACTTGCTTGGTCTCTCTTCTTCCGCGCTAAATGCAACTCTCTTAGTCTTAACAAACTGTCTAAGCCACGCATCCACAAGAGAGCTAAGGCTCAGTCCTAAATTTTTCGCAATCTTCTGCGCCTTTGCTTTTACTTCTGGTTGAGTTTTTATATATATTGCCGCTGTATTCATAGATAGATTATACAAACTTTTATAAAGTTATGCAAAAAAAGGAATTTTAAAATATCCTTATAGCTTAGACGGAGCAGTTGAACCAGAAGATGATTTATTTTCGGTAAGAATGTATCCTCACCTGTTAGATTTGTTATCCCCAAAAACAACAAAGGATCAAAACCCAACAATTGTCTCATAAATCACACCTTATCCAAACTCTCTCTAAGAGCTTTCGCAATAAGCTCTTCAAGCTTAGAATAGTCTTCCCTATCTGCTGCCTTCAGAGCTTTTATGTAACGCTCTCTATCTCTACCAGTTTCTGCTTTTATTGTAAGAATTGGCAATCCTAAATCAAGCGCAAGGAGATTAGTAAGTAGTCTAGCTATCCTCCCATTGTAATCTTTGAAGGGATGAGTCCAGACAAAACGATGTTGAAACCATGCCAGTAGTGCTATAACTTCAACTAAAAAATTTTCTCCTGATTTTGGAAAGGATAAATGATTTAATCTTTTTGAAAGATCGTCACAAAGATTTTTTATAAGCTCTGGAATCCGACTGTAATGCGGTGGTTCGTATTCTCCAACTGTTACATTAATTGTTCTAAACTTCCCAGCCCAATCAGGAAAGATAAAACCAAATCCAACTTTGTGCACATTACGAATAAGATCTGGTGTAATTTTTGCTTTATCTTCGCTCAGCTTAATAGTATATTGTTGTGCTTTCTTTACTCCCTCTTGTTCAAAAACAACAACTTTTGACCGAGGAATTATTCCAAATGCTGTATCTTTATAGCTGGTTGTGGATTTTGGTTTGGTTGATTTCGCCACGCTATAATTCTACATCAACAATGAAGTTATTTAAAGAGTGCTTGAACTTGTTTTCTGGTAATCTTTTCTCCTTCAAGCCGCATTGTATGATAAAGATCTTCTGGAAGAAATTTTGTAATATCCGGCTTTTTGCCCACACTAAGATAGCGCTTTTGATAGCGCCTAAATGCCTTAATAAGCCCTTTGTTTTTCCGAATTAACTGAAGTGTATTCATATGCGCTAATTGTACCAGACTGAATGTGGTTATGCAAAAGAAAAGATAGAAGCTCTTTATAACTTAGATGGAGCAGTTGAACCAAAAGACTTATTTTCGGTAAGAATATATCCTCACCTGTTAGATTTGTTATCCCCAAAAACAGCAAAGGATCAGAACCAAGTCTGAATTGGTCAAAACCCAGGAGCTGGTTCATATCAAATTTTATTGTAACACGTCATCTGCTGTTAACGAAAAAGCAAAGAACACTTTTATGTCCCATTCTCAACTTAAGATATACCAATATATCTTTAGTAAAGATGCCTTCTCCAGATTGACGATTGCGCAAAGTGAGTCTTTAACTTCTAACCACTTTAATGATTTATATCATTAGAGTGAAACAGCCTGAACTTCTTTTATCAATCTTCTAAATTTATCTCCTACAAGCTTTTTTGATACTTTTACGAACTCTTCAGCATTCCCTGTTGTATAAAACTCGTGCAAAGTATTCTTTGATAAAGACAAGCTATTGTTATTTGTCAAAACTCTTCTTGCCTGCCTTGCAATCGCATTTCCTGAATCAAGAATCTTAACTTTACTACCCACAATCTTCTCTATCTCCTCTCTTAAAAATGGAAAGTGGGAGCAGCCAAGAGCAATTGCGTCAACATCTTTTGCCAAAAACTCCCTTAACAACATCTCTGTAAGCTCTTTTACTTCTTTCCCTTCTACCTCCCCCCTCTCAACAAAAGGCACAACTTCTGATGCGCTAATATTAACAACTTCACAATTCTTCGCAAATGTATCTATTAACCTTTTTTGATAGATACTTTGCGAGGTTGTAAGTGTTGACAAAATACCAATTTTTTTATTATTTGAATACCTTGCTGCTGTTTTTATAGGAGGCACAGTGCCAACAATAGGTATACCCTTAAATTCTTCTCTAAGCTTGTCTATGCATGCTACTGTTATAGTATTACATGCTATAACAATAAGTTTAGCCTTATTTTGTATAATAAACTTAACAAGACGCTTTGCAAGAATATAAATTTCTGCTTCGGTTCTATCTCCATATGGACAGTTAATAGAATCTGCAAGGTAAATAGTTGACTCGTAAGGTAGTTCTTTAACAATCTCTTTCCAGATACTTAATCCCCCAACTCCTGAATCCAAAATGCCAATCGGCTGATTATTCATAAAATAGTAAGAAGAAATGGCAGAAAAATAATTCTGAATTATGAATTCTTAATTATTGTTGTACCAGGGGTGGGGATCGAACCCACAACCGCCTCGTTATGAATGAGGTGCTCCGCCATTGAGCTACCCTGGCCCGCTTCGCCAAGTTTCGCGAGGCGAGCAAGTCTAAAAAGTATACCAATTGACCATGAACAAATCAACTGTTATAATGTTTTTACGCGCGGGGTAGTGTAAGGCGCACATGAGGCTCATAATCTTATAGTCTGGTTTCGATACCAGCCCCGCAACAAAATCTAACAATAATAATCCTGGTTGTGAAGACAACCATAACATCGCTATTATAAATACCATGATCGAGGCCATCAGATTTTGAGTCTCGTTTTGTTTTTTCCATGACTAATCCAACTATTGTTATAGTCGCAGACTATGGTATTGGTGATCCAGCATTTACAGAAGTAGCTTTGCAATTGCGATCTCTCATCCCAAACGCACATATTATTCCCCAATCTACTCCTCCTTTTAGCACTCTTAACACTGGTTTTTGGATATATCAAATAGCACTAGCTAAAAATCTTAAAAATACTTATATTTTTTCCAACACTGCTCCAAGAAAAGAAGACAAAAACGCACAAAAAAATAATAATGGCGAGAAACTAATGTACACAAAACTAAAAAATGGATTTGAGATTATTGCAGTTAATGCAAAATATGTTTTTTCTTTTGTTAAGCCGCATATTAAAAAATTCCATTATGTAAATGTACAAAATCAAGGCTCGCAGTTTCGCTCCCGCGATTTTTATCCAAAGGCTGTTTCACAAATGATTAATAAAGATAAATCATTTTTAGGAGAAAAAGGCAGCATAAATTTTATTCCCGATGCCCCAGAAAATCTCATTGCATCAATCGACGGATACGGAAACATAAAAACAACTACGCGCGCATCTAGAGTTAAGTTTAATCCAGGACAACTCATTACTATTGAGATTCATAAGCAAAAACACTTGGCAACTTATACAGATGGCGTATTTAACATAAAAGAAGGAGAATTAGCATTTGCCCCCGGATCCTCAGGGCAAGATGATAAATTTATGGAAATATTTGTCAGAGGAGGAAGCGCCTATAGATTATTTGACAATCCAGAAGCTGAAGAAGAATTCATTTTGTTAGAAAAATAGCTCCCACCACTTTCTCCAATTAGGCTCATCTTTATTTTCTTTCTCAGACAGCTTACTTTCTTTAATCAGATTTTGCGGAATAAGCACTTGCTGCTCGCCTGGCTTTACTAAAAGAAGCTTATTTCTTGCCTCTTTCTCTATAAATTCTCGACTTCCAACATATGAAAGCTCTGATTTTAGTCTATTATTCTCTTGTTTTTGACGAATCAGATCTTGTTGAGTTTTGACTATTAAATCTTTTTTGTGCCAAAGATCATAAATCGAACGAATAAGGTTATTAATAATTACAATTGAGACTAGAATAGTTACAATAAAAATAATTCTTTTCATTTTAGTTAATACTGTGTCCCGTAGACACGACACTGTGAGGCTAGGACGTAGACCTCGCAAGCAGGAAGTGTTTTACGGGGTTGACTAAATCCAAAATTATTGATATTATAGGACATGTGAAAACACTTAGACTTCAACACGCATCTATCCAATTTAGTAACTATCTAAAAGAAAACAAGCGATCAAGTTCTACTATTGTAGCATACAAAAAAGATATCGAACAGTTAGTTAGCTTCCTTAAAGAATTGCAAAAGCAAAATGTACATGAAGCCACAAAAGAAGATATAGAGGCATTTTTGGCAAATATGTCAAAAAATGGTTACACGCCAAAATCTGTTTCTCGAAAGCTCAATTCAACAAGAACCTTCTATAAGTTTGTAAAAACTAACGGATATGTAGACTCTGATCCATCATTGCTGGTTGTTCATCCATCCTACCAACCTGCTCCCCCACGAATCTTAACCCCTACTGAATATAGGGCACTTCGCGATGCGGCAAGAAATGATCCAAGAATGTTTGCAATTATCGAGCTTCTCTTGCAAACCGGAATAAGAATTGGAGAATTGGCTGCTTTAAGACTTACAGACATTCGAAAAGACAATTTGTATTTAAGACCAGTTGAAAAACACAATGAAAGAACAGTTCCCCTAAACAAGCGAGCCCTTGAAGCATTGAATAGATATTTGACAGTCAGGCCAAAAAATAATCAAGAACATTTTTTTATAACCAAATCTGGGAAGCCGTTTCTAATAAGAAATATTAGAACTGCAGTTGAGAGATATCTTCGCTTAGCAGAGATAAAAAATGCAAAGATAAATGACCTTCGCCATACTTTTGTTGCCCACCACTTAAAACGTGGTGTCTCTTTGGTTATTATCTCAAAAGTCTTAGGCCATAAAAGGCTTTCGACAACCGAGCGCTATCTTGAATATGTAAAAGACCGTGCCAAAGAAACCGCAGTCTTGTCGGAGCTTTAAGGCAGTTTTATGCGGATGAAGTTTTCGGCGAACTTGTAACCTTTTGACTTGCCAAATATCCTAGCTCTTTTAGTAACTCTTTCTTCTATCTCTTTGAAATTATTAAACTGACTTTTATGTAAAGACAAAGCCTTAATTTTCTTACCAAACGTTTTTGTAATATCCACCAAAAAATCCTTTTTCTCAAAACTCACAAACAAAAGCTCATCAACCTTGTGGGGTTTTAATCCTTCTTTTTCATGTTCTTGGAAAGTTAATCTATCCCGAGAAAGTGGAAAACAAGCATCCATTGTTGCTAAACTTGCTGCTCTATGATCTGTGTGATTCACAAAACCAGAGCCATTAAAAAAGTTAGGAGAATAATAAAATGTTGGATCCATTGTAATAACAATATTTGGGCGAAGAGTTCTAATTATTCGAACTATTTCTTCCTTAAGGATAATGTCTGCTACTAACTGCGTATCTGTGTGGTTTAGAAAAAATGCTTTTTTAACTCCCAAGATTTTACAAGCCTCTTCTTGTTCTTTTTTTCTAATCTCTGATAAGCGCTCATGAGTCATTTGAGGACCTAAAGAGCCACGGCTTCCATCGGTACAAATAAGATAATAGGCGGTAGCGCCCTCCTTCGCCCATTTCGCAACTGTTCCTGATGCTCCAAACTCCATATCGTCTGGATGCGCCCCAACAGCGAGAATTATTTTGTTCATAAAAAAAATACTAGGATATTACAGATTTAATTTCAATTAACTGCTTTTTATAGCTTAGTTCAACATCAAAATGGTCAAAGAATCCTTTTTGACCTAAGATGCCATGTCCAAATTCGCTGATTTCCGCAAATATCGCATGGGTCTCATACGTTATATCGCCTATTATGATTTCTATCTTACTCCAGAACCCATCAATATTTTCTCTTCCAACTCCTATAAATTTAACTTTATCTTTTAATTGAAGTTTTATGCCTAACGCATCAGCTATGTCTAAACTAAAAATAGAATAATCTGCTCCTGAATCAATGAGAGCTGAGTAGAGCATCAATTTAGTTTGCGATTTTAAAATGATCGGTATGATTGGCCTGACTATTTTAGGAGTAATTTCAAAATAATGGAAAATCATTTAATAGCATAGGGTCCAACAATTGGCAGAATTTCTTTAGGCACTTGTATCATCAGTGGCATTCTGAATCCTTTTTGCTCAGCTTTTCCCAAGACTTCTTTTAAATTCTTGCCAGAAGCCACTACTTTTATCTTGGTAGCGCTTTCCAAAGCCACCCATTTACCTTTATAGTTACTATAGATTTTTATCATGTTAATCGGTTTCATATACCTCATTATACTACAAAACTGGTGTTTGTGAGCCATCATTCTATTCTGGTAAATGTCTCTCCAACCCACGATGTATTTTTGAAAACTCGAGATTGAAGAACTCATGTTATGAGTAATTTATCACGAGTTTCGCACATTTGTCATTCCGTGCTTGACACGGAATCCATATAAATAAATTATTGGTATAGATTCCCGCTTTCGCGGGAATGACATGTAGGTATTCTACTAGAACTGCGAAACTCGTAATTACATAAAAAGTAAATATAAAATTGATTAAAATGTCTGTGGCAAAGGTATCTTTTTATCAACCCTCTAGCCTCAAATTTTAATCTAGTCTGTCTGTGCGCCCGCTTGGGGTCGAGCCAAGCACCTGTTGTTTATAAGACAACCGCTCTACCGCTGAGCTACGGGCGCGTGCCGTCGTATATTATATCAATTCTTTTTTTATCTTCAACTCTTCAGCTTGCCTAAAGCCTCGCCCTCTTTGCAATCTCTGCCTCAACTGCGGCAACATCCCTTCCATATTTTAGCCTTGAAAGCTCACGAATTAATTCTGCCATTCTTGGATTAGCCATTGCTTTTTCGCGAGTAAGGTCGCGGGTTAAGTCCATGGAGAATGGTGATACTGGTTCGCCACTAACTATAGTTTTTACGTATGTATTAAATTTTTCAACATTTATTAAATCTGCCTCAGTAAAAACTGGTTGAAACTCGTGCTGGAGATAATTCGCATCTGTTACCCCAACCCTAAAGGAAACCACACTACCAACATTGCCAAAAATTGCATTCTTTACGTCTTCTTCCATTTGTCCAATAAACTGATTTGCAACGATTAAATTAAGCTTGTATTTGCGGGCCTCTGATAATATCTGAGCAAAGTCTGGCGTTGCAAAGTTTTGGAATTCATCAACATACAAGAAAAAATCACGCCTATCCTCTTTTGGTATATCTTGCCTACTCATTGCAGCTATCAAAATTTTTGGAACCAATACTAGTCCTAAAAAGTTTGAATTTTCTTCTCCTATTTTTCCTTTGGAAAGATTGACCAACAAAATTTTCCCTTCATCCATCACTCTTCTAAAGTTAAACGCACTTTCTGATTGTCCAATAATATTTCTAATGTTTTTATTTGTAACAAACCTTCCAAACTTGGAAACAATATAATCTAACACTTCCGACTTATGGAAATCGCTTGTCTGTGCGATTTGGTCTGTCCAGTAGCGCCGTACAATTGGATCCTCAACTTTTGGCAAAAGCTCTTGAACAAAACTAGAATCCGTTAGCGCTCTTACTACCTCAACAAAAGTACTGCCTTTCTCATACATAACAGTCAGCATTGCGTTTCTTATTGCATGTTCAAAACGAGGACCAATAATTCCTGTCTTATTAGGATCAAAAAGCTTATACATTAAGCCAATTATCGAGGTAACAACATAGTGTTTCTGCTCTTCAGTTTGCGCATCAAGCATGTTAAAGCCCATTGGCCTTTTTGTATCGGATGGATCAAAAAAAATTACATCCTCTGCTCGCTGGGGTGGAACCAAAGGAAGAATATCCTCGATTAAATCTCCGTGTGGATCAATTACTGCAAGTCCCATTCCACGTCTTATATCTTGCATAATCATATCTTTAAGAAACTCAGATTTTCCAGTACCAGTTTTTCCAATAATATACATGTGCCGTCTTCTATCGTCTATTTCCATATAAACTGGCTTTACCAATCCTCTGTATGTACTTTTGCCAAGATATAGACCACTGGTTGGAATCTGGGCTGGAGCAGGGGCTCTTTTTGCTGTTATCCAAAAGATATTGGGCGTTGAAACAGATTTGTTGGGAAAATGAAAAATTGTTGCTAACTCCTCGTTTGTTAATACCGAAGTTTGTCCTCGCATTGGAAGATATCTATAAATAAAATCGTTCGTAAACATAGCTTTAAATAAATTACGATTTTTTGTAAATGAATTTAGTCCATTAAACTGACTGAAGGCATTAATAATATTTTCTAGATGTACATTGGCAGACTCTTTTGTGCTACTTGAAACTACAATTCTAATTACAACATTAAATCCAGGCTTACTGATTTTGTTTTCAATTGCTTCAATTTCTTTTGCGTCTTGAGCATACTTGGCAGTTTCTGGGTTTGCTTCCATTTTTTTGGTTGTGGCGATATAAGCTTTGCCTGCTTTTTGCCACTTAGAATCCACCGGTGTTACCAAAATTTGAATTGCTGCTCCCTCGTCTTCTGTCATCTTAGCCAAAACAGAGGTAATAGAGGAAAGCGGGTCAACGGGCAAATCTTTATAAACCTTGATTGGCATATAGTTTTGGCCTTTTAGTTTTAAAGAGGCAAAAGCAACTTTGCCAACTTTGGAAAAAATATTATATTCGTTACCAATTACACTACCTTCATTTCTTCTATGCCTACTATCCACAACCAGTATCTCTGCCTCAGGATATGCTCCATTAATCTGCTTTTCTACTAAATCTTGAAGTTTTTGTGGAACATGCACATAAAATCTAATATCTCCGGGCATTCCAACTATCTCAAAAGACAAATGTGGGCCAAGCTTTAGCAATCCTCCTTTTCCAATTGATGCAAGACTACTAAAAAGTTGCTCTGCTGCATCTATTTTTGTTTCGTTGTCTCTTGAAACTGCTACTTGCAACAAAACTGAATTTAAAGAATCTTTCTCCCTATTTCTGTTTCTATACCAAAGAACAAATATGCGTATTTTAAGTATTATAAGCAAAAGAACCAGTATCGTGACCAAAAGTCCGATTGCAAAAGTTATTAAAAGCGATATAAGATTTTGTAAGGATTCCATAGATTAAATTTGCAATTTTAAATTTTCAATGTTTTAACTCATGTTACGCAACCCTTGTCATTTCGAGCTTGCCGAGAAATCTCTCTTACCCTAGTTGCGAGAGATCCCTCGCTTCGCTCGGGATGACAGTGAATAACATCAAATTGTAAATTGAAAATTATTTTCCTTCCTTCCATAAACCAAGCCTATTAAGCACTTTCTTTCCCAACTCAGCCAACCAGCGTCCTGAATAAATAGGGCTTATTCGCAAACCTTCCTTTACTTCATCTATTTTTAGTAAACTGGCCGATCCCGATGGTTGATTTGGAACTGGCATTGATTCTTTTGCATGTTGTATGCCAACTGCTTTATGTTCTGGGGTTAAAGACATTTCATCTATTACTGTCTCAACACCTGCTTCTCTCGCTTCTGTTGGAACACTAGGCGCTTTTTCTGATGCCTCTATAATTTCTGAAATTTCTGATTTAACTTTAGAGCTTATTGGCGCCAGCTCTTTTTGAGCCAAACCAACAGGACCAGTTGGACTAGCAAAAGTTGCCTTGTTATCATCGACTACTGTCTTATTATTTGTATTATCCATACTGTAATGATATCACCAAAACCAAACACAAACAACGGTTTTCCCATCTTGACTTCCAAACTCTTTTCCTGTCTACTATTATAGACAATGAGAA
>JBBTXS010000023.1:0-38377 GCA_038062115.1 Patescibacteria group bacterium
ACTGCACTGACTCGTGCTATTCCTCCGAAGTCTGCTCTTTGTGTCCAGGTGTTTATGTTCGGATCATACCTCCAGAAATCTTTTTTATATGCACCATCCTCTCCGTGTCCCGTACCAATATATCCTTTGCTCCCAATTCCAAAACCAACTGCATTGACTCGTGCTGTTCCTCCGAAGTCTGCTTTTTGTGTCCAGGCGTTTATGTTCGGATCATACTCCCAGAAATCTTTTTTATATGCACCATCGTATCCCGTACCAATATATCCTTTGCTCCCAATTCCAAAACCAACTGCACTGACTCGTGCTATTCCTCCGAAGTCTGCTCTTTGTGTCCAAGGTGGCGGAGTAGGAGTGGGTGTAGGGGTTGGAGTAGGAGTAGGGGTGGGGGTGGGTGGGTTTAGTAAAAGCTGCGCTATTCCTACCGAGTCAACTATTATGTACCTAGTTTGGTTATATCCAGTCATAGCAATAGTTCCACCTCCACTAACGCCTCCAGTAATTACTGTAAAGAATAACTTTGTAACATTTGTATCTGGGTAAGGAGCAAATGTAATATTGTTTGGAAGAGTAGTAGTCTGAAGTGGATAAGAATTACCCGAACATACAACGTTTAAGGTATAGTTCGAACTTGCAATAGAAATCTCAACACTATAGCCATCTAGCTGATTTACGCAAACAGGTGGTTTTACCTGAGAATTAGCTCGAGATTTTGCAAGCTGGATCGTAGTTACTAGCTCTTGAGTTGCCGCTTGCAGAGATTGCGACTGACTGTATGTTCTATACGACGCAATGCCAATTATAGATAAAAACGCAATGCTTGCAAAAACCACAATAAGCTCGATAAGGGTGAAGCCCTTTTTGATATTTGATATTTTGATCATGGGTTTTTGAGAGTAAACGACCAATTATCATAAGGGGCTGTATCGTCGCACGGCGCAGTACTTGTTGTATCTTTCTGTGAATCACTAGTATTTTCTAAACAACCAATTAACTTATAAGTTCCAGCAGTAGGCGTGTATCTATAGTTAAACGGCACTGTATTTAATGGGTCGCAAGGAACACTCTGCATGTATACTGCTGCCCCATCTTGCCATGTTGTACCGCACCCTGGTATTGAGGATGGATAAACACTTTTATCTGATCTATATATTTCAAGAGCTGCCTGAATGTTGCGAAGATCAGACTTTCTTTGCCCATCCCGCGCCCGACTCTTAACACCTACAAAATTTGCCACAAGAAATGTTGTTAGTATTCCGATTATTGCTATAACCACCAAAAGCTCAATTAGAGTAAACCCAGCACCACTTGATCTACTAAGAGAGTAAGAATTAAATAGATAGTCCGTTTTTCTAGAATTACACAAGTGGTGCTGGGTAAATCCCTTTTTATAATTGAAAATTTTTTTCATGGCGTTACATTTCCACTTGACACTCCATAATTACAAACTCCTCCGCAAGCAGTATTGCTTAGTCCAATAAAACTTAGGCTAGAACACGCTTTTCCGCTATTGCAGGCTTGCGGATCTTCCTCTCTATCTAGATTACCATACATATAGTATGATTGTCCATCTATTTTTACATAGTAAATATAAGTTTTATTTTTGCTTGGATCTTTAGGCAAAATTTTAATATAAGGAGCAAAACTTTCCCCCCACTCAACAGTTCTTCCATCTAATCGAACAATTTTACAGTTATTAACGTCCTGTAAACAATCTCCAGGATTTGGCGGAAACTTCCCAAAATCCTCGTAATATTGTTTGATGGCTCTTTGAATTTGTGCAAGATCGGATTTCCTCTTGCTATCATTTGCTTTTTGAATCTGTGTAATTGGATCGATTAAGATAACTGCTATTATTGTCGAAATCCCAATAATGCCGATGATAAGAATTTTGATAAGTGTGAAACCTTTTCTCATCTTCCTTGCAATAAAAAAGGAAACACTTTTTGCAATATCACTTCTCCCCAAAATAATGCTATAAATGTTCCAATTACCAAAAATGGTCCAAAAGGTATTGTTGAACCTTTGAATTTTTTCTTCTTTCCCAAAATTAGTATTATAGAAATTACAGCGCCTGTCAAGAAAGCAACATATAAAGCAACTACGGTTTTTGGAAAACCCAATATTAGTCCTATTAAAAATGCTAGCTTAACATCTCCAAAGCCCATGCCGCGTCCGCGAGTTGCTAAAAAAATTAAGAGAAAAAAGAGAAAAGACCCAAGAGCCGAAACGAGGGAAAGTATTAAGTAGTTAGTATTAAGTATTATGTATAAAATCGAAACTATAACTGCAGAATAAGTGATTTTATCTGGAATAATTCCGTATTTTAGGTCAGCGAAAAAAACTACAATAAAGCTTGAGAAAATAAAAAGATAGAAAACCAACCCCAACGATTCACCTCCGAGGAGTCGCTCCGCCAAGTACCGTACGGTACCTGGCTCCGCAACACCTCGGAGGTGGAAAAAGGACTCCTCCGAGGCGAACGATTGCGTAAAAATAATTGCTGAAACAAACATTATTCCCGTTACAAGCTCCACTAGAGGATAGTAATACGAAAGGGGAACGCGGCAGTAGCGGCATCTAGCTTTTAATGAAATAAATGATAAGAGGGGAATTAAGTCGTACCATCTAAGTGTTTTCTTGCAGGATTCACAATAAGATCTTCCGATGAGGAAAGATTCGTCTCTAGGCAGTCTGTCGATTAAAACATTTAAAAAACTTCCAACACCAACCCCTAGAACAAAGATTAGAAAAACTTCTACCATGTAAATAGAATAGCATACTTACGGACACGTAGTTGCTCCTGCTGCGGGCGCGCTTGGAGATTCCTTGAATTTACTACTAGCAGAATCCCAACACCAAACAGCACCCGCGGGCGAATTATATAACTTTCCCCAAACCACTGCCGAACAAGTTCCAGGATCACAAGTAGTGGAACGTTGATAATTATAATCTGTTCCATCTGGTTGCATGGGCAATGGATCTAGATCTTTGCTTACTACCAGATTTTGAAGAGGAGGACTGCTAACGTCTGGATATTTACCCTCATTTGTTGTAAGGTATGCTTTAAGAGCATGGACTATTTGACTCATATCTGTTTTAACATTCGCCTCTTTTGCTTGATTAATATTTCTTAAAGGATTAACCGCTACAATAACCGCCATTGCCAAAATACCAATTATTACCATTACTACAAGAAGCTCAATAAGCGTAAACCCAGCACCACTTAAGTTTTTATTAATAGTATTGTCAAATAAATACATAAATATTTTTTTATTGAATAAGTGGCGCTGGATAAACCCTAATGTAGACAGTTTTATTTTCATAACTCTAGTTCACAATTAGTACAACATAATTTATTATGCTTGTCAATATAAATAATAGCTGACATTACCCCAGTTTTGCCTCAAATTACTTATGTCATTGCGATCAGGCGAAGCCTGAGAAGCAATCTCTTTTTTCACAGTGGGATTGCCACGTCGTCCCGCTTCGCGGGACTCCTCGCAATGACAGGTACAAACTGGGGTAATGTCAGAAATAATAGTATATATTCAGTTCTTACCAATGAAGCTGTCATTTCGATCAGGCGAAGCCTGAAGCCTGATCGCAATGACAATTCCTTTATCAAATCCTGAACGATTACAAAATAAAAAAGAGGTGGGTGATTTTTATATTAATCTAGTAAACCCCGCACCCCGAGCTTACGCTCGGGGCATTAGGGGTTCGCTTCGCGGAAATAATCCATTCATCCCTGACCTTACGGTCAGGGCATTCTGGGTGCGGGGTAAAGCAATTGAGGACAAGATTTTTGATTAGCGAGGCTCATGGACACACACGATCGCTACTAACATGTACTAGTTGCGAGTGTTGGTTGTGTAATAGTTGACTTTAACACACCATTCGTAGAATCCCAACAGAACCAAGTGGCAGCATACACATCAAAAAGATTACCCCACACTACTGCATTTGTGCCATTTGACCCATAACAATACTCAGCTGCCGCTCCTTGAGCCCCAGCAGGGTTTACAGAAGTACACGGTGTAGCTCCTGCCTGCTGTTTTGGCATGGTTTTGAGCTCCCCGGCAGTGAGAAGAACGATCAATGTAGCAGGATAGGCAGGTGTCCCCGTTGTACCCGTTGAGGTGAAGTATATTTGCAGGGCATTTACAAGCTGACCCATGTCAGACTTAAGATTCGAATCTTTTGCTTGATTTATCTTCTTTACTGGATTGATAGCAACAATAATAGCTGCTGCTAAGATCCCTAAAACTGCAATGACTATTAACAATTCTATCAATGTGAAGGCTTTTTGGGGATTACTGAGTTTTAAATTAAAGAGTTTTTTCATGTATAAAATAAATGATATATAATAAGTAAAACAGGGTTCTTAGAGTTTGTCAATAGATTAAAGTATATCAAAGTGCATAAAAAGCACAGGTTGTTAAATTAAATGAAACAATCGGTTTTTACTGAATCGAAGATGTGAGTTTGTAGATTGGAGTAATTATCGAGAAAATTAAAAAACCCACTCCAACACCCAATGTAACCATAATAAGAGGTTCCATAGCTGTAGTTAGTGTTTTAACTGCCTGATCAATTTCGCCCTCAAAATACTCCGAAGCCTTAAGAAGTGTTTCGTCTAGTTTTCCAGTTTGTTCACCAACTTTTACAAGCTGAATAAGGATCGGAGGAAAAAGTGTATAAACAGACAAAGCGTCTCCAACAGTAACACCTTTCTCAACGCGCCTTGATGTATCTAATATTGCATTTTTAAAATGAACATTGCCAGCAATATCTGCCGTTTCTGCCAAAGACTCCACCACCAAGGTGCCGCTTCCTATTAAAAGCCCTAGAGTCCTTGAAAACTCAGCAAGTATTGTTTTTTTAATAATAGGAGCAAGAATTGGGAGTTTTAAAACTAGGTTATCAATTAACATTTTACCCTCTTCGGTTTTACTCAAACGACGAAGTAAAAAAGAAAATAGAACTCCCGCGCCTAAAATAATTGGCCAAAATGCAACAGTAAGGTGTGACATAGAAACCACTATTTTGGTAGCCAAGGGTAATTCAACGTTTAAGTCTTTATAAAGATCAGTAAGTTTTGGAATAACAAAAATCATCATTATAAAAACAACTACAATCATCATAATAACAACTATGGTCGGGTAGGTAAAAGCTGCCTTAATTGTGCCTCTTAATTTTTGCTCTTTTTCCAAGTTGTCTGCAAGGCGAATCAATGACTTATCCAAAAGTCCCGAGGCCTCCGAAGCCTTAATAATCGACACATAAACTGTAGAAAACATATCTGGATGCTTGAGAAGTGCCTTAGAAAAAGACAAACCCTCTTGTATATCGGTAATAACTCCATCTATTATCTCTCTCATTGCCTCGTTGGTAGCTTGATTTTTAAGAATGTCTAAAGATTTGACTAGTGTCAGACCAGAAACTAGCATTAGAGACAGTTGCCTAGTAAAAACTAATATGTCTTTTCGTCTTACCTTATTTGAAAAAAAGGGCAACATGCTAAGAAGTCTATTGTTTTCTTTTTTTGTTATTGTTATGGGGAAAAGCTCTTTGCTTCTTAAATAATATGCTGCATCTCTGATGTCGTTTGCTTCTATAATGCCAGACAATATTTTGCCCTCCCCTGTTACAGCTTTGTAAAATAACTTCATGTTAAATTTAACTACCCTATCATTCTTAAAAGATAATCTTGGTGTAAAGCGTAGCTTTTAGCAGTCTCAAGGCTTATGCTACCTGCTAATACTAAAGAGGCGAGAGATGCCTCAAGAGTAATCATGCCAGCCTCCTGACTAGTTTGTATAACTGAATCTATTAAATGAGTTTTTCCTTCTCTAATGTTACTCGAAACCGCACTTGTTCCAATTAAAACCTCAACCGCTGGAATTCTGCCGCCCCCTATCTGTTGCAAAAGTCGTTGTGAAATAATACCCTTAAGAGTTGAGGCAAGTTGAATTTTGATTTGTGGTTGTTGCTCCGACGGAAAGGAATCTATAATTCTGTCTATGCTTTGTGAAGCAGAATTTGTATGAATTGTCGAAAAAACTAAATGCCCAGTTTCGGCAATTGTTATTGCTGCAGCCATAGTTTCTGGATCTCGCATTTCTCCAACTAGTACTACATCTGGGTCTTCACGAAGACAAGATTTAAGAGCCGAATGCCACGAATGGGTATCTATGCCCATGGCTCGCTGAGATATGACACTTTTCCCAGGAGGATAAACATATTCAATCGGATCTTCTATTGTTAAGATATGACAGGAACGACTCAGATTAATCTCATTTATAATTGCAGCAAGGGTTGTTGATTTACCGTGTCCTGTGGGGCCTGTTGCTAAAATAAAACCTTGTTTTAAATTCGCAAACCTATGAACAGTTTTGGGCAAGTGGAGATCTTCGATTGTACGAATGCTTGGCTCCAAAAATCTAAAAGCGCCCGATAAATATCCCCGTTGATAATAAAGATTAGAGCGAAACCTACCTAAATTTTTGCTGCTTCCGCCTTCGAATGTAAAGGAAAAATCTAGCTCCTTGTTAGCAAGCAACATCTCCTTCTGCGACGAATTAAGCAAAGAAAAAATCATTGTTTCTATATCTTGTACAGTTAAAGGTTTATAGCTTGAAATATATGCTAGGGAACCATCAATTCTAACGGTTGGTGGAATACCTTGCAACAAATGCAAGTCGGATGCGTTGTTCTTTATAGTAACTGCTAATAATTCTTGAATGCTCATACGCTACTCCTGCGCTACTCTTATCACTTCTTCTATCGTCGTTATGCCTTGCAATGCCTTAAAATAACCATCTTGCTTCATTGTAATCATTCCATCCGTAATTGCTTCTTTTTCTAATGTCGCCGCATCCGGATGCTCTAATATTAGGCTAGCAATTTTATTAGAAACAGGCAATACCTCAAAAATTCCAATTCTTCCCAAATATCCAAGATTGCCGCATTCTTCACAACCTTTACCTCTATATAATTTTATTGTAGAATTACTTGGAAAAAGCTTGCCTAATACTTTTTGCATCTCCTCTATAATCTGTGGAACTGGAACATAAGATTCTTTACAATGTAGACAAATTCTTCTAACTATTCGTTGCCCCAACATTGCATTCATTGTGGATGAAAGCAAAAAGGGTTCTGCTCCCAAATCGATAAGACGAGGTAAGGCACCAGCAGCGCTTGATGTATGAAGTGTAGAAAAAACCAAATGTCCAGTTAGTGCCGCCTGCAAAGCAAGATCTGTTGTGTCTCTATCTCGAATTTCTCCAACTAGAATTATGTTTGGGTCTTGTCGAAGAAATGAGCGAAGACCCGTTGCAAAAGTAAGCCCAACTGCTGGATTTATGCCAACCTGATTAATTCCAGGCAACTGATATTCAACTGGGTCCTCAAGAGTCATAATATTTACACGAGTTGTATTAAGTTTTGACAAAATGGAATAAAGAGTTGTTGTTTTACCCGATCCAGTTGGTCCGCAAACTATAATAATTCCATGCGGTCTTAACACCGCTGTTTCCAGATTTTTTAAAGATACTCCACCAAGCCCCAACTCTTCTAGCCCGGGAACACCACCAGTTTTCCTTAAAAGCCTCATCACGATTTTTTCGCCATGAACTGTTGGCAATACCGAAATACGAAGATCAACTTCTCTATCCATAATTTTAAAATTAAAACGACCATCTTGGGGAATACGATGCTCGTCAATCTTCATTTCGGAAAGAATTTTTATTCTAGAGACTACTGCATCATGAACTCTCTTAGGAAGACTCAGCTTGTCGTAGAGTATACCATCTATTCTATATCTAACTCTTATCCTATCTTCTTCGGGTTCTATATGAACATCAGAGGCCCTACTTGTTACCGCATATTCTAAAATAGTTGAAACTATTTTGGCAACAGGTGCTTCTTTAATAATTTCTGGTATTTGGTTTATGCTAACCGTACGAACTCTCTTGCCAATTTCGTCTGACTCCTTTAAGGCTTTTCCCACCTCACCAATTATGTCTTGTTTGTATTCTTGATTAATTGCACGAGTTATATCTTGAGGGGATGAAACAAATGTTGCTATATTAAGTCCAGTTTTTTGCCTAACAAATTGCAACGCGTCCAGATCTACTGGATTGCTCATAGCAACAGATAATGTTTTTGTTTTTTCATCAAAGTTAAATGGTATTAGAGAAAAACGCTCAGCAATAACCCTTGGCACAAAACCTATAGCCTGTGGAGAAAACGAAGCCGATGCAAGAGAAATAAAAGGTATCCCCAGAAGCTTTGCTTTTGCCGCGAGAAGCTTTTCATCTGTTATCAAGTTTAACGATTTTAATATTTCCTCGTAGGATAATCCCTGAGTTGCACTTTTAAGTTTAATATCCTCGAATTGTTCCGGGGTCAAGAGATGCTCCGAAAGCAATATATCAAGCAAAGTTTTATTTTCTGAATTTTCTGATGATAGATTAAGACCGGTTATTAGCATTACTTTTATAATAGGTAAAAATAGAATATAATGTCAAGGAGGCAAGCTTAGCTTGCCGACGAAAACCCATGCACTCTTTTATAATCGTCTCCAAAAACAAAGAAACTGCACTCGATTTTGCAAATTCGGAGTGTAAAAAAAATCAAATAGACAAATTTGATTTCGACTTACTTACTTTCCAAAAAGCAATTGGAATAGAAGACATAAGGAATTTCCAAAAAAAAATATATTTAAAACCTATAAAAAGCAAAGAAAAAGCAATTACCATTGAAGCTTACAATGGCATAACAATTTCGGCGCAAAACGCACTTTTAAAAATACTTGAAGAACCACCTTTCAATACTATTATATATATAACTATTCAAAATAAAAATCTTTTGCTGCCGACTATTTTATCACGCTGCAAAATTATAGAGTTTAAAGATAAGTCTTTTGAACTTTCTCAACAAGAAACTACTGACTATCTTAATATCTTAATATCTCTCCCCCAAAAACCAATAGGGGAGAAATTATTGCTCGCTCAAGATGTTACAAAAAATAAGGGAGACGCGGTGCGTTGGCTAGAAAAGATGATTATTGTTACAAGACAACAACTTCTAGAAACGCAAAGCAAAAAACTTTCAACTTCACAGTATCTTAACATCTTAAAATCTCTTCAAAATACCCACACCATACTCTCAACTACCAACGCCAACCAACGCCTAGCTCTCGAGATCCTTTTCTTGAATCTATAACTGTATATCAAGTTAATATTCAAACTCAACTCGTTTTTTTACTTGTCAGACAAGAATAGAAATGTCCTATTTAAGAGACACAATAAGTTACATGGTTTGTCATCCCGACCGTAGCGATAGCGGAGTGGAGGGATCTGTTTGACCTGAGCCTGTTGAGAGAGATTCCTCGACTCCGTTTCACTGCACTCGGAATGACAAAAAAGCGGACATTTCTATTCTTGTCTGACATACCCATTTCATGTTTTAGATGAAAAAAGGAGTAAAATAGAAGAAATTGAAGTAATTATGGATAATTTACGTGTTTATCCTACACTGCTCCCAAGAAATACTGCAGAAATGTAAGTGGCTGGGAATTAGAAATTGTTCCTGGCATAGAACATTTATCCTATCCATGGTAAAATACTATTTGCAAACCGTTACATAATCAAATCTAATTATATTGTGATTACAAACAAACTTAAAAAACTATTTTATTTTCCAATAGCATCCTATTTCAAATTTTTTGCCCAAATTAGATTAACGCGTTGGAAGCCGAGAATTATTGTGGTAACTGGTTCGAGTGGCAAAACAACATTACTGCATCTTATAGAATCCCAACTTCAAAATAAAGCAAGATACTCTCATTTTGCAAATAGTAGCTATGGAATTCCGTTTGATATTTTGGGATTAAGACGCAAGAACCTAACATTAGACGAATGGCCATATCTCTTTTTGGCTGCTCCTTTTAAGGCATTTAAAAAAACTCCAAAGGAAAAACTATATATTGTCGAAGCAGATTGCGATAGACCTTATGAAGGAAAATTTCTAGCGAATTCATTAAGACCTGAGATTACACTATGGACAAATGTCAGCAGAACCCATACAGCGAATTTTGATTATCTTGTAAAGAAAAACGAATGTCATTGCGAGGAGGAACGACGAAGCAATCTCACCAGAAAGAGATTGCCACACCAGTCTGCGGACTGGTTCGCAATGACAAAGAATAGAAAGAGAAAAACTACCTTTAAGGTTGAAGAGGCGATAGCTCACGAGTTTGGATACTTTTTAGAAGAGACCAAATCTCTTGCTATTATTAACAGCGACACTAAGCTAATTAAGCAGCAGTTAACAAGATCAAAAGCATCGGTCAAAAGTGTAACCCAAAAAGGTCTTACCGCCTACAATGTTTTTAAAGACCATACCGAGTTTAAAATTAATGGGGAAATTTACTCAATTAACGCTTTGCTTCCAAAAGAATCATCTCTTTCAATCCAAATGACCTTAATCCTTCTTGATTATCTCAAAATTAAACCCGACAACTCATTCTCCAAATTTAGCCTTCCACCTGGAAGGTGTAGTTTGTTTAAGGGAATCAAAAATATTACTATAATAGATAGTTCTTATAACGCAACGCCAGATGGGGTTAAGTCTATACTTGAGATGTTTAACCTCTATCCTAGCAATAAGAAATGGCTAGTTTTAGGGGATATGATTGAACTTGGCAACGAAGAGCAAGAAGAACATGAGAAATTGGCCGATGTAATTAATTCGATTAAATTAAATAAAATTATATTAGTTGGGCCTAGACTTTCAAAATATACCTATCCAAGACTAAAGGAACAGGGATTACGTATTTATTCTTCGAGCGATCAGGCGAAGCCTGAGAGTCGAGAAGTCTTATCAGAAAATAGTTCTCGACAAGACGGGTACCGTACGGTAACCCGTCAAGCTCGAACAATAAGAAATCCTGTAACTGAAAAGTTTATAATGCCGAAAGATGCATTAGATTATTTAGGCAAAAATTTACAGGGCGGTGAAACAATCTTATTTAAGGGAGCTAGATTTCTAGAGGGTATAATAGAACACTTATTACTTAATAAATATGATATTAATAACTTATGCCGAAGAGAATTAGTTTGGCGAGAAAGGCGAAAAAAATGGGGAATTTAAATAAAGCATTAATTATCCATGGTTGGACTTATTCCCTAGAAAAATATAAAAAAATTGCAGAAGTTCTTATTCTTAAAGGGCTGCAAACCGACATTCTTAAGGTTCCGGGACTTACAGAAAAAATAGATAAACCTTGGAATCTTGATGATTATATTGACTGGCTTAAAAATAGAATAGATAAAGAAAAAGGTAAAGTTGTATTGATTGGACATTCGAATGGGGGTCGCATTGCTGGAGCATACGCAAGCCTGTACCCCCAAAAATTAGCTTATTTAGTTTTAATAGACAGCGCTGGAATTTCGCACGATGAATTCCACGTTAAATTACGACTTTTATTTTTTACCACTCTTGCTAAGATTGGCAAGAAAATAGGCTCGTCGGCAATACTTAAAAACTTATTGTATAAATTGACTGGAGAAAGTGATTACAATAATGCTACTGCCGATATGAAAAAAACTATGACAAATCTTGTTAAATCGGATTTGTCGTTTTCCTTAAATAAAATTAACACTCCAACGTTAATTATATGGGGAGAATTGGATAAAGTTACTCCCTTAAGTGATGGAAAAATTATGCACAAGTTTATAAAAAACTCAAAATTATATATTGTAAAAGGAGCAAAGCATGCGCCCCATTTTACCCACACAGAAGAAGTCGCAGAAATCATATCAAGGAGTATCCTTGCGCAAGGATACTCCTTGTAAATACCATGAATATTTTTAATTCTTTGGGGTCTAACTATGACTGGGCTTTTGTTCTAAAGGCTTTATTTGTAAGAAACAAAGCTTCTTTTAAATCTAACCTCAAAGCATTTCTAGAAAAAAAGTATGGCGGCAAAGCAATCTTAGTTTACAAAGGAAGAGAAGCTATAGGACTTGCTCTAGAAATTTTAAATTTTCCAAAAGGAAGCTTTGTTGCAATAAATGGTTTTACATGTTACGCAGTTTACAAAGCAGTAAGTAACAAGGATTGCAATGCATGTATTTTAGATTTGGATAATAGCTTGGATTTAAACTTTACTCCCGAACTTTTACAAAAAAAGCTAAAAGAAAATCCCAAGATAAAGACAGTAATTATACAAAACACTTTAGGTTATCCTTGCAATATAGAAAAAATTGCCAAAGTATGTCGCGAAAATAATATTATTCTTATAGAAGATTTAGCTCATAGTGTAGGAACAAAATATCTAAGCGGAAAAGAGGCTGGAACAATTGGAGATTTTGTTGTCTTATCCTTTAGCCAAGATAAAATTATAGATGCCGTATCTGGGGGGGCATTAATAATTAGGAATAAGAAATATCAAGATTACTGTTATTCTTCGAGCGAAGTGAGCCGCGTCAGACGCGGCGAACGAAGTCGACTCTCCCACGCCTTGCTCGGGATCGCTCGAACAATAAGTAAAAAACAACAATTACTCGACAGACTTTATCCTTTATTTACCTTTATAATCCGAAAAACATATCCAATAGGTCTTGGCAAGTTGCTTCATTTTTTACTTAAAACCTTCAACCTTCTCTTAAGACCCATGAATGAAGACTTCTATGAAAGATACTCTCTCCCCAATTGGTATGCATATTTAGTATTAGATGCTTTTAATAAACTTTCGAAAAACTTAGAGCATCGAAAGAAAATTTCCACTATATACAATAGTATACTCGACAAAAAAATAACCTCTGATCATGTAAATAAAAATATTCCTCTTTCCTCTAATCTCCGTTGTCCTATTTTTGTGGAAAATAGAAAAGATTTGATAAACTATCTTAAAAAAGAAGGAATTCATGTTTCTGATATTTGGTATGATGATGTTGATAAAAATCTGCCAAACGCTCAAATTGCAGCAAATACAATTCTCAATTTACCAACACACAGAAATGTCTTAGAAGAAGATGCAAAAAATATTGCCCAAAAAATAAACCATTTTATTCTTCGAGCGAGTCCCGACTTACGTCGGGACGAGTCGAGAAGTATTTTAGCAAATAGTTCTCGACTCACTCCGTTCGCTCGAACAATAAACTCTAAAGAAGAATGGGAATCTTTTTTAGCCTTGCATCCAGAATCTAATTTTCTCCAATCTTGGCATTGGGGAGAATTCCATCAAGCGCTAACGAATAACATTCAAAGAACCGGATTCTACGAAGGTAATAAGCTTGTCGGCGTGATGCTATCGGTTGTTGAGAAAGCAAAACGAGGACGATACTTAACAGTTCCTGGCGGGCCTATTATCGATTGGCAAAACCCAAATCTTGTAGACACATTTGTTAAGAAAATTAAAAATATCGCTAAAGAACAAAATTGTGTTTTTGTTAGAGTCAGGCCTCAACTTGAATCCTCTAAGTTTTCTAAAAGTTTGTTTAAACGATATGGATTCATCAATGCACCAATGCACCTACATGCCGAATTAACCTCGCAACTAGATATTACAAAACCAGAAGATGAGCTACTTAAAGGTATGAGAAAAACAACGCGTTATGAAATCAAAAAAGCAATAAAACAAGGAATAAAGGTAACGGTTTATTCTTCGAGCGAGGTCGACGCTTCGACCGAGTCGAGAAGTCTAAACGACATTAGTTCTCGACAAGCTCGAACAGTAAATTTTACTCGGTCTCTTATAAAAGAATTCTATGACCTCCAAATGGAAACCGCAAGAAGGCAAAAATTCGTCCCTTTCTCTTACAATTTTTTGTATGAACAATTTAAAGTTTTCGCCGACACCAAGCATGCGCTTTTGTATAATGCGAGGTTTAATAGCAAACTATTAGCGCAAGCTTTTGTTATTTTTTATGGCAAAGAAGCAGTATACCATTACGGAGCAAGCACCGATGAAGGCAGAAGATATCCGGGAGCGCACCTAATCCAATGGGAAGCGATTCTTGAAGCTAAAAAACGGGGAATGACTCGGTATAACTTTTGGGGCGTTTCGCCAACCGATAAACCAGATCATAGATTTTCTGGGCTATCTCTTTTCAAACGCGGCTTCGGCGGGCAAGACTTCGAATACCTCCACGCCCAAGACTTAATAATTAATAAACCAAAATACTTAGTAAATTATGCGATCGAAACTATCCGAAAAAAGCTAAGAAATGTTTAATATTACTGTTTAGTTATATCTATAACGATCCCGTATTGTTAAGATATCTACACATCGGTAAAAATGTGGTTCACTAAATATATGGCGCAACGAAAAACTATACTGGCAACCAATGAAATCTATCATGTTTATAACCGTGGTGTTGAGAAGAGACCAATATTTTTAATCAAACGAGATTACGCAAGATTTACTGAAACAACAAATTACTATCGTTTTGCAAACTGCCCTATGAGATTTTCATACCTCAAGCTACTTCCACATGAAGAAAAAGATAATATTTTCAAAAGATTGGAGAGCGAATCAAAAAAACTAGTTGACATCTTTACCTTCTGTTTTATGCCAAACCATATACATTTTTTATTAAAACAATTAGTTGATAAAGGAATTTCTAAATTTATGGCAAAGATTACAAATGCTTTTAGCCATTATTTTAATACTCGACATGATAGGATTGGTCATCTTTTTCAAGGGAATTTTGGCGCAGTAAGAATGGAAACTGACGAACAATTAATTCACGTGTCTAGATACATTCATCTTAACCCTGTCTCTTCTTATTTAATCGAGATTAAAGATCTTCCAAACTATGAATACTCATCTTATCCTGAGTACATAAACGGTGCTTCTGGCTTTACTAATACAAAAGAGGTGCTTTCTTATTTTAAAAATAAAGATGAATACAGAAAGTTTGTTGAAGATCAAACAGACTATGCTCGAAAACTGGAAAATATCAAACACTTAACATTAGAACAAGCCTAAAAACACCTAATTATACCGAAGTGTTATATCTATAACGATCCCGTATCGTTAATGTAGCTATACCCTCAGTAAACAGCTACAGATTGGGGTAACTATTCAGTTCTTACCAATGAAGCTGTCATTTCGAGCGTAGCGAGAAATCCCCAGGGGATTCTCACGGCTACTTCGTAGCCTCAGAATGACATTCTGTTGGGAACAACTGAATACTTACAATTGCGACTAGAAATTTTAAGAAGTTTTTGCTAGAATTGATAAATGGCATCATCAAAAATTACTTCTTCCTTACCTAAAGACTCTGACTATTCTGCAAAGCACATTCAGGTCCTAGAAGGGCTTGAACCGGTGAGGAAAAGGCCGGGAATGTATATTGGCTCAACCGATATAATTGGCCTTCATGAGACTTTGAGAGAAATCATAGATAATGCAGTCGATGAGGCTTTGGCTGAGTTTGCAAAAAATGTTTGGATAACTCTAAATGCTGATGGAAGCGCAACGGTTATAGACGATGGCCGGGGAATTCCAGTAGAGATCATGCCGCAATACAAAAAATCCGCGCTTGAAATTGTTATGACCAAGCTCCATGCTGGAGCAAAATTTGGTGGCTCTGCCTACAAAATCTCAGGCGGGCTGCATGGGGTTGGAGCATCGGTTGTAAATGCATTATCAAGTCTCATGTGGATCGAGGTAAAAAGAAATGGAAAAGTTTATAGACAAGAATACGAAAGGGGAATACCCAAGACCCCTGTAAAAGAAGTTGAATCCTCACATTTCCAACCCATAACCCATAACTCAGAACTCAGAACTGGCACAGTGGTTACTTTCTTCCCAGACAAAAAGATCTTCACAGCAGTCGATTTTTCCGCCAAAGGCGGACCAGCCTTTGGCTGGGACTTTGAGATGGTCAAAAAAGCAATACGAGAAAGAGCATATCTTATCCCATGCCTTTATTTTCACCTATATGACAAAAGGGCAGATGTGGTGAAAGAAGTTAACTATTACTTTGAGGGAGGCATTGTTGCTCTAGTTGAGAAGATAAACGAGAATAAAGAACCAATACACAAAACAATATTCATCAAAAAGCACGAAAATGATGTGGAGGTAGAAGTGGCACTTCAGTACAACAATGGCTATTCAGAAAACGTCCAAAGTTACGTCAATGTAATAAACACTATAAATGGCGGAGCTCACCTAACTGGTTTTAGAATGGCTCTAACCCGCGCAATAAATGATTATGGCAAAAAAATCGGAAGTTTCAAAAACGAAGAAGATTCAATAACAGGAGACGACACCAAAGAGGGACTCTCTGCTGTTGTTTTTATCAAAATGGCTCAAGACAAGATTCAGTTCGAAGGCCAAACAAAAGGAAAGCTGGGTAATGCCGAAATACAGCCGCTTGTTGCGCAAATAGTAAAAGAGGGATTAAGCACATACTTTGAAGAAAACCCATCTGATGCTCGCAAAATCTTAGAAAAGGTCTATTTAGCATCCAAAGCAAGACTGGCTGCAAAAGCAGCAAAAGAGGCAATCCTTCGAAAAGGAGCGCTTGAAGGGTCGAGTCTTCCTGGAAAATTAGCGGATTGCCAGGAAAAAGACCCTTCAGTTTCTGAGCTTTATATTGTCGAAGGAGATTCTGCAGGAGGATCTGCAAAGCAGGGGAGAGATAGAAAGTTTCAGGCAATCTTACCAGTAGGAGGCAAGATATTAAATACCGAAAGAGCAAGGCTTGATAAGATTATCGAACACGAAGAATTGAAAAACCTTATCATTGCTCTTGGAATGGGAATAGGGGAGACTATAAAATTTGAAAAGCTAAGGTACCATAGAATAATTATCATGACCGATGCCGATGTTGATGGCGAGCATATAGAAACTTTAATCCTAACATTTTTCTATCGTCATTTGCCAGATATTATTAAACAAGGCTACTTATATATTGCCCAACCTCCGCTCTACAAACTGCAAACAGGTAAAGATATACGATATGCTTATTCTGACCAAGAAAAAGAAGAAGTCGTCAAAACAATAAATGGCAAAAAAGTGCGAACTACAATTAATATTCAAAGATACAAAGGTTTGGGAGAAATGAATCCAGAGCAACTTTGGGAAACAACTATGAATCCTGCCAATCGGATCTTAAAACAGGTAAATATTGAAGACGCCGAAGCAACAGATGCAGTCTTTACCATGCTCATGGGCGATGAGGTCCCTCCCCGAAAACACTTCATCCAAAGTAACGCAAAGACTGCGACGTTGGATGTATAACCCATGTCATGCTGAACTTGTTTCAGCATCTCGAGTGAAACGAGATCCTGAAATAAATTCAGGATGACAAAAAGTACCGAAGTGTTATATCTGTAACGATCCCGTATCGCTAGTATATCTACACCCACATCACAAACTCCTGCTCGAGCGGCTTTTTGTGCCTCTACATCCACCTCGAAGGAGTCCTTCGGCCACCTTCGAGGTGTTACGAAGGGATGTACCAGACGGCGCGTCCCGAAGTGACTCCTCGAACCGGAAGAAGCTTAAAATTGTCATTGCGAGGATCAGGCTTTGCCTGAGACGAAGCAATCCCAACCATTTGAGATTGCCGCGCGAAACGTTGTTTCGCTCGCAATGACAACCCACATTTTCTCCTTGCTAAACAAAGCAAATTTTCATATAATATCATTATAATTATGGACTTATCTTTTATAGTAAACAACGCTATTTTAGTCAGCGTTGTGGCTGGGTTTCTTTCGATTGGCTATAGCATTTTTCTTACCCTAAAGGTTTTATCAAATCCTCGCGGCGATAAGAAAATGAATGACATTGCCGATGCAATCCAAGAAGGCTCCACGGCGTATCTAAAAAGACAATATTTTATCGTGGCTGTAATTGGTTTAATAATTTTTGCTCTCCTGTATTTTATGTTGGGTATTGCTTCAGCCGTCGGATTTGCCATTGGTGCTATTTTTTCTTCTATCTCTGGTATTGTTGGGATGAGTGTTGCTGTTCGAAGCAACGTTAGAACAGCCCAAGCTGCCAAAACCGGACTATCAGCTGCTTTTTCTTTGGCTTTTAAAGGCGGAGCAATTACCGGTCTTATGGTTGCCGGACTTGCGCTTCTTTCTGTTAGCGGATTTTATTTTATGCTCACAAAAATCGGAATAAACAGCCTACAACCCTTAATTGCGCTTGGCTTCGGTGGATCGCTCATTTCGGTATTTGCAAGACTAGGAGGAGGAATATTTACAAAAAGCGCAGATGTTGGAACAGACATGGTTGGAAAAATAGAAAAAGGAATTCCAGAGGATGATCCAAGAAATCCAGGCGTTATTGCGGATTTGGTAGGGGATAATGTAGGAGATGATGCAGGCATGGCAGCAGATCTATTTGAAACCTATGTTATAACTATCGTTGCCGCAATGATTTTAGGAGATCTAACTTTTAAAGAAAACCAAGAGGTTTTAATTTATCCTTTATTAATAGGCGCTATCTCAATTGTTGCCTCAATTATTGGAACAGGCTTTGTGAAACTTAGAGGAAAAAGCATAATGGTTCCTTTATATCAAGGTTTAGGCGTATCAATAGTAGTCGCCTTAATTGGCTTTTATTTGTTAACCAACGCTCTTTTTCCGTTGGGACTTAATGGAATTCCGAGTATAAATCTTTTTTATACTTCAGTTATAGGGCTTATTATAACAATTGGGATGGTTGTTATTACCGAATATTACACATCCAAAAAATTCTCTCCTGTAAAAACAATCGCCAATGCCTCTACAACTGGACACGGCACTAATGTAATCGCAGGGTTGGCAGTATCTATGAAATCAACCTTAGGTCCAATTCTTTTAATATCTGCAGGAATTCTAATCGCGTTTAATTTAGCCGGTCTTTATGGAATTGCAATTGCGGCAGTATCTATGCTTTCTTTAACGGGAATAATTGTTGCAATTGATGCTTTTGGCCCAATTACTGATAACGCTGGTGGAATTGCTGAGATGGCAGGCTTAGATAAAAAGGTAAGAGATGTAACCGATCCTTTGGATGCAGTTGGAAATACCACAAAAGCAGTCACCAAAGCATACGCAATAGGATCTGCCGGTCTTGCGGCTTTAGTGCTGTTTGCAAGCTATACGCAAGAAGTAAAATTAACTTCATTTTCGCTTTCCGACCCAATGGTAATTATCGGACTATTTATTGGGGGAGCATTGCCGTACTTTTTTGGGGCGCTAGCAATGGAGGCGGTTGGCAAAACAAGTGTTGCGGTTGTTAATGAAGTAAGACGCCAATTTAAAGAAATTAAGGGAATTATGACTGGCATGTCAAAACCTGAGTATGGGAAATTGGTAGATATTGTTACTAAAGATGCGATAAAACAAATGATATTTCCTGCTCTTATTCCGGTTGCAGCGCCAATCCTGGTTGGATTTATCTTAGGACCAATAGCGTTAGGAGGACTTTTGGTTGGAAGTATTATTACTGGACTATTTGTGGCAATCTCTATGACAACTGGAGGGGCTGCGTGGGATAATACCAAGAAATATATTGAGGAGGGGCATTTAGGAGGCAAAGGAAGTTTTGCACACCAAGCAGCAGTCACTGGGGATACAGTTGGTGACCCGTATAAAGATACTGCCGGTCCGGCTATTAATCCAATGATTAAAGTTTTAAACATTGTGGCGCTGTTAATAGCTTCGTTTTTAATATAAATTAAAAATGTCATTTCGAACGAAGTGAGAAACCCCCTTAGTTTTGAGAAAACTCAATGGGATTTCTCAGTCGCTTCGCTCCCTCGAAATGACAGCAAAGTATGGACATAGGAAAGTTACAAAAAACAGAAATAACTTTAGAGATGAAGCGGGCGTATCTTGATTACGCAATGTCTGTTATAGTATCGCGAGCTTTGCCCGATGTAAAAGACGGGTTAAAACCGGTACACCGAAGAATTCTTTTTGCAATGCACGAGATGGGCTTAACCCATACAGCAAAATACGCAAAATCTGCAAAAGTAGTTGGAGAAGTAATGGGAAAGTATCACCCTCACGGAGATATACCTATTTATGATGCATTAGTAAGACTCGCGCAAAACTTTTCAATGAGATACCCGCTAGTTGATGGACAGGGAAATTTTGGCTCTATGGATGGCGACCCGCCAGCCGCAATGAGATACACGGAGGCACGCTTAGCCGCCATAACTTCCGAAATGCTATTTGATTTGGATAAAGAAACCGTAAATTACATAGATAATTTTGACGCCACTATCAAAGAGCCAGTTTTTCTTCCGGCAAAACTACCCAATCTCTTGTTGATGGGTTCAGAGGGTATTGCGGTTGGTATGGCAACTAAGATTCCTCCCCATAACCTAGCAGAAGTTATTGATGCCATTGTTTACATGATTGGAAAGACGAAATTTGATACACCGCTCTCTGTCATTCCGAGCCCCGCTAAGCGGGGCGAGGAATCTCTTTCATCAAAGAACGGTGAAAAAGATCCCTCCGCTCTCCCGATAAAATCGGGATCGGTCGGGATGACATCGCATATAACCGTCGACGAACTCCTGCAGTTTATCAAAGGCCCAGACTTCCCAACAGCAGGTGCTATATACGACATAAGTGAAATAAGAAATGTTTACACTACTGGACGAGGCAGAGTGTTAATAAGAGGAAAAGCAGATATTGAGGATATTGGAAACGGAAAATCCGCGATTATTGTTACAGAAATTCCTTATCAGGTAAATAAAGCCTTACTGGTTGCGCGCATTGCCGAGCTAGCTCGTGAGAAAAAAATCGAAGGAATCTCTGATCTTCGCGACGAATCAGATAGACATGGAACAAGAATAGTTGTTGAGCTTAAAAGAGACGCTATACCTAAAAAAGTACTAAATAATTTGTTTAAACACACAAGTCTCCAAACAGTATTTTCTGCTAATATCGTTGCTTTGGTTGATGGAACACCTCAGACACTTAATCTTAAAACAATTCTTGAAGAATATTTAAAGCATAGATATCAGGTAGTTAGAAGACGCTCTGAATTTGAATTACGTCAGGCAAAAGCACGATTACATATTTTAGCGGGCTTAAAGATTGCTGTTGACAATATTGATGCTGTAATAAAAACCATACGTGGGTCAAAAGACCAAGAGGATGCCAAGAAAAATTTAATAGAAAAGTTCAAGTTATCAGACCTTCAGGCAACAGCAATTTTGGATATGCAGTTAAGACGCCTGGCTGCATTGGAAAGACAAAAAATAGAAGACGAATATGAAATGGTCAAAGAAACAATTGCTTACCTTGAAGATTTACTAGCCCATTCAGAAAAAATCCTAACAGTTATAAAAAATGAACTCGCAAATCTTAAGAATAAATACCAAGACGCAAGGCGAACTAAAGTCTTCAAAAGCAAAGTTGGGGAATTTTCCGACGAAGACCTTATCCAAAACGAACCAACCGTAATAACTCTGACAAATACTGGATATATAAAACGCCAAAGTCTAAATAGTTTTCGAGTCCAGCATAGAGGCGGCAAAGGAGTAAGAGGAATGACCACTAAAGAGGAGGATGGTATTTTAAATATTCGCTACGCGCAAACCCACGACAATATCTTGTTTTTTACAAATCGAGGGAAAGTGTATCAACTTAGAGCGTTTGAAATAGCAGAGTCTCAAAGAACCAGTAAAGGTACTGCTGTTGTTAATTTAATCAATATAGAACAAGGCGAAAAAGTTGAATCGTTTATTACATACCGAAACGAATCTTCCACCAAACACGTATTTCTTACAACTAAAAAAGGCACCGTTAAAAAGACAAAAGTATCGGAATTTGAAAACATTAGAAGAAATGGGATAGTAGCAATAAAACTTGAAAAAGACGATGAGCTTGCTTGGAGCATGTTAACAGATGCAAATCAGGATGTAATTTTAGCAAGTCACGATGGAAAAGCAATAAGATTCTCAGAGAACTCTATTAGATCAATGGGCAGGAACACAATGGGGGTAAGAGGAATAAGGTTGGACCAGGGTGACCTCGTTATAAGCATGGATGTGATAGATAAAAACGCCAAAGTGGATTTGTTAACTATTATGGAAAATGGTCTTGGCAAAAAAACATCTGTTGATCAATTTAGAGGACAAAGAAGAGGAGGGAAAGGAGTAAAAGTTGCCAAAGTAACGCCAAAAACAGGAAAGGTTGCTTTCGCTCAGGTAATTCCAGCCAATTGCCAAAATGTAATCATAACATCCAAAAGAGGCCAAGTCGTAAAACTCGAACTTTCCTCAGTGCCGAGGCGTTCCAGAAATACGCAGGGGGTATTCCTAATGAGATTCTCAAATAAAGCAGCCGATCATGTAAGTTCCGCAACTTGCATTGAAGAATAACGCCTGATATAATTTATATATGGATTCTGAACCAAAAGACTACAGCAATCCCTTCATTGAGGAAAATGTTTTAGAAACAGTTATCGAGGATGATCCAGCAAGTGGATATAAAAAAATCCTTAAGCAATATCTTCTCAGACCAAGTTGGCCAGATTATCAAGAGGAAACATTCGTAGGACCTACCACCATGGATCGGAGGGTGCTGAGCTTAAGACAAGAGAAAATAACAGAAGTAGAACTGAAAAGAATACGTAATAATACTAAAATTTCTTTAGCGATCGGAGATGAAGGCATTGGCATAGTTTTTTCTCTAGTGCTTCCCGACAAAAAAGAGAGAACGATCTTAACTACGGGTTTTGACAAGACAGGCAGGCTTTTTTCAGTGCTTTCTCACGCATTGCCTCGCCACCCTTTCCATCCACAAGAACAGCCGCAAAATAAAAACTCCGACGAACTTGAAAATCCTACCATAGAAATAGGAGGAAAAGATATAAGCATAAGGGATATTGCTAGAAGTCACGGAATGGATAATTTGGACGATATAAAATGGGGAAATCCCATCGTCGCCGAATTTACAGACTTCGGTCCTACAGGATTTAGATACGATGTTTTACGTTCGGAACCAAAACAAACATCTCTAACTCCTTATAATCAGGACTTTTCCTTAATGGAAAGAGAATTCAGACTGGAGCTAGAAAAAAAAACAGGTCTGCTGACGTTACGCCAACGACCATTAACACAACCTTTCTTCACATGCACAGTAGCATTACCTTTTTCTATTTCTATGGAAAAAGTTACAGACCAATTAAAAGCACCTGGAAGAGAATGGAGAAATTTCTTTGATCAAAATCGAATTAAGGCAGACTTTTCTCTTAAACAAAATGAAAATTGACGGAAGAAAAATTGCTGAAAAAATTTTAGAAGAATTAAAACTTAAAATTCAAAAACTAAACGCTATTCCTCACCTTGCCATAATTTTGATTGGCAACGACCCCGCATCAAAAACGTATGTCAAACAAAAAATACTAACCGCAGAAAAGATTGGAATTAAAACCTCTTTATTTCAATATCCAAGTTCAGTCTCTATGAAAGATTTATTTGAACACTTAAATGATTTAAATCATTTAAATACGGTTCATGGAATCATCGTCCAACAACCTTTACCTCCACACCTAAACCTTGAAAACATTATGCATGCAATCGATCCTAGAAAAGATGTTGATGGCTTTCACCCAAACTCTAAATTCCAATCTCCTATCGCTTTGGCGGTTTTTAAGATTTTGGGGGTAATCCGCGCAACACCTCGGATGGTGGCGAGGCAGCGACCTCGACTCCTCCGAGGTGGATTTAAGAAATGGTTAAACTCCCAAAAAATCGTTGTCATTGGCAAAGGAGAAACTGGCGGCAAACCAATAATTAATATGCTTAAACAAATGGGCATTGAACCAGTAGTAATTGATAGTAAAACCAAAAATCCAGAACAGCTTACAAAAAAAGCAGATATTATAATTAGCGCTGTTGGCAAACCGAATGCTATAAAACCAGAAATGATAAAAAAAGGAGTTATCTTAATTGGCGTTGGACTGCACAAGGGAAATGATGGAAAACTCCATGGAGATTACGAAGAAGAAAAAATTAAAAACATCGCCTCCTTTTACACCCCAATCCCAGGCGGAGTCGGCCCAGTCAACGTCGCAATGCTCTTGGAAAATCTAGTCACCGCAGCGGAAAATTTTTACTTATCGAAATCTACCGAAGCGTAGATACATTAACGATACGGGATCGTTACAGATATAACACTTCTGTATGCTTTTCCTCATTGACACTAAATGTAATTTTGTGTAAAGTAAAATCCCAGAGGTAAGAAAAACTCTGGTTTTTTTATGCCTTTAAAAGTTCACGGTTTGTCATTGCGAGGGAGTGAAGCGACCGAAGCAATCTCTCTCTATAAAACTGAGATTGCCACGCGAACTAAAGTTCGCTCGCAATGACACTTTTTAAAAAACTTATGGATAAAATAAATGGCGACTTTAGAGAAAAAGACATTATCTCCCTTGATCAATTTACGCAAAAAGACATAAAGATTTTGTTCTCCCAAGTTCCAAAGATGCGGACAATCGCATTAAAAGCAATGCCCTCAAAAATTATTGCTGGAAAAATCGTTGTTATACTTTTCTACGAACCATCAAGTCGCACATTTGGATCTTTTTCAACTGCGATAAAACAAATCGGCGGCCAAACAGTAGAAATCTTAAACCCCCAGCAATTCTCATCAGTTGTAAAAGGCGAAACATTCGAAGACACAATCAGAGTATTTGAAGCATACTCCGATGCAATTATACTAAGACATCCAGAAAGAGGAACAGCCGCAGCCGCGTCTGACGCGGCAAAATGCGTGCCGATTATTAATGCTGGAGATGGGGTAGGAGAGCATCCAACCCAAGCGCTTCTTGACCTTTATACTATTTACGAAAAATTCAAAAGACTAGACAACCTAAACGTACTTGTTGCGGGAGACATGCTAAACGGCAGGACAGTACATTCTTTAACAAGAGGCCTTGCCTTATATCCAAAAAATACGGTGTATCTGCTTTCCCCAGACGATCTCCGTTTATCTAGAAAAGACTATTCTAATTTCATAGGCCGCGGAGTGAAGCTTGTGGAAATAAACAGCGAAAATGACATTCCAAAAAACGCCCATGTTTGGTATTGGACAAGGGTTCAAAAAGAAAGATTTAAGAATATAAAAGATTACGAAAAACTTAAAAATAAATTTGTTGTAAGTCAAAAGTTTTTAGAAAAGTATGCTGGAAAAAATACAATATTAATGCATCCTTTGCCAAGAGTAGGGGAAATACTAACTGAGGTTGATAATGATCCAAGAGCAGTTTACTTGCGATCTCAAATTAGAAATGGACTTTATGTGAGGATGGCGTTGTTGGCGTTGGTACTGGAGAGATAGAATAAATTCGAAGCACGAAATCCGAAATCCGAAACAAATTCGAATGACAAAAATACAAATTGCAAAAACTGTTTAGAGAATTTGAAAATTTTCCGCCAAAGGCGGATCAGCCTCTGGCTGAGATTTTTGAAAATTGTTTCGAATTTCGATATTCGAATTTCGAATTTTTATTATGCTTGGTAAACTCATCTTAGAAGACGACTCAGAATTTAAAGGACAAAGTTTTGGTGCTCAAACAAGCACCGCTGGTGAGGTTGTTTTTTCAACTGGGATGGTAGGATATCCGGAAAGTTTAACCGACCCCTCGTATCTTGGTCAAATATTAATTCTAACTTATCCTTTGATTGGAAATTATGGTGTTCCGGAAAAAAAATATTGGGAATCTGATAGTATTAAAGTATCTGGACTTATAGTTTCTAACTATATAGATACTCCATCTCATATTCAAAGTAAACAAACGTTAAGCGCTTGGTTAAAATCGGAAAAAATCCCAGCCCTAGAAATTACCGATACAAGGCTTTTGACTCAAAAAATAAGAACAAAAGGAACCATGCTTGGAAAAATCATCGTAGATGACCCTGAGCAAAGCCCTGCACCGTCTGGTGCGGGGCAAAATCGAAGGGTTGATGTCAACTTTTACGACCCCAACAAAGAAAACCTCGTTGCCAAAGTTTCTGTAAAAGTTCTCACAAAAAGTTCTCTACACAACTACCACACTACAGTGCGTGGTAGTTATGCAAGATCTATAAGAACTGGTTCTTTTAACAGAACTGTTCTTCTTATAGACTGCGGGGCAAAGAAAAATATAGAAAGATGTCTAATCAAAAGGGGGCTAAGAGTTATAACTGTACCATGGGATTTTGACCCATTTTCTAATGTCATCGCGAGCGATCCGTCATCTGACGGAGAGCGTGGCGATCTCTCATTGCAAAAGAGATTGCTTCGTCGTTTCTCTCCTCGCAATGACAGATTAGGTTTTGATGCCATTATTATCTCCAACGGTCCCGGTGATCCAAAAAAAGCTGACAAAACTATTCAAACTATCAAAAAAGCCGTAGGTAAAAAAATTCCAATTCTTGGAGTTTGTCTTGGCCATCAACTTCTAACTCTGGCTTTAGGCGGAGACACGCGCAAACTAAAATTCGGACACCGAAGTCAAAACCAACCATGTATTATGGCAAATTCTAATAGATGTTTTATCACTACTCAAAACCATGGGTTTGAAGTCTATAAAATTCCAAACGGATTTAAACCCTGGTTTGCCAACGCAAACGACGGCTCAAACGAAGGGATAATTCACGACAAACTTCCCATTATGTCTGTCCAGTTTCACCCAGAGGCAAATCCCGGACCAAATGATACAGAATGGATATTTGATTATTTCCTGAACAGAATTAGGAAGTAAGACGTATTTGTCATTGCGAGCGTAGCGAAGCAATCTCTTTGCGATTGGGATTGCTTCGTCTCCGCCAGCTGGCGGATCCTCGCAATAACACTTTAATAAAATATGAAAAATATGAAAAAAGTCCTCGTTTTAGGAAGCGGTGCACTCAAAATAGGAGAGGCTGGAGAATTTGATTACTCTGGTTCTCAAGCAATCAAATCCCTAAAAGAGGAGGGGGTAAAAACCGTACTTGTTAATCCTAACATTGCGACCATCCAAACATCGAAATTCCTAAGCGACACTGTTTATTTCCTTCCAGTTAATAGTTTTTTTGTTGAGAAGATAATTGCAAAAGAAGAACCAGATGGAATTTTGCTGTCTTTTGGAGGGCAAACAGCTCTTAACTGCGGAATTGATCTGTATAAAAAGGGGGTATTGAAAAAAAATAAAGTTGAGGTTCTAGGTACTCCGATTTTAGGAATTATTTTGACAGAAGATAGAAGTAAATTTGCAAATCATCTTCTAAAAATTGGCTTACCTATTCCAAAAAGTGGCGCTGCAAAAACCACAAAGAAAGCTTTAAAAATTGCACAAGATATTGGATTTCCGGTAATGATAAGAGTAGGATTTGCGCTTGGAGGACAGGGATCGGGTGTGGCTCACAATAAAGAAGAACTTCAAGAAATCGTTAATCGTGCTTTATTATTTGCTCCTCAGGTCTTAATTGAAAAGTATCTGCATCATTATAAAGAAATCGAATACGAAGTGGTTCGCGATAAATACGACAACTGTATTACTGTTTGCAATATGGAAAACATGGATCCTATGGGAATTCACACTGGTGAATCTATTGTTGTTGCGCCTTCCCAAACGCTTAATAATTTTGAATATCAAACTCTTCGGAATGCCGCGATTAAAATTGTAAGAAGCCTTAATATAATAGGGGAGTGCAATGTGCAATTCGCCCTCAATCCAAATCCCAAATCCCAAATCACAAATTCCAAACAAATTCAAAATTCTAATGACAAGAATCCAAAACGTTTTGAACATTTGGATTTTGAAAATTCGAATTTATTTGGAAATTGGAAATTGGAAATTGGAAATTCTCCTTTGGAGTATTACGTCATCGAAGTCAATGCCAGACTTTCCCGCAGTTCTGCTCTAGCCAGCAAAGCAACTGGCTATCCACTTGCCTATGTTGCTGCTAAATTAGCAATAGGCGCAAATCTAACAGAAATAAAAAACAAAGTTACCCAGAAAACACAATCTTGTTTTGAGCCGGCTTTAGATTACATAGTGGTGAAAATTCCAAGGTGGGATATCGAAAAATTCAAAGGCGCTGATGAGAAAATAGGAAGCAGCATGAAGTCGGTCGGTGAAGTTATGGGAATTGGACGAAGGTTTGAAGAGGCGTATCAAAAGGCAATAAGAATGCTTGATCTTGATTTTGAAGGCGCAACAAGCAAACTTCTTCTTAAAGACGGAAACTCTATCGCCAGCCTTCTTGAATTCCCAACTCCCAAACGCATTTTTGCCATAGCAGAGGCAATAAGGCAAAATATCTCAATTGAAAAAATCTATAAGCTTACAGGTATAGATCCATGGTTTTTGTATAGAATAAAAAATATTGTAGATGAGGAGAAAATGTTAATGTCATCCCGAGGAGTCCCGCTCAGCGGGACGACGAGGGATCCCCTGAAGTTCAGTATTATCAAATCTCATTTACTAATACTCAAGCGCCTTGGATTTTCCGATAGGAAAATCGGCGAGCTTGTTGGAACTTCAGGACTTGAAATAAGAAAACTTCGCAAAAAATACGGCGTCACTCCCTCAATATTTAGCATAGATAGTCTGGCAGGAGAATTTGAAGCAAAAACTAATTATCTTTATCTTACCTATAACGGCAATCACCACGATATTAAACCTTTAGGCAAAAATGGTGTTGTTGTCTTGGGTTCAGGCCCCTATCGAATTGGATCATCAGTTGAGTTTGACTGGACAAGCGTTAATACAGCTTTGCGTCTTAAAGATGATAATAAGAAATCAATTATTATTAATTGTAACCCAGAAACTGTCTCAACCGATTATGACATTTCTGATAGGTTATACTTTGAAGAACTCACATTTGAGCGAATTGCAGATATATACGAGTTTGAAAACCCTTATGGCGTTATTATATCTGTTGGCGGACAAACACCTAACAACAGAGCAGAGTCTCTAAAGGCTCAGGGATTTAATGTCTTAGGCACCGATCCAAAAAATATTGATAGGGCAGAGGATAGAAGTAAATTCAGTAAACTCTTGGATAAACTAAACATTTCTCAGCCCGCATGGGAAAAGGTGTCTACACTCAAACAAGCAATCGCCTTTTGCTCCCGCGTTTCATATCCGGTTCTAATTAGACCTTCTTTTGTTCTTTCCGGGACCCTAATGCGCATTTGCCACAATCAAGACGATCTAACTCGCATAATCAAAGAAACTGCAATTGTTTCAAAAGATTATCCCTTAACTATTTCTAAGTTTATAGGGGATGCCAAAGAGATAGAGCTTGATAGTGTTGCTAGCAATGGCAAAATTATTACCTCTGTAATATCTGAACACATAGAGAACGCAGGCGTTCACTCGGGAGATGCTACTATTGTATTGCCTCCTCAAAAAGTTTATATAGAAACTCAAATCAAAATCGAAGAAATAGGCAAGAAAATCGCCAAAGAATTAAGAGTTAGTGGCCCATTCAATATACAGTTTTTGGCAAAAGATAACCAAATACAAGTCATCGAAGTAAATCTTCGCGCGTCCCGAACTTTTCCTTTTATTTCGAAAGTAACAGGAATAGATTTGATAAAATTATCTGTCGATTCATTTTTTAGTCTCAATCACCGTATTTATTCTTCGAGCGAAGTGCGAAGCACGCAGTCGAGAAGTTCTCGATTCGCTAACGCTCTCTCGAACAATATTAACTTCGTCGCTGTCAAAGCTGCCCAGTTTTCATTTGCCAGATTAACTGGCGCTGATCCAATATTACACGTTGAGATGGCATCAACTGGCGAGGTTGCGTGTTTTGGAGAAGATTTAGAGGAAGCATTTCTAAAGGCTGAGCTTGCGGTTGGAGGAAAAATTCCAAAAAAAGGAATATTTGTAAGCCTTGGCGGAGAAGAAAATAAAATTAAATTCTTGGAATCTGCAATAAGTCTTACGAAACTTAATCTTCCAATCTTTGCGACGGAAAAAACAGCAAAATTCTTAAAAAATCATGGTGTAATCACAAAACATCTTTACAAAATCCAGGAAAAAAAATCACCAAATGTGCTTGAGTCTTTCCAAAACGGAAAAGTGGATTTGGCTATCAATTTAGTCGAGACTCAACTCCAAAAAGACGAAGGAGACCATTATACCATCAGACGAGCGGCAATCGACCACAATATTCCTCTTTTTACCAACAGACAAAAAGCGCAGCTTTTTGTAAGAGCAATTACTTCGCTAAAGCTTGAGGATCTAAAAATTAAACCCTGGAGCGAATATATTTCTTAATTTCTAATTACTAATTCCTAATTTATAAACAATGACTAATGTTAAAATGCCTAATGCCTAAAGGCTTTAATTATTGGAATTTAATTAGTCATTAGATATTAAAAATTAGAAACTTTATGCTTACCTTACATGGTCTTATTGATCCCCATGTTCATTTACGAGATCCTGGGCAAACGCAGAAAGAGGATTTTTATACTGGAACTGTAGCCGCTTTGGCTGGCGGATATACAACAATTCTGGACATGCCAAATAACAAAGTGCCGATAACGACTCTTGCAAGACTTGAAGAAAAAATAGCTATTGCAAAACAAAAAATCGTCTGCGATGTAGGATTTTATTTTGGATCAACAGGGGATAATCTTGGCGAGTTTGAGAAGGTAAAGAATAAAGTAATGGGTCTTAAGCTGTACCTTAACGAAACTACCGGAAATTTAATAATTGATAAAAAGTTGTTGGAAAAGATATTTATTAAATGGTCCCAAAGTATGTCACTACGTAGCGGCATACTTTCGACAAAAAATGTAAAACCGATACTTGTGCACGCCGAAGGAAAAAGAGTAGAGCATGTAATAAATGTAGTCAAAAGTATAAAAATACCGACACATTTTTGTCACATAAGCCTTGCTTCTGAACTTAAGATAATCATAAAAGCAAAAGAAGAAAACTTACCAGTAACCTGCGGCGTTACCCCTCACCACTTATTTTTAACAGAAAATGACATTAAAACACTTGGTCCTTTTGGCAAAATGAAACCAGCACTTAGAACAAAAAAGGATGTAGCGTTTCTTTGGAATAATATTAATTTAATAGATGTTATTGAATCTGATCACGCACCACACACAATAAGAGAAAAAAATGTTCAAACCCGGTTTGAACGAGGTAGACAAACCCAGTTTGTATCACCTTTTGGCGTTCCGGGGCTTGAAACAACTTTACCTTTACTTCTCACCGCAGTTTCCCAAAAACGACTAACAATTGAGGATGTAATACGACTTTGCTTTGAAAACCCATCGCGCATTTTTTGCTCCAGCAAAAATTGTGATGCCACAATTGAGGTCGATTTATATAAATCATATACTATAGAAAATAAAAATTTATTTACCAAATGTCACTGGTCACCGTTTGACGGATGGAAAGTGAAAGGAAAAGTACAACGAGTTTGGATTCGGGGAGTAAAAGTTTTCGATGATGGAAAAGTTTTAATAAAACCAGGATTCGGAAAAGTTCTTACCGAAGCGTAAATATGTTAACAATACGGGATTGTTACAGATATAACACTCCTGTAAATTTCATTTATTTCCACTATGAAACGCCTCATGGACCTCACGTAATTGCTTATTTGTGACGTGGGTGTAGATTTGAGTGGTAGATATATTCTTGTGTCCCAACATTTCTTGCACGCTTCTAATATCCGCACCGTTTGATAACAAATCTGTTGCGAATGAATGTCTTATAGTATGGACTGTGGCATCCACTGGCAAACGAGACAAACGAACATACTTTTTAACAATTCTCTCAACGCTTCTTGCCGTTAGCCTCATTTTCTCGCCATTATTTTCCTCAACTACTCGTCCAGAATAGCGAATAAACAATGGCTTAAATTTATCTTTTCGCACATTTTGATACTTATTTAACCACATAGAAGCTCTTTCCGAAATAAAAACAATTCTAGCTCTTCCTCCTTTTCCAATTACCCCAAACTCACGGCGCTCAAGATTTATGCTTTCCCGATTTAGACTGACTAGTTCCGAAACCCTAAGCCCCGTAGAAAACAATAGCTCTAAAATTGCCCTGTCTCTTAAACCTTCTTCTTTGGAAATATCTACACAATTTACTAATCTATCAATTTGCTCCTTTTCTAAAAATTTTAAAGACCTGCTTTCTGTTTTTGGTAAATCAATCTTTGAAGGTTCTAAGGTTTTATGATCATTTTTTATTAAAAACCTCAAAAAAGATCTAAGCGCTATAACATAATAATTTTGAGTAACCCTTTTTAATGTTAAACCTTTAGCATCAACTCTATTTGCCAAATAAACTCTGTATTTTCTTACAATTTGTAAGTCAAGATCAGAAATTGTTTTGTTAGGAAGGGACGCGGCAAACCATTCTGCAAATACTTTAAGATAATGTCTATAGTCTCGAATAGTAAGTTTTGAACAGTTTTTTTCTATTTCGAGGTATTCTAAAAATTGATCAATTAAAGCAGGCAAATTAGTATTCATAAAATCTTTTTTGCGATGCAAACGTTGCAAAATGGATAAACTAAAATATTATAACATATTTATTTTGCGACGCGCTAGCGTTGTAAAATGACACGAGTTTCGCACATTTGTCATTCCGTGCTTGACACGGAATCCATACAAATAATTATTGGTATAGATTCCCGCTTTCGCGGGAATGACATGTAGGTATTCTACTAGAACTGCGAAGCTCGTAAATGAATCAAGATTATGCGATGCAGGAAACAACTTAGGCGATTTCCGCAGCTTGTTGCTGCGGGGAGATCGACGTAGGAGTTTTGTAAATTGGACTTACGGAGACTATTAATCTGTATCCTAAACCATGTACTGAAAGAATAATACTACGCTTTGTGTCTGTATTTGACCCGAGTTTACCTCGCAATTTCTGCACATATTTCTTTACCAAATCATTTTTTGTGCCATCGCTCACCCCCCATATCCTTTTAACAATAGTCTTTTTACTTACAGTCCTACGTGCGTTTTTAACTAATAAATTAAAAAGTTCATTTTCTGTCCGAGTTAACCGTACGTTTCTAACGCTTTTATCAAGCTCTACTGAATCAAAACATTGATCCTCAGGATAGTAAACAAATCGACCTTGAGCAATACTATACGCAATTGGCGTAGGAAGGATATCATTATTTTCTACTGGAGGAGGATCCTCAAAACCCTCTTCTTTTAAACAATCAACATACCCCTTTAGCCTTTCCGCAAAGTTTTTTTGTTTTGAGCCGCTGGGGGCAATATCGCCTATATATCTAATTGCTTTTTCAAGCATATGTATTTTTATTCGGATGGAGCATACTACATTCTTATTTTTTTCGCAAGTAGTAATTTATAAATCCTATAGTTAAATTGTGGGGACCAAAATTTATGGTGCATAAAACTGCGATAAAATTGTAGAGAAGCAAGATTAACTTTTTAAACAGCAAACAATTTTTGCCAAAAATAAAAATGGTTTTGAAGCACTTCCCTAAAGGGCAGAAAATGAGATATGTCGCAAAAGTATTATTGTACGACATAATCATGCTCTCTTCTTTTCTGCTAGTTTTGTAAAAAATTGCATTATTTGAGAGAGATCTCCTAAACTAGAGAATTAAATGCTTACTTAAATCCCACGGAACATAAATATGTCCTTCTCTCTTGTTAACAATAAATCACTAATACTTTTATAATATTCACGTCTTAAAGAGGGACTCTACTCCCTGTGGCTGGGAATATACCTTAATTTGGATTGATTTATCAATCTAAACTTTATATTTTAGCCTCAATTTTATGTAATTATTCATATGTGGATTTATCGTTCGTATTTTTTTCATTAGAAACCGTTTACGAACCGCCATCACGCGGAGAGTGCAAAGCTCGCTCTTTGAGCCGCGCTACGAACAGTAGCTAAGGCGAAAGTAAGAGCTGGCGGAAGCTTTCGATTAGGCAAGAAGATAAGAGGGTTATCCAACATGAAAAGTTTCCTCAGATCCCGTGAAAATTAAAAGTTATTCACAATTAACATCCTATAATAATTTACGCTCCCAAGAAAAAATATATCAAACTATGTCAGGTACTTCTCCACCCCACCCTAATTGACACGCTTTTTTATGTTCTCTTAAAGGCAAAAAGTATGAAGACCAAGAACACTAATACGCCAACCCATATATACTCCCACATTATACTCTTAAATAATTTTTTTTCGAGCCAAACATGAGAAAGCCCAACGATAATATAGAAAAATCCAGTTAAAAAAAGAGCAATTACTGTTGGCAATATTGGCCAAAACCACAAGGCAGCAGCGACTTCAACTAGACAAATGCCAAGAGACAATATCCACAAAGAGTTGGAAAAGAATTTACTCCCTAAACTGTACGTCCAAAGCGATTGAAGTATAAGAGGAAAAGAAAAAGCGAAAACTAGAATTAATGTGAAAAACACGTTTAGATGCATTGAAAACACCACATTTGTAAGAAAAAAATAGGATAAAAGAGTAATTATAAAAGATACCGTGCGGGCTGAGGACAAAAGCGCGATAGTTCTAATCGAGGAAACAACAAAAATATTTACGCTTAAGAGTAATGAGTAAAACCCAAGAGCGTATAGTGAGGTCATTGTGAGTCGAGTTAAAAAACTAGCTGGAACTAAAAAATAAAATAATCCAAAAGAAAGACTATAAAAAAATGGAGCAATAAGTATTTGAGGAGAAAAATTATTTTTTAAATCTTTACCCACCGACAAAAAGAGCAAAATTATTGTAAAAAAAGAAAGAAAAAAAGCAATGTATAACCCAGATTTCCCAAGCATTTGTTCTGCCAAAAATAATAATGAAGACGAGCTAATAACACTTATTATAAATTTCTGCCTTTTACTAATACCAAAAAAAATCTTTTTAATCAGGCGAAGCCACGTCTGACGTGGCGAATGCCTGAGAAGCCTGATTAAAATATGCTTTAAAGATAACCTTCTATTCTTATTGCTGAACATCTAAATTTGAATAAATTTTTTGTACATCATCAAGCTCTTCTAACTTATGCAAAAAATTGATTGTTTTGTCTAATTTTTCTTTATCAAAAATTGGCATCAGCACAATAGGCTTTCTTATAAGCGTAATCCCTAAAACTTTAAACCCCTTTTCTATTAGTTTGTCTTTAACTTTTCCAGCATCTTGGGAATTAGCGTAAACCATAACTTTTTCATCTATATCTTCAATATCTTCTGCTCCAGCCTCAACTACATGCTCAAATATTTCCTCAATAGTTTTGGAATCTTTACTTACTTCTATGCTTGTTACTTGTCTAAACTGATAAGACACGGCTCCTGGTTGTCCAAAAGTTGCTCCTTCTTTATTAAAAAAACTTTTAATCTCACTTGTAGTCCTTTTGAGGTTATCTGTTGCCGCCTCAACTATTACACTAACTCCCTCCGCAGAAAATCCTTCATAAATTACCTCTTCAACTACGTTTTCCCCCTTTCCTGCTGCTCTATTGATTGCTCTTTCTATTGTTTCCTTTGGCATGTTTTCGGATTTAGCGAAATCTACTGCTAGTCTTAATCTGAAGTTGGAATTTACATTAGTATCCCCCCCACCCTTCTTTACTGCCAGGTATATGGCATTAGAAAGTTTGGTAAATGTTAATCCGCGCTTAATGTCCATTGTCCCTTTTTGTCTTTTAATTGTGGCCCATTTAGAATGTCCGCTCATAACTAATTTATTATACCCTTCCATATTGACTTTTGCAATAAAAAGGAGTAAAGTGTATGACGTAAATTGTCATAATGACACCATCAAAAAATCAAGCAATCCAAACTGCGCTCCTTGGAGATTGGCAAAATGCAACCGCAATAAATAAAGCGCTTCTGAACCATAACCCAAATGATATTGAAGCCTTAAACCGTCTAGCATTCGCACTCACTGTTTTGGGAAAACTAAAAAATGCAAAATCTATTTACAAAAAAGTCTTAAGAATCGATTCTCTAAACCCTATTGCGTTAAAAAATATAAAACGTTTAACCTCAATTTCGCCTCAAAAGAAAATAAAAAACTTGGCGTTAACTACAGTTAATCATGCTTTTCTGGAAGAAACTGGTAAAACGAAAGTTGTTGCGCTTGTAAATGTGGCTCAGCCCAAAGTTATTGCAAGACTTACTGTTGGACAATCCCTAGTTATTTCTATAAAACGCTTAAAAATATTTATCCAAGACAAAGCCTTACAATACATTGGAGTACTACCAGATGATATAGGCAAAAGACTTATCAAATTTATAAAAGGTGGAAATGAATACGAGGGATATGTAAAATCAGCAAATGATCACCATGTCATTATATTTATACGAGAAATAAAAAGAGCATACAAATTTAAGGATCAACCATCTTTTCCTTATGCCACAGACAAAAGCTTAAATTTTGAAAAAAAGTCTCCTAAAGCAGTCCAAAAAGAAAATAAAGAAGATGAAAAAGATGAAAAATATTTGTTTGCAGAAAACGAAGTGTCCTTAAAAATTAAGTTTAGCTAAACTATCTTTTCCAATCACTATAACTATATCTGCTATTGCTTTTTTGTCTAATTTATTTAGTTTAAATCCTAGAATTTTACTTATTTTTTCAACTGTATAAGTTTTTTTACCAAAATACGAAATTGTGGATATATTTTCATTGCTATCCGATGACGCAATTATAACAACATTTCCTCCCATATTAGTAATAAGTCTACCTAGTCTATTTCCAAGTCCAGTTACGTTGATCCCGTTGACAATTTTTATGCTAACATTTTCTTTTTCTATAATTTCGTCGCTAAAAAGTGGTGGAATAATTTTATCAAGACTTGAGACATTCTCTGATGTAGAAATTTTTTTATCGTAAATATAATTTATTGGAAGTGTCTTTGAAAATAAGTAAAGTCTCAAAATATCTACAATGGTAAGATTGGTTCTTATGCTCTTGTAATTTAAAATGAACTTGAGCATCAAATCTGACACTTTAAAATCTTTTATAGTTAGAGAGCTCTTCGCTTCCCCATCGATTGGAATTTCCAAAAATCTATTTATATTTAAACTTTTTGTGTCTCCTTCTATTTTTAATACCGATATAGATTGCGATTTTGGAGAAAAAGATATAATCTCCAAATCTTTGCCGTTTGTTACACTAATCGTGAAACGTGTTTTAGTATCGAATCTACTCTTGCTAACAATTAAAACTCCCTTAAAAATTAGAGATATCAGAATAACAATAAAAACAAAAGCAAAAAATTTGATAGCAATTTTGGTGTTATTTAATCCACCATCGAGTTTTTTTTTAGCTCTCATAAAGAGTTAGTAGCCGGGTTTCTTTTTAGAGATTATCTCGGGCATAGAAATGATTGGGCTGCCAAGCCCTACTGAGGAAACATTTTTGATCGGCCCTTTTTTCTTCTTTTTCTTTTCGCCCTTAAAGTATCCACCAAAACTTCCCATAACCTCATCTCCTCGCATAATACTACCAAATCCCGAGGAAACAAATCAAGAATGCTGAAGATCTCCCAAAAATTGCCTAAGTTGATTTGGCAATTCGCTCTCAAAGTAAATCAGCTTACCAGTTTTAGGATGATAAAAAGAAATTTTTGAAGCGTGCAAAAAGATACGGGGTAATATTTTTCTGTCGTTTCTTGCAGTTTTACGCCCGGCATACAAAGGGTCAGCAAATATAGAGTGATTCAAATATTTAAGATGCACTCTTATCTGATGCGTTCTACCAGTCTCGGGATAAAGCTCTAATAGCGTCAGGCTTTCATTTTTTATGTCACCTGCTCCTCTGTCATTCTGAGCGAAGCGAAGAATCTCATTAGATCCTTCGTTCTGCATAGCAGAACTCAGGATGACACTGCGCAAAACTTTATACCTCGTTACCGCTTCTCTTCCTCCTGCTAGCACCCCAAACCTCTTCCTATTCCACGGAAGCCGTCCAACCGGAACATTAATTTCTCCTTCTTTAAACTCCACTTTCCCATGCACCAAAGCAATATAGGTTTTTTTTACTCTTCTTTCTTTAAATTGCTTTTGCAAATTTTCGAAAGATTGCGGATTTTTGGCAACCAAAAGAATTCCCGAAGTCTCCTTATCTAATCTATGAACTATTCCTGCTCTTTTATAAAAATCCGTCTCCTTCGTGTCATGCTGAACTCGTTTCAGCATCTCGTTTGAACAGGGATCCCGAAACAAGCTCGGGATGACAAGATGAGCCTCCACCCACTCCTGCACCGTCTTCTCCCCTACTGTTGTATCCGATCGATTAACTACAATTCCCGCTGGCTTATCCAAAACCAAAATCTCACTATCTTCAAAAATTATCCTTGGTTCCATAGTTGCTATTGTCGATATAATTGGTTATGACTGGGTCACAATTGTCATTTCGAGCTTGCCGAGAAATCTCCTTCAACGA
>JBBTXS010000024.1:0-3456 GCA_038062115.1 Patescibacteria group bacterium
CCCACGCATTATTCAACACGCAACTAAAACATACAGAGAAGTCCCGCCGAAGTAACGGTCTAGCAAGCAACATCTTTACTTCCACAATGTTGACATTGAGATGTTAACTGATCCTTTGGCCTTATATTAGTTTTTCCACATGAGGGACATTCAAAAATTCGAGAACCGTACTTATCTTCCGACAGCAAACTATTTAGAGGAGATAACGAATTAAAAATATTACTGCTTTTAATCCCGTTGCTACTTCCCGTACTCCCGCAGCTTCCCGCAACAACCGGTGGCTTATGACCATACTCGCCTACAATATCTTTTAATCCAGGATTTACGTAAAAACTGCCATGCTGAACTTGCTCGTCTGTCATCCCGAACTTGTTTCGGGATCTAGATCCTGAAATGAATTCAGGATGACACAGTCCTTTATTATCTTTTTTACTTTCATAATCTCTTTTTAATTCCAAAGCGTAATTTTCCAGTGCGTAAAGATCTTGCCTACTTCGCCGTGGATTTTTTGAAAAATAATAAATTAAATGAAACATTTTATTTATTATTTGCCTAAATTTTTCCTGCTCTTTTTCGTTTGGCTTAAAGTTAAAAACCATTTTCAAAATCGCATCTACATAGCCTTCTTTTAAATCTTCGGCAAAAATATCGGGATTGGCAAGAAACTCTTCTGCCCTAGCATACTCTTTTTTGCCTCCCAGCATTCTAAGCGCCCTGTTGAACTGTTCAATATTTGGTTTTTCAACCCTAATCGCAGTCATTTTTATATTTTTTTCTTCAAGATTATTGCTTTCGACTTTGCCAAAATAGACAAACCCATAATCTCCATACCCTTCGTTTTTGGGACCAGGCGGACTTACCCAAATAATGGTGCTATCTGTTTTAGCATATCTAAGCTGCTCGTCCAAACTTTGAAATCCTTTTAATTCCGCTCTTTCTCTTACTGAAGATTTTCCTTCTTTGCTCTTTGTATTTATTGCCCTTTGCGAAAGTTCTTGCATTGAGTCGTTTCTGTTGGGATCTCGTAACTTTCCGTCTTTAAATTTAAAGCTATAAGAATATTTGGCGAGATTAAATCTGTATTCGCCAAGATAAGAGATAACGTCGTCAAATACAACTTGATCTAGGATGTTCTTGCTATATTCAATTCTAAATGCGTCTGATTCTATTTTTTGTTCGACCATAAAAAAACTCCTCGTTTCCGAGGAGTAAGTCAATAAAAAATTGCTTCTTGCTCGGAAGGCTTTTAACGGGGATCTGGCTTCGTCTCGCCGAAGCCCCGATTTAATCGGGGCGAAGGTGGACTTTTACAGTTGCGGCACAGCGTCGGAATTACACCGACTTCACCCGAACTCAATTGTTCAATGCTTGTCATTGCGATCAGGCTTCGCCTGAGAAACAATCTCAAAACAGTGGGATTGCCACGTCTCAGGCTTCGCCTGATCCTCGCAATGACATTTATATTTTAACCCAAATTACTTCTTTTTGTTTTTCTTTGTAATTTACAAATCTCGCCATAGTAAACAATAAATCAGAAAGCCTGTTTAAATACATAATAATATTTTTATCAACTTTTTTTCTCTCGTCTAATGCTACCACTCTTCTTTCCGCTCGCCTTGAAACTGTTCGTGCAAAATGAAGCATAGCGCCGATGGGCCCTCCCCCTGGCAAAATAAAATTGGAAAGCGCTGGCATCTGTTCTGTCATTTTATCAATCGAATCTTCAAACACTTTGACTCTTTTGGGCAAACTACTAACTGCTAACTTCTGACTACTAACTTCTGGATTTGCTAACGTGGAACCAATCTCAAACAAGTCGTTTTGAATCTTAATAAGTTCATTTTCAAAACCGTCATCCCCGATCTTAGATTCCCGTTTTCGCGGGAATGACATCTCCGCGACCATCAGTCCAATCACTGAGTTTAACTCGTCAACCGTCCCATACGCCTCGACCCTTAGATCTGCTTTAGAAACTCTTTGTCCATTAAAAAGAGAGGTTTGCCCCTTATCTCCTGTTCTTGTATAGATTGCCATACATTAGCATTCTGCATGTCCGCAGTTGTAGCATTTCCTGCAGCCCTCTTCATACGCAAGACTTGCGCCTCCACATTCGGGGCATATATCATAAAGGCTTGTTGCAGATTCCGTTCCTAACAAATCTGGATCTTTTGCAAATACCCCAGATGTTCCTCCCACAAGAGCAAGTTGCTGCAACTTTACAACATCTGATGTCTCTTGTACTCCAATATTTTGCCTAGTCTCCAAACCTTCTGCCACATGTCCATTATTTGTAGCCTTCTTGTCCTCTACTGTTCCATTTACTGAAAATCCGTAATGCATAGACAATACTTTTGCCACTGCATCCGGCAGGGAACGGACTTTATCTTTACCAAAACCAACACTTCTTGCGCCCCCTATACCAACCAATTGTGCTACAACCTGCCTAATTCGTTCTTTTGGCGACAATCCTCCTGTGAGTCTAAGATTTAACGAAACCATTCTTCCCAATGCATCTGCCATGGCAGCCACATCTGATCCACTCTTGCCAATTGTTATAAAAACTTCAAATGGTTCTTTAAGTGTGTTATGATTTATTGTTATATATGTTTTGCCAACAGGTGTGTCAATTTGATATGTAACTCCCTCAAGATGCATTGGACGAGGAACAACTGGTTTCTTTGTAATTGAAAAGCCGTTGTCTTTCTTTACTTCTTCTTTTTTATTATCATCCATTCGAGACAAAACTCCTTCGCGAGAACCATCTCTCATATAAGTTATGCCTTTTAATCCCAAATCATACGCTGCCATGTACAGCCTTCTTACGTCCTCAACCGTATGGCTGTTGGGAGCATTTACTGTTTTTGAAATAGACGAGTCTATATATTCTTGGGCAACTGCCTGAACTTTAGCATGCTCAAGCGGGGAAAGATCGTTGGCCGACACAAAGTAAGCTGGCCTTTGCCTTAATTCGCCAGCTGGCGGAGAAGAGATTTTTCCCCACTCCTCAAAAAGAGGATGATGCATTGTATGGATACCAGTTCTATCTTTTCGAATAAATGTAAATTCATATACTGGTTCTACTCCCGAGGTTACTCCTGCAACAAGAGAGGTTGTACCAGTTGGAGCAATTGTCAAAAGTACAGCGTTTCTTATTCCTCGTTTTGCTATTTTTTTCTGGATTTGTTTTGGCAGGGCTTTAACATGATAACCTTTTAGATATTTTGTTTTATCAAACTTTGGAAACGCTCCTTTTTCAAAAGCCAAATCAGAAGATGCCTCATATGCGTTATCTCGAAGAGTTTTGAATATTTTCTCGATAATTGGTAATGACTCCTCTGATCCATATCTAACTCTCATCTTAATAAGCGCGTCTCCTAATCCCATAATGCCAAGACCAGTTCGCCTGATATCTTTAGCGCATTTTTCATTTTCGGGAAAGAAATAGTATGTTTGATC
>JBBTXS010000025.1:0-22309 GCA_038062115.1 Patescibacteria group bacterium
AGAGAATACTCTATCTATAAATCAGGTTGGTAAGTGGAGTTTTGAGGAATCATCTTCTCCTTTCAAAGATACTTCTGGATATGGGAATAATGGTTTATGTTCGGGAGTATCATGTCCTGTATCGCAAACTGCATCAACCTGCGGCTTAGGATTTGGAGGGTGTTTGAAGTTTAATGGGTTAGATACTTTTGTGACCGTAGCGCATCACAGTAGTTTAAATCCGACTAATGCAGTTACACTTGTTGCATGGGTAAAACGGATGGGCAATGGGGGTCCTCCTGATGCAAACAGGGGTATACTTTTATCAAAGTCTAGCAATTATCTTGATGCTCGTACAACCGACTTTTGTATGAGTTTAATCATAAATGGGGACCATAAATATAAATGTGCCGGAGTTGTTTCTAATGGAAAATGGTATCATGTTGTTGGAACCTATGATGGGACAACATTTAAAATCTACATAGATGGTAAGGAAGTTTTTAGAGAAGGCTATCTTGGAACGATAACTACCCTAAATGACTCCCTATTCATAGGATCATATAATGGCGTTGTTGGCAATGGATATTTCTTTAATGGATTTCTTGACGAGCCTGCTATCTACAACCAAGCCTTCACCCTGTCCCAAATCCAACAACTTTACGCCCAAGGGTTGCCAAGACACCAGTTGGCAAGGCAATAATACCGTGGTCTATAAAGTCAAAACTAAATATGCGATTCCAATGCCAACACCTATAATTGCAACAGTTAGCAAGAGATTAATAATTATTCCAAATTGAATCATGCGACCAGCCATTGGATTTCTGCCCATTGCCTCGACTCCTGTTCTTGCCACTCTGCCAAAATACAAAAATCCTAAGACAAATGTAATTATAACAATAATTGCTGCAATTAAGTATCTAAGGGATGCAAGAGGCGAGAGCCCTGTTGCGCCCGTTGCGCTTTTGATGGTTTGCAAGAGATTAGTTCTTATAGAAACAAAAGAACCATTATAATGGGGGTTAACTATAACTAAAATCTTGCCAATTTTTTTTGGATCGGAAGCACTATAGTTTTCAAGAGCAGTTCCTATCACGTATCCGTTTGCGTCTGCTTTTTGTCCAACGCCAGCAGTATTAGATGACGTAATGAAATCGTTTATTTTAATTGCGCCATTAATAGTTGAAACTAATACATAGGCTTTTCCAAAGGTTATAACTGGTTTTGCGTCTTGGGAGGCTTTGCCTTCCTTGTTGACAATGTAAGTGGCGGGATTAAGGGTTAGAACTCCGTAAATAGAGGGGTCGTAAGTAATTAGACTTGCGCTATAACCCTCTGGAGTTGAGGCAATTATAGAGCCATCTTTAGCGTTTTTGTCTTTTATAGGAACCGATATCGCAACACCTGATGATGCGTCAACTCCTTTAGAAGGCTCAGCAGCATAAGTCTTTGGCATAGAACCCTTTGAGACAAGAATAGAGAAGACAATGATAATTAAAATAAGAATTGTTTTCATTAGGATTTTTTTATATATTATCATACTAGCAAAATTTTACAGTTTTTTAAAGAGTGTTTAATTGTTTTGTCAGACAAGAATAGAAATGTCCTATTTAAGAGACACAATAAGTTACATGGTTTGTCATCCCGACCGTAGCGATAGCGGAGTGGAGGGATCAGATTCCTCGACTCCGTTTCACTGCACTCGGAATGACAAAAAAGCGGACATTTCTATTCTTGTTTAACAGAGTGTTTAATTGTTTGATTGCTCTCTGGTAACGAACTTGGACATTTTTAGAGTAATTGTCTAAGTTACAAAACAAAATGTCCAGATGTAGAAACAGAAAAAACAAAATGTCTAACTTTGAAAGCAATCCTGTCTCATCTTTCCTCTCGCCTTATCCGCCTGATCTTTTTAACAAGCTGATTACTTATTGCCTCTTTTACAAGCGAATCGTTTTATTCTGTTTACAAAATTTTTACAGTTTGCTTAAAGTAAGCCATTTTTAGGCTGTTTCATAGCTTCTTAAACTTAGACAAAGTTAGACATGCAGCAACAAGCGATAGATGAGATTGATTTATATTTATACCATGAAATCAATCTAATTGTTTTATTCTTAATTGATATACTTGACACTTGACAACTGGGTTTATATGTGATGTGATATAACTTGGACATTTTAATATAATTGTCTAAGTTAGAGTATAAAATGTCCAACATTAAAAATCCTGCCCTATGTCTGATAAACTACTTACTGTTCAAGAAGCAGCTAGAATTCTGGGTGTATCTACAAAGACGTTACGTCGTTGGGACAAAGCTCGCATATTAGTTCCACTAAGAACAGTTGGAGCACAGAGACGATACCAAAAAGGAGAAGTAGAGGCTTTTAAAATATCAAATAAGTCCTTGGCTAAAAAAGTAGAAGAATCAGAAATTCAGGAAAAAAAATCATTATATGCAATTCCCCCTGCTCTTAGCATAAGAAAACCAGTTAGACTAGAAAAGCTACGGGGAAGAGAAATAAAACGTAAAAAGTCTGAAGTTTTAGAAAACTCAGAGAGCTTGCTTACAGTCCAAAATACCGCATACATATTAGGAGTTTCTACAAAAACTTTAAGGCGTTGGGACAAAGCAGGATTATTAGTTCCATTAAGAACAGCAAGGGGACAAAGAAGGTATCTTAGAAAACAAGTGGAGGCATTACAGGGCATTAATTCTAGTTCCTCAAGGACTCATGCCCCAAATTATATTCCTTCGGTGCCAGAACTACAGAAGCCTATAAAAGTAAGCAAAACTCACGAGAAGATTCCTACGCTTTCTAAGATTAAGACAGCTATTTTATTTATTACTCTTTTTATTTTTGCGATACTAGGTATTGTTGCGTTTATAGAAAAAACTAAAGGAAAAAATTTTTTTGGAAATCTGGGATTTTTTACTACTTCTCAAGAATCAGCAAGAATTAACCCGCAACAAATAGGAGAGACATTTGCATTGCATAACGACAAGGGTACAATTCTGGGAGAAACTACATCTAATAACGGTTTATTTTTTAATGTTAACGTTCCAAGTACTTTTAATGATTCCGCGGAGTTTATAAAAGGTTTGAAGGCTACAGAAATAGCTACTTTAAGCGGAGGATTAATTACAGAAGATCAAGACATTAATGCAGGACGCGGAAGACTTACCGCGTCAAACGTTATATATTCGCTTGTTGCCGGAGCAGGCATTGCTGTAACTACTACTCAAACTCCAACAATTACAAATATAGGAGTGCTATCTCTAGGAGGCAAAACTGGAGACCTTACACTTGTTGCTGGGACTGGAATTAGCGTAAGCGGATTGACGATTACTAACAATGGGGTTACTTCTCTAACAGGAACATCAAATCAGGTTACTGTCTCGGGTTCGACTGGATCTGTAACTTTGTCGCTTCCTCAGTCAATTGGTACAGGATCAACGCCACAGTTTGCTGGAATAAAAGTATCAGATACAGTCTTACCAACTGTAGATGCTTCAGTAGATATTGGTTCCTCTGCTCTGAGATTCCGAACAATATATGCAAACAATATCATACCTACTGCAAGTGGTACACAAGGATTCTGGCAGAGAAACAATGGATCATTAGCCCCAACTAATATATCAGACGATGTATTGCTAGGAGCAATTAGCACAAACTCTGCCAAGTTTGCTTTTATTAATGTTGCCGGTGGTACTCCAATTGCCTCAGTTTCTGCAACAGCAACTGGAAATGGATTGTCTCTTGGAGGAGACTCAGTTATTCAATCATTAAGAAACAACACCCTAACTATTGGCGGGAATACTACAGGAAACATAACAATATCTCCTCTTAATGGGGGAGCAGGAGGAATAATTAATCTTAATGCTACTGATCTACAAATTGCTGGAACAGCAGGCTCAACCATAGCGAGTGCTTCTTGTGTTACTACAACAGATGGTATTGTTACAGGAAGTGGAAGTTGTGGTGTTGGATCTGGTGGGTCAGTATGGGTTCTTGCCACATCAACAGGAGTTCTTTACCCTATTAACAATACTGTTGACCTTTTAATTGGTGGCACTGCATCAACCTCTGCCAAGTTCGCAGTCCTTAACGTCAACTCTGGTACTCCAACTGCATCGGTATCAGCTGGAGCAGCAGGAGGAGCATATCTTAATGCCACTGGAACTTTGTCAACAACAGTAAATCAAACACTAGCCTTAGGCGCCTCAGGCACAGGAGAAGTGCAGATTCTTCCTGGTGGAACACTAGCGCTAATAGCCAGAGGAGCAAACCTTATAGGAGCAGGTACACTAACAGGTCTTACTGGTCTTACATCATCAGGCACTATTACCTTCTCTGGCTTTACATCTAATGGTGGTCCTCTATATACCAATGGTTCTGGGGTATTAGCACAAGTAACTGCTGGAACAACAACACAGGTGCTTCATGGAGGAACAACACCTTCTTTCTCAGCAGTCTCATTAACAGCAGATGTATCAGGAGTTCTTCCTATTGCCAATGGGGGAACAAACAAAGCTCTCACTCTTGCAGCAGGAGCTGTTGCATACACTGATAGCGATTCCTTTGAACTAACCGCAGCAGGCACAGCAAACCAGTGTCTTCTTTCAGGAGGAACAGGATCACCCATTTGGGGAGCTTGTGCCTTAGGCTCTGGCACCAACTGGTGGACATCAACCAATGGAGCAGTCTATCCTATCAATAGTACACTAGACCTCTTAGTGGGAGCAACTGCATCAACCTCTGCCAAGTTCGCAGTCCTTAACGTCAACTCTGGTACTCCAACTGCATCGGTATCAGCTGGAGCAGCAGGAGGAGCATATCTTAATGCCACTGGAACTTTGTCAACAACAGTAAATCAAACACTAGCCTTAGGCGCCTCAGGCACAGGAGAAGTGCAGATTCTTCCTGGTGGAACACTAGCGCTAATAGCCAGAGGAGCAAACCTTATAGGAGCAGGTACACTAACAGGTCTTACTGGTCTTACATCATCAGGCACTATTACCTTCTCTGGCTTTACATCTAATGGTGGTCCTCTATATACCAATGGTTCTGGGGTATTAGCACAAGTAACTGCTGGAACAACAACACAGGTGCTTCATGGAGGAACAACACCTTCTTTCTCAGCAGTCTCATTAACAGCAGATGTATCAGGAATATTACCAACTGCAAACGGTGGAAGCTGGTGGGATTCTTCATCTGGCGCTCTATATCCTGGAAACTTAACAATGGATCTTCTGATTGGAGGAAATGCAAGTACTTCGGCACGCTTTAGAGCAACAGGAAACAGCGCATTTGCAGGTACAACCTCCTCTGCTTCAGTTTCTGGAAAAACCTCCTTTGCATCTTTGGTAGTTGATAATTCTGGAGTAGGAGATATCTTCACAGCCTCTGCATCCGGACTTAATAGATTTGTGATACAAAATAATGGGAATGTGGGAATTGGGACGACTAACCCAGGAGCAAAACTCGAGATTGCAGGAGTTGCTCCCGTTGGTCACGATGACGCCATCAAGATTGGAGTGGACGGAGAGTTCGCGGCAAGCATCAAGTTTTTTGATGACGATGGCGAATCGGCTCAAAATTTCAAGATTACCTTTAGTGCCGCCACAGAAGACCTTCGTTTCCAGTCTGATGCCGTCGACAACATTCTCTATCTCACCGATGGAGGAAATGTGGGTATTGGCACAGCTACACCGCTAACAGCTCTTGATGTTACCGGTTCTGCCTCTCTTTCTGCAAACCTTAATCTTAAAGGGGCTGGTACTGCTCATACATTTAATATCCTAGACAATGGCACTCTTAACTTCCAAAGAAGTCCTGGTGGAGATGCTGGAACAACAACAGTTCTATATCTGGGGAGCAATAGCAATGTGGGGTTGGGGACTGCATCGCCTCTTGAAACTTTGGATGTTAGAGGTACAGCAACTGTGTCTGGCAATCTAGTCCTTGCTGGTGCCGCAAGAACAATACAGACAACAGCAAACAACCTACTTACCATTGGTGGCAACACAACAGGAAACATAACAATATCTCCTCTTAATGGAGGAGCAGGAGGGATAATTAATCTTAATGCTACTGATCTACAAATTGCTGGAACAGCAGGCTCAACCATAGCAACTGCCTCTTGTGTTACTACAACAGATGGTATTGTTACAGGATCAGCAAGCTGTCCTGGTGGAGGAAGTTCCAACTGGACAGTTGCTAATGGTACCATTAGGCCTAATCAGGCAACAGTGCTTGATCTTTTGCTTGGAGGAGACGCATCAACCTCTGCTAAGTTCGCAGTCCTCAATGTCAACTCTGGTACCACCACTGCATCGCTCTCTGCTACCACCACTGGCCTTAGCCTTGGTGCAGATGGGACAATCCAGAGCTTAAGAAACGCAAATTTAACCGTTGGCGGATCAACAACTGGCACTATTATTCTTAATCCTCTGAATGCAACTGGAAGAGTTGGAATAAACAACAGTGTCCCTTTAGCAACTCTTGATGTTACCGGTTCTGCCTCTCTTTCTGCAAACCTATCCCTAAGAGGTGCAGGAACAGCTCATACATTTAATATCCTAGACAATGGCACTCTTAACTTCCAAAGAAGTCCTGGTGGAGATGCTGGAACAACAACTGTAATGTATCTTGGGAGCAATGGAGCTATAGGAGTTGGTACTACCAGTCCAGATACAACATTTGAGATTTCCGAATCAGCAGGAGGCAATATGAGTTTTGAAACAACAGATAGTGATGTTATAAGCGGAGACGATTTGGGGACAATTGCTTTCAGAGGTGTAGATAGCGGAGTTCGACCAGGCGCGTTGATCCGGGCAGAGGCAAATGCTACATGGGGTGCCAGTGCAAATGAAGCCGGTACCACACTGCGCTTTTTCCTTCAGGATAACAGCACAACTGATCGTCTTGGACAAGATGTCATGAGGCTTAGTAATAGTACTTCTGGTTTTCCGGTGCTTGAGTTAGTTCCTCCAGCCAACACGGGTAATGCTACTCTTTTAGGCCCACTTGGGGCAGGGGGAGAGCTTCAGCTACAATCAACTAATACAAAGTTTTATAACGAAGATGGCGGTTTGAGAATGACAGTAAATACAGCTGTGGTTGAAATAGATACAGCCGATTTACTAATAGATGCATCACAGACGGCTACTACCAACGGCCTTTGTCATTCAGGAGCAAATTCCAGCACTACGTTTGTTGACCGTTATGTTGTGGCATGTAGTGGTGCTCCAACAGATATTGCAGAATGGTATCCGGCTAAAGAACTTGTCAGCGGAGACGGGATTCCAGAAGCAGGCGACGTCGTTGCAACAACAGTAGAAACTGCAAATTACGAAGAACCTTTATTTAATCCAAGAACAGGTCAGCAGACTGGGGTAAAAGCAAAAAGAACAGTATCTATTCTTGCCAAATCCACAAAAGCATATGAGTCTCAAATTATAGGAATTGTTTCAGAAAGCCCAAATCAAGTATTGGGTGAGGGATTACCAGACCAATTCTCCAATTCAATCCCAGTTGCTCTTGTTGGGCGAGTTCCAGTTAAAGTATCTCTAGAAAATGGCACTATTAAAGTAGGCGACTTTTTAACATCTTCTTCAATTCCGGGAGTTGCTATGAAAGCAACAAAAAGAGGGCAGATTGTAGGAAAAGCTCTAGATAACTTTGATGGAGGAACCGCTAATGGAGAGCAAGTTAAAATAGGCAAAGTAATGACTTTTGTAAATCTTACATGGTACGATCCGGCTATTAATATTGCCGCAAATGGCAATCTATCAGCTATAGGTCTTATTACGCCTAAAGTTACAACAGATGTACTAACTGCCAATATAATTAAGCCATCAACCAATAGCGATCTTGTCTTAAATCTAACAACAGAGGGAAAGTTTATAATTAAGGGCGATACGGGCGAAGATGCTGTTTCCTTTGATAATAAAGGCAACGCATTCTTTAAGGGCAAGCTTACTGCCGATAAAATAAAAGCTAACAGCATTGAAGGACTGGAGATTATTACGAATAGGCTAGCAAGCTTAGACAGCAATATTGCAACACTTGATGCTACATTTATGTCGCTAACAGGACAAGAAAAGAAAAGCAGCGAAAGCGGGGCTACCGATTATCAAGGAAAGTTGCCCAAAGAACTTTCTCTTGAGAGTCTTAATGTTGAGGGAATGGCAACTATTTCGGCAAGCCTTCGGGTTAAGCAAAATGGTCTTATCGAGGGCATATTGAATGTGGTAGATACTATAACTGCAAATAACCTGATTGTTACTGGAGTTTCGGATTTCTTTAAAGAAGTTGTGTTTAGAGGAGACGTTGAATTTAGAAAACACGCGACATTTAATAAAGATATGGCAGGAATAATAATTATTCACGCAGGCGCTGATCAGGGAGAAGTACAGTTTGAAAAAGAATACGAACAAACACCAATAATAACAGCAACTCTTTCTGTTAATGATGCTCAAGATAATGATCCAATCATAAAAGAAGAAAAGCAATCTCAACAAGAGAAGACCATACTGGAAAATCGTATTAACTATATAGTAACCAGACAAACTAGCAAAGGGTTTGTTATAAAACTTAATAAAACAACTGATCAGGATATTAAATTTACATGGGTTGCTTTGTCTGTTAAAGACGCTAAGGTATATGAATCTTCTTCCAATTCAGCTAGTCTTTCAGCGCAGTTAATTATAACTCCGACTCCCGGACTATAGTGTTTAATACATCTCTATACTGACATTACCCCAGTTTTGCCTCAAATTACTTATGTCATTGCGATCCGTCAGCTGACGGAGAAGCAATCTCTTTTTTCACAATGGGATTGCCACGTCGTCCCGCTTCGCGGGACTCCTCGCAATGACAGGTACAAAGTGGGGTAATCTCAGAGCTCTATAGGATTGACAAAAGGTATGTAGTTATGAAATCATTGTGAGTACAATGGACAAACAAACAAATCCTACAAACGGATCTTCCCAACAAATCGCAGGTCCAAAAGAAGTCTCAAACATAAGAAGTGTTTCCGAACGAGCTTCTCGACCACGAGCTTTTATTAAATCTGGAATTAGTAAAATTTTCGTTATTATTATTGTTTTAGTTTTGATTGGGGGAATAACCTATTTTTATACACAATATCGAAATTCTCAAAAAGAAATAGAAAAGCTTACAAAAGATTCTGATTATTTAGCCTCCCTGGAGGTAAAAAAAATAGTTGATACTGTTTCAAAGCTAGCAGTGTTGCCAGACAAAGAGTCGCCTACGGTTGCGACTATTACCGATATTATAAAGCTTAAGCATCAACCATTTTTTGCTAATGCAAAAAATGGCGACAAAGTTATAATATACAGTCAAAGTAAAAAAGCAATTTTGTATAGACCAAGTATTAATAAGATTATTGACATTGCGCCAGTCAATCTTGCCGAACAACAGTCGCAAAAGACTGCAACGGAACAAGCACAGTTACAAATACAACCATTAGAGCAATAAAACGTTATGCAAGATTTTAAGCTTTTACAAAACCCAATCTCTAAAAAATGGATAATTTTGGCGCCGCGTCGGGCAAATCGTCCAGATGTGGCAAAGGGAGCAGAGCCAATCTGTCCATTTTGTTTGGGCAAAGAACGATCGGAAAAAGAAGTTTACAGGGTTGGAGGAAAGGCAGGCGACTCCAATTGGCAAATAAGAGTGATACCAAATAAATTTCCATTTGCTCCCATCCATGAGATAATTATTCATTCGGGAGATCACCATAAAAATTTTGGCGAGCTGCCATTAAATCAGGTTGAGCTTATTTTTAAAACCTATAGACAGCGTTATAATATTCATCAAAGTAAAGGCCAGGTATATATTTTCCATAATCGGGGGGAGAGTGGAGGAGAAAGTTTGCCGCATCCACATACCCAACTTGCTGTTGTTCCAAACGAAGTAAAAATGGATATGCCCCGTTTGGCTACAAACGAAGAGCTTAAGATGCTAAGTCAGGCTCAGCCTGATCAGCATGACAAGATTCAACAGGAAACAAAACATTTTATTCTATTTTGTCCAAAGACTTCCCAATGGCCGGATGAAGTTTGGATTGCTCCCAAAAAAAGAGGTAGGGGATACAATGAAATAACAGATGAGGAGATTGTAGACTTATCCTACATAGTTACAAGAGTGGTTGGGATTTTTAATCTGAGACATGGATATGAGTTTCCATTTAATTTTTATATTTATCCAGGTGGAGATTGGTATCTGAGGATTATTCCAAGAGCTAAGGTTTTGGGAGGATTTGAGATTGGCACTGGCATTTTTATAAATACTCAAGATCCAATGGAAACGATAATGTTTATAAAAGAGCATTTCGAAAGTCCCAACAAGGAGAAAATTATGACTCATCATAGAGCGGAGTATAGGAAGGGAGTATAGATTATTCTTGTTTTGCCTGGATTCCTAGAAGCCACAGAACAGCCTCTTTTTTATAACGACGATCACCTCGTGAGTTGATACGAATTGCTGGTAGTTTTCCTCTTTTGCCCCAACGTTTAATAGTAAGAGGAGAAACTCTAAGAACCTGTGCTACTTCGCGGACTGTTAAAAGATCGGGTAGTTTGTCTATTGATAGATTTTGATTATCCATAGGCGTGAGAGTATATATTTGTTATTCAATATGCCATTTAATTGATTATAAAGTAACAAAGTGTAACAAGAAAGTCAAGAGGTAAAGTAAAAGAAGCTCAATTTGAATATATTTACTTCAGCTCCACAGTTGCTCCTGCTTTAGTTAATTTTGCCTTTGCCTCTTCTGCTATCTTCTTGTTTACTTGAATCATTACCTCTTTTGGAGCAGCATCAACTAAATCCTTTGCTTCTTTAAGGCCTAATGTTGGGACAAGTTCTCGAAGAGCCTTAATGACTGAAATTTTATTAGGACCCGCGTTAGCTATAACTACATTAAATACAGTTTGCTCTTCCTTTGGCTCCTCCGTTGCCAAGTCTGACGCGGCGGAGGCGGCCTGAGCTGGTGCAGCAAACGCTTGCGCGCTTACGCCAAACTTTTCTTCTAAAGCTTTAACAAGATCAGCCAACTCCAAAACAGACATCTCTTCGATTGATTTAATCAATTCTTCTTTTGTAAGTTTCTTTTCTGCCATACACACCTCCTTTCAGTCGGTAAATTCGAAATTCGAATATCGAAACTCGAAACAAATCCAAATGACAAAAATGCAAATTGCAAAAACTGTTTAGAGAATTTGAAAATTTTCCGCCAAAGGCGGATCAGCCTCTGGCTGAGAATTTTGAAAATTGTTTCGGATTTCGAATTTTGGTATTCGGATTTATGATCTTTTACTTTCAATTGCCTTAAGTGTTACTACCAATTTCTGCATATTCCAACTCAACACCCTGTGTAATCCAAAAATCGGAGCTTTCATCTGCCCAAAAACTTGCATTAGCAAGATATCCCTCGATGGAAGAGTAAACAATTTAATTACTTGCTCTTTTGTAATTGTTTTTTTGTCTAAGATGCCAAACTTAACAGATGGAAGATTAAATTGTTTTATACTTTGGGCTAATTGTTTAAGAGGTTCGGATAGATCGCCATATATAAAAAGGGTAGCGGTGGGATCTCGTAATTCAGAGTTCAGAATTGATCCCTCAGCTGACGGATCAGGATGTAAGAAAGCTCGTTTGAGCAAAGTGTTTTTAGTAACTACTAACTCGGCACTCGCTGTATTGAGTTTTCTCTTAAGATTCTCAATTTGTTTATGGGTTAGCCCCTGATAGTTTGTAAAGACTAATCCGTTAGCTTTGCCGACCTTGTCTTTCAGTTTGGCAACAATCTGTTCTTTTTTGGCCCGCGAAGCCCCGACTCGGAATGAGGCGGGCTTTTTGTTTACTTTGTTCATAGTTTCCTCGGTAGGATTTATAGATTTGTAGGAGATCCTTCTCAGGCTTCGCCTGATCAGGACGTCGCTACGCTCCGCCTACTATCTTAGGATCTAAACGTAGTTTAGCAAACAAATTTAGTTTAGTCAATAACTAAGTTAAGGCATTTACACTATAAGGTACTGCGTTTATCCAGATAAAATTGTGGATAACTTTTTTGATGTTACTATTATAGGACAAAATATTTATCCAGCACTTTGAAAAAGGTGCTGGATTTATTTCTCAAACTTTCAGTATTTTGGTAGGGCGCTTTAGCTATATCACCATTTCTTTGCTCTATAAAAAAATGCTATAATTTATTTAAAGATAAAGATATGGAAAGAGATGCAAGAACTATTAACGCTTTGATTGTTTCTTCTCATGGTTTGAGGGCAAATAGGCCAGACGGAGTTACAAATGTTATTCGTCAATCGAAAAATTACTTGGAAGAAAGAGGTATAAAGATAAAACTAGTTGGCCCGGATATCCCAGATAAAAAAAATAACTTAGCAGATCGTACTTTAGGAAAGAGAGTTAACATCAGCATCAACAATACACGCTTTGAAGCTTCGATTCTTTATAATAGGGGTAAGGCAAAAGCTAAGAAGTTACTATTAGAAGAAAATCCAGATTTGGTTATTATGCATCAGCTTGTAGCAGGCAATGTAGCCCATGCCCTAATCACGGGAGATAAGGAGGGTAAGACTTGTTTTGTTGGTTATTTTCATGCGCAGTCAGAGGATTTGGATGTGCCAACTAAGGCATTATATCTTGCATCGCATCTTTTTCGAAGACCTACATTTGATGCTTCTAGACGGCCTATTAAATTAACCCCAGGGTTTAGAAATACCATTAATAAGGGATTAGATGGAAGAGTAGCAGTTTCTATGGCGGTAGCAAATCTTTGGAATCAATATTTACCTGGAGACTACGAGGTTATTTACAATGGAATTGATACTGATAGATTTACGCCAGAGGGGCCAATAATAGAGGAGTGGAAAAAAGATGGCAATGGCAAGAGAATAATTTTTGCAGCAGCAAGATTTGATGAACGGAAAAGATTAGATGATTTTTTGAGAGCATTTTATATTCTGTACTATGAATACAAAATGAAAAACATCTTAGGTAAAATTGCAGGAGACGGTAAGATGAAAAAAGAATTGCTTGCATTAAGGCGTCAGTTGGGACTTAACGATGTAGTAAAGTTTGTTGGGGTACTGCCCGATGAAGACGTCCCAAAAGCTTATAGAACTGCTGATGTTTTTATCTCGCCAGTTGAGGGAAGAGAGGGGTTTGGTCTTACACTTGCCGAGGCAATGGCATCTGGTACGCCTGTAGTTGGTAGCAATGTTGTAGGATATAATGAAGTAATTGGAGGAGATCTTCCTTTTGCTTGGATGACAAATCCTAGAGATCCAAGAGACGTAGCAGAAAAAACAAAAATAGTTTTGGAATTATCTCCTGAGGAGAGGGTGAATCGTGGAAAACTGGCATCTGAATATGTAAAGAGCAGGTTTTCGGCATCTAAAACGGCAGATCACCAGGTCAGCTACTTCAAACGCTGCCTTGCTCTTAGGAGTTCAAAGGTTGCAGAACGGAGACCGCAAGCAAAATTACAATCCTCTGGAACTATCTACAGTGAAAAGTAAGCGAGGTTCAATTATTTTTTCTTTGCTTAAGTCTTTGGTTAAAAAGATTTTCTGAGTAGCCACCTTCATTTATAAATTTCTTCTCAAGAGATCGAATCATTTGATCCACAGTGCGTCTAGTTGGCATGCCTGTTCCAAAATCTCGCAAATGCTTTTGGCAAAATTTTCCTGTGAGATCGTAGATTACGACTGCCTGTTGATAGACAATTAGGCTTTTGTAACCGCCAGTCATATGACGAATTAGACCAATTAGCCTCTGAGATTACCCCACTTTGTACCTGTCATTGTGAGGAGTCCCGCGAAGCGGGACGACGTGGCAATCCCATTGTGAAAAAAGAGATTGCTTCGCTTCGCTCGCAATGACATAAGTAATTTGAGGCAAAACTGGGGTAATGTCAGATTAGCCTAATTTGACTAATTGGACCTTGATTCCTGGACTCATGGTTGATTTTAGAGTTACATTTTTTATATTTTGTAGTTTAACTGCGTTTAAGACGATCTGGATATTGTCCAAAAGCTTTTTTTGTCCAAAAGAAAGTTTACCAACTACAATATGCATAATAGGGTATTTTGATTCTGTTTTAAGATTTACTTGTCCTCCTTGGTATTTTTTTGTCAATTCTTTTGGATTTGTTGTAATAGTGCCGTTTTTTGGATTTGGCATAAGGCCACGAGGTCCTAAGAATTTTGCAACGCGAGCAAGCTTTGGCATTATGGATGGCTCTGCTAGTAAAACATCAAAGTTGATTTTTCCTCTTAATACATCCGAAATTATTTGATCGTTTGCAATTGCAACTCTAACCTTTTTTCCACTTCCATGGGGAAGGATGGCAGTTGCTGTAATACCTTTGTCTATTGTATTTATGTGTAACTCGACTGTCTCATCAAAGCTTGAGAGGTGAAGTTTTGGTAAGAGCTCTAATGCCTCGGAGAGTGTATATTTTGTTTTTTCAACTAGTTTTGCAACAGTTTGGTACCGGCTAGAACGTGCACCCCGAGTATCACGTGTTTTGTCCTTAGCCTTTTCCTTTGATACCTTTGGTACTTCTTGTACTTCTAGTTTTTTCTGCTTCGCCGAAAGTTCATCAAGGCGCGCCAACTCTTCTTCAGTTGGACCAACAGCAACTACTCTTTGACCGCCTTTAAGTCCGGGAACTTTTGCAGTCTTTTTTTGCTCTTTACGTTTTAATGCTTCTTTTTTTTGTTGCTTTTCGACCTCTTCTACTCCTAGTGTTTTAACCCTAACCTTTCCCATAGATTTCTCCTTTCGTCGAAATTGGTTATGTGTTATAAGTTTTTAGCTCATGGTATAAATTGTTTTACCCATAACAATAAACTCATAACTCATTACTTTACAGTAACGCCCATGCTTCTTGCTGTTCCCATCACAATTTTTGTTGCCTGTTCGATATCTGTTGTATTTAGATCATCCATTTTGGCATTTGCTATGTCTTGGGCTTGAGTTTTAGTCATTGATCCGGCCATTTCTTTGCCGGGTTTTTGAGATCCCTTTTCTCTTCCTACTGCTTTTTTAATCATTTCAGCAACTGGAGGTTTTTTGGTGATAAAAGAAAATGTTCTATCTTGGTAAACAGTTATTACCGCAGGAATGATAGTTCCTTTTTGGTCTTTAGTTTTGTCATTAAATGCTTTTACAAACTCCATTATTGGTAGTCCATGCTGTCCCAAAGCAGGACCAACTGGTGGGGCAGGAGTAGCCTCTCCAGCTTTAATGTTAAGTTTTATAATTGTTTTAATTTTTTTAGCCATAGGGTTATAATTTAGCCACTTGCAAAAAATCCAATTCTACTGGCGTCTCTCTGCCAAATATCGAAACCAAAACTTTTAGTTTTCCCTTAGTTTGGTCGATTTCATCAACTGTTCCTAAGAAATCTGCAAAAGGCCCATCAACAATTTTAACAGCCTCACTTTTGGTAAAGGCTGCTTTGTAGAGAGGTTGTTCTTGCTTCATAAACTTTTGAATTGCCTCAACTTCTTTTTCGGAAATTGGTGTTGGTTTATTTCCAGCTCCAATAAAAGCAGTAACTCCTTGGGTGGTTCTTACCAAAAGCCATGTTTCATCGTCCAAAATCATTCTTATCAAAACATATCCGGGGAAGATTTTTTCTTTTACTGTTTCTTTTTTGCCACCAGATACCTTAATTGTATTTCTTGTTGGAACAATTATCTCAAAAATTCGATTTTCAAAACCCAAGCTTTGAATACGCTGATGTAGAGATCTTGCGACTTTATTTTCATGGCCAGAGTAAGTATGCACAATATACCACTTGGCTGCGTCTCGAACTGGCTTAGTGTCCTTGACTGTTTCTTTTGCTTGCGGCTGTTGAGAATCCATTTTATTTTACCACCACTTCCATAATCTTTGTAAACACAAAATCTAATCCTCCTAAAAAAAATCCTACAATTAGACTTATTAAGATTACTACTGTTGTTAGTCTTATTACTTCTTGTCTTCCTGGCCAAACCACTTTTTTAAGCTCATCACGTGTTTGCTTTAAAAAAGTAGCAGGGGATGTAGGCATAGTGATCGTATCTTATCAAATATGATTTGACATGTAAAGGGAAGGGAATTATACTGTAAGTTACCTAAGTTACATAGGTAGCTTATGAATAAAATTAGAAAGGTTGTAATTCCCGCAGCTGGCTTTGGCACCCGTTTTTTGCCTCAAACCAAAGCAATGCCAAAGGAAATGCTCCCAATTGTTGACAAACCAGTCATCCAATATGTAGTTGAGGAGGCAGTTGCCTCTGGCGCTGAGCATGTTGTTATTGTGACAGGAGCTCTAAAGCGGGCGATTGAGGATCATTTTGATTCGCCAAATGCCGAGCTTATAAAGAATCTGCAAAATGGCAAAAAAGAAAAACTAATAGATGAAATTAAAGAAATTTCAGAACTAGCAAGCTTTATCTATATAAGACAAAAAGGTCCTTATGGCAATGGGACACCGGTCTTGTCGGCAGAACCTGTTATTGAAAACGAGACATTTGCAGTTATGTGGGGCGACGAATTTATTTATAGCAACCCGCCAAGGCTTGCGCAGATGATTAAAGTTTATGAGAAATACGGTGGAGCAGTAATATCGGCAGTTCGTATAGCCAATAAAAAAGACTTGGGTCGCTATGGGATCGCGAAGGTAAAAAATGTTGAGAAAAATATCTATAGAATTGAAAAAATTGTTGAGAAGCCAAAACCAGATGAGGCGCCATCAGACCTTGCTACGCACGGGGCATATATCCTTCCGCCTGATATTTTTGATCTGTTGCGTAAACAAGAGGTTGCGAGAGATGGGGAAATTTATTTATCAAAAGCGATAGATGATTTAATTAAACAAGGTTATCCCGTATACGCATGTGAAATCGAAAATGGCAAGTATTACGATACAGGCAATAAGCTTGAGTACATGAAAACAGTTGTACAAATGGGATTACAACATCCAGACATTAATGGGGACTTCCGCAAGTTTCTCAAGGAGCTAGATTTGTAAAGTTTTTCCAATACCATCACAAATTTTGCAATTGCGTATTTTGTGATACTTTAGAGATTATCTTCCTATGTCTAAAAAATTATTGTTTAGCTTAGCATCAGGGCTTTTTATCTTGTTTGTTATTTTCTCGTACTTGGTTGACAAAGATATTTCTACTCAATTTGATTTTGATACAACTGTAAGGCTTCAAGACAACATATCTCGTCGCTTTGATGAACCATTTTCTATTTTTAGCGATATAGGCAATTTTGAGCCAATGCTAATTTTTATAGTCATTCTTCTTATTTTAAGAAGAAAAATTTTGGGCATAATAACTTTTGGTTTATTTGGACTAATTCATATATTGGAACTGTATGGTAAGTTTTTTGTAGATCATCTGCCGCCTCCACAATTTATGCTTCGTGTTAAACACTTGATAGATTTTCCACAATTTCATGTTCGGTCCGAGTTTTCTTATCCATCTGGTCATTCGGCAAGAGCGGCATTTTTGACCATTTTATTAGGACTTATTATTGTTAGGTCTAAAAAGTTTTCTCATACACAAAGACTAATCATTATTTCTATTTTAGCATTGTACGATATTGTTATGTTTATTAGCAGAATTTACCTTGGCGAACACTGGGCATCGGACGTAATTGGCGGAGGATTATTAGGGTTTAGTCTTGGACTTTTGGCAACACTTGCGATATAATTCCAAAGATATGAGCGTTGAGAATTATGGACTCAATTACCCAAGGGAGAGATTGTTTGGTTTATCTTGGGTTGCTACTTTTGCAAATGGCTTTGCAGAAGAAGGTGGGGAGAGGCTTAGATCCATAACAAATAAATCGAATGAATCAAATACTCTTTTTGCTCTAAATAGAGAAAGTTTACTCAAAATTCCAGAGGAAGACAGACATGACATGCTTAAGAATTATGCCGCTATTATTTTTGGAGTCTCAATTGTTTGCTTAGAAAAATCTCTTGTTGAAAAGAGATTTAATTATAACTATTGGTGCGCTCTTTATAACCTAAATATAACGGGAACGCAGTTTGCTCAGGCTCCAGCTAAAGAAGGAGCAGAAAAAGAAGAGATTTTTTGCGACAAGCGATGGGGTAAAATGATTGAAGTTGCTAAAAACGATAAAACCCTTGCTCTATTTTTTAGCAGAGACAATATTAGCCTTATGCCAAAAGCCTTAAGTCAATATATCGATGACATGGGAATAATTGGCGTTATTCGCGACGAAATAATTCCTCTGTACCAAGAACGCGCAAAAGTTTTGGTGGTTGAATAAAATTATTCAGGGCAAAGGGAGATATCTATTTTTGCAGACTGATTGTTGCTGCTAAGCGTTACTTCTGGTGGAATGTGTACAATATTTGGATCTATGGAAATTGGTTCTACAATCAATGACGTAGCCTCGGATACAGAACGTTGGAAAGAATAATTTCCCTTATCATCCGACAAAACTGTATCAAAAAGCGTGCCATCTCTCGGTTGCAAGATTAAAATTTGTTGGTTAGCAAAGCCTGTTTCACCAATGTCTTTTTTATTATTGCAGTTTAAATCGTTATAGACTTGACCGCTTAGAGTTAACATTATGTTTTTTAGAGAATTTGTTGGTGCAACAGACGCAGTTTCTTGAACATAGAAACTACTAGAGGTAGAAGTCTTTAGAGTTTGCTTAGGTGTAGTGAGTACTTTAAAAAGAGGAGAGATTTTTGTAGTCGGAACTGGATTAATAAATATTTTAGCATCAATTGCTTTTGATTTTTGTTTGGTTGTTGCTGGGCTTGTAGGAGTTATATTGAAGGAAGGAAGCTCAGTTGTGGCTTGGGGAGTGATTTTTACACTTTCTGTTCTATTTGAAGTAGTAATTTTGTGGTTTGGGAGAAGGTAAAATACCCCAATCAAAAGTAGGGATAGAGTAGCGATTAGTACTATAATAAATTTGCGATGGAATTTCGCTTTCCATAACAAATGCATCATATATGACGATACTGTGTTAGACTGGAACCTATTTTAACCTTAGCCTTGCTTCCATCCAGCTTCTTGGAAGAGTGATACATATTCTGGTGGGATAAAAAGCCGATCTTCCCTGTAAACTCTATAATACTGCTGTGGTTGAATAAGTATATTGTCATTCTTACTTAAGTCAATAACCCATCTAGTAGGCGGACGTCTTCTCGCCAGGAATCTCACTTCGAACGGCTCAAGCTGTAATGGATTGGTTGCATCATAAATGCCAATTTGTCTTTGTCTTGCATTTTGTGCCCATTCACGAGCTCGACGCAAGGTACCCTCCTCATTGGATATAGTATTTGCTGTCCCAGGTTGTGGAACGGCATCGACAATATTTTTTTGTTTACGAAAAGGATTAATGTTAGGCCAAATAAAATATGGTATTACTTTTCCAAGCTTAAGAAGTCGTTCGTTATATGTAAGCGGTCGAGGTTCAGGGTCTTGCTCATTCACTTGATTGCGATTTATAAAACAGAGGAGTCTTCCATATGGATCCATGACCTCATGCGCAAAGACAAGAAAAAGTTCGAACTCTTTTTCCGACTGATGAAGTGCATGTAAATCTTTCTTAAGCTCTTCTTCTAGCGTATCTTCTGCTTTTTGCGCATGATAAAAATGATTCATAGCTGTTCTTTTTTTTAACTTTGATTGTAAATGTAAGGCAAGATCTTTTATTAGTGGAGGAGTAAAGGGTGGAAAGTCGTTTGCAAAAGGATTTTCTAAAAACTTCTCCCACTTTTCGTTTTCTATACTAGTGAATGCTGTTTCATCAGGAAGAGTAAAGCTAATCTCAGGTGCATCAACGCCTAAAAACCGAACACCAAAATTACCAAGCGCCCTAACAGTGATCGTATCGCCATCATGGACTTCTTGCAAGATGCTACCAACAGTACCATTTCCTCGAATGCCAAGTCCTACATAACCGACCGTTAAGCCCCCTTTTTGTGTAATTGCTTTTGCCATGGTAGTAATACACAGTTACTGTAGCACGTTTTATAAGTAAAAAACAAGAAGATAAGCTAAACTTGTTTAAAATACTGTATATTTGACATTTTATGACTGGGTCACAATTGTCATTTCGACCCCCGATTAAATCGGGGGGAGAAATCTCCTTCAACGAGATTCCTCGACTTCGCCGCGTCAGACGCGGCTTCGCTCGGAATGACAAATGAGTATTTATGTCCCAGTCACAAACTAATTGTGGTAAACCGGACGTAGTAAACCCCGCACCCCGAGCTTACGCTCGGGGCATTAGGGGTTCGCTTCGCGGAAATAATCCATTCATCCCTGACCTTACGGTCAGGGCATTCTGGGTGCGGGGTAAACTGATTGTATTTGAAATGTATTCTTAAATACAAATTTAATGTATATTGACAAAAGTAATATTTTATGTCATATTTAATGCATGACATATACAGTTTCAATAACTTCTCAGGGGCAAATAAGCATTCCAGCTAAAATTCGCCGGGAACTTGGCTTATCCAAAACCAAGAAGGCAATTGTTTCGGTAGAAAATGGCAAGATGACGATAGAGCCGGTTAAAGACTTCCTTGAATTAGCTGGATCTTTAAAAAATGCTCGGAGAGCGAAAGTATCTCCCAGAGAAATGCGTGAAGCGTTTGAGCAATATCTTGCAGACGAAGCAATGGGGAAGAATGAATAAGCGTTATATCGTTGACACAAATATTATTCTACGTTTTCTTTTACAAGATATTGCTTTGCAATACAATCAAGCAAAAAAAATATTCGCCGATGCAAAAAATGGGAAAATTAAGCTTATTATTCCTCAAATAGTCATTTTTGAAATAAACTTTGCTCTTAAAAAATATTATCGTCTCGAAAAAGAAGACATCATCGAAAAAATAGAACCAATATTATCAACAGAGTATATAGAAGTTGAATCAAGAGAATTATTTTTTATGGCCATAGGTCTTCATAGAAGGGAAAATATTAGCTTTGTTGATTGTTTTTTACTTTCCAAAGCAAAAGTGGAAGAAGCAGAACTTTTTACCTTTGATGAGAAGTTAGGGAAGCTTAAATAAAGTTCTAAAATTGTCAAATTGGTGCAGGGGTAGAGGGAGTCGAACCCCCAGTCGCGGTTTTGGAGACCGCTGGTTTACCGTTAACCGATACCCCTAAATACACTAAAAGCATTATATATTGCTTCAAGCTCTTTTGCAATGACTATGACGTCAAACGAGATGTTCCGCCTGTAAGATGCGGGGAATAATGTTAAGAAGCTATAGAAACCTATGGTTGTCAATAAAACGACAGTTTGATAAAATGTTTTAGTCTTTTGCCTCCCTAGCTCAACGGCAGAGCGACGGTTTTGTAAACCGCTGATAACAGTTCAATTCTGTTGGGAGGCTCAATGCTGGGTTGGCGGAGCAGCTAACGCACCACGCTGTAGACGTGGCGGCCGAAAGGCCTTCGGGGGTGCAAGTCCCTCATCCAGCACCGCGTCAAACGTGGCTTCGCTCGCCGACATAGTTTAGTGGTAAAACGGCAGGCACCATTCGGAGCCTGCCAGCCAGGGTACCATACGGCACCTGGTAAAACCAGGTTACCGACTGGTACCTGGCGAGTCATTGGCCTGCCCGCCATACTTGCCTTTGTAGCTCAGTTGGTAGAGCGCGTTCTTGGTAAGAACGAGGCCTCCGGTTCAATCCCGGACAAAGGCTCTTGAAGGAAAGGAGGATATATATGCCAGCAAAAGGAGAAAATAGGATAAAAGTTGGACTTGTCTGCACTGTTTGCAAAAGCAGAAATTATATAACGACTCGTAATAAAGTTAATACACCCGAAAAGCTAAGACTTAAAAAGTTCTGCAAACGCTGTAGAAAAGTTACCGAGCACCGCGAAACAGAAAAGTTGAAATAGTAAAAATAAATCCTGTCCTTGATACCGAGTATGATTCTTGTTTCTCCCGACCAATTAACTAGGAAGGCTCATCGCCCCGCCACGGCGGGACAAAATTTGCCTTGTCCTACGTTCATGTAAACTGAACGTAGTACCTCAAGAGAATTTAATATGTAGAGAAAAATTTAAAATCACCTCTAATATCAAAGAACATAAATAGTATATAAAATAAAAAGCCAAAAAGTCAACTGTCAATTATTTTGTGTATTTTACATTTTTCCCAACAATAAACTGTGTTGGGTTAGCTGACTTTAAGACTGATTGAGCCACATCCTCTTCTGTTACTAAAGTTTTGGGAAGAAAAGAAATAGTTGTTGCAGTTGGTGTAGATAT
>JBBTXS010000026.1:0-13811 GCA_038062115.1 Patescibacteria group bacterium
ATTAAGCGATTTTCCCGTAGGATTTCATATTGATGAGGCATCCCTTGGATACAATGGTTACTCATTGCTCTATACCGGAAAAGACGATAATGGCAATCGTTTACCTTTGTATATAGATATGTTTGGGGACAATCGGCCTTCCGGTTATCACTATTTAACAGTTCCTTCGATAAAGCTTCTAGGACTTAATGAATTTTCAACAAGATTCCCAGGTGCACTAATTGGCAGTATTACGATTTTTGCTATTTTTTTCTTTGTAATAACTATTTTTCAGGATAAAAAATTGGGATTAATTAGTGCATTTCTCGTGGCTATATCGCCATGGCATTTTGTTTTATCACGGGCGAGTAGTGAGGCGATCGTGTCGCTTTTTTTTATCATAATCGGATTTAGTTTGTTTTTCTACAGCCTTCAAAAGCAAAAAAAACTTTATCTTCTGATTGGCTCAATCTCCATGATTGCAAGTTTTTTCTTTTATCACAGTCCTCGCGTTTTTGTACCAGGCCTTTTTCTTGTTTTTATTTTAATGTTTTTGCCCATAATTAAAAAATTACAAAAAAAATATAAAATTGTATTATTTTTCTGCCTGATATTCGTATTGGCTATCGCAGCCTTTTTAGTATTTGCAATAACAGGCGGAACTGGTAGATACAGCCAGATAAATATATTTTCTTCTTTTGAGACAGATTTTTTTCAAAAACAACAAATTCAGGAAGATGCTGTCGCTGGGTCAAACAATATTGTATCCCGCTTGTTTCATAATAAAGCGACTAATATTTTTTTGATTTTTGTATCTAATTATTTTGATTATTTTGGATTTAACTTTCTTTTTACAACGGGTGGCTTGCCGATTTGGTATAACGTTCCAAGAATGGGACTTTTGTACATTGTCGAATTACCATTTATCCTGATAGGAATATATAATGTTTTGCGAAGAAAAAATCTGTATTTTAAGATTCCACTAGTCTGGCTTTTGGTTGCACCTATTGTTCCTGCAATAACAATGGACGACATACCCAATATAAATAGAGCCATTGTTATGTTTCCAATGCTTGAGATTATTGCTGGAATTGGATTTTTGTCATTTATAGGAAATATTAAACTTAAAAAGCCAGCGATTGTTTTGGTAACATTACTTCTTATTTTTAATAGCCTTTATTTTCTTCATCAGTACTTTTACAACGCTAAAACCCATAAGCCATGGTATAGGAATAACGGTTTCTCTGAAATGATGAATGAAGTCAAAAAAAAATATGATAAGTATGATTTAGTTGCTATGTCTAAATATCAAGGAGGCATCTATCCTTTGGTTCTCTTTTATATGCAATACGATCCTAATAAATATCAAGAGGAAGGATCGCCCAAAAATAAGGATTATGGAGGCTTTGGAAAATTCTTTTTTGTGCCGCAAGATTGCCCATCTCTCCAATCAAGAAATAGAGTGCCAGATCCCTCGCGAACCTTATACGTAGATAAGGGAGATTGTCCGTTGGATAAATCAATTCCTACCAAGCGGTCCGAATATATATATAGAGAAGACGGCACAAAAGCTTTCCGGATTGTTTATGATTAATTTTTTCAATAGAAATATAGTTATTATAGCACTTCTGTGTATATTTATATTTGGAATATTTCTTCGTTTTTATGAGTTGAGTCAAATTCCAAATGGCTTCCATATAGACGAGGCCATAAATGGCGTTAATGGATATTTTATTTTGCAGACAGGAAAGGACTCAAACAGCAACAAGTTTCCCTTACAAACAGAAGTATTTGGAGATTACAATCCAACAGGATACTCGTATTTGACAATACTGCCTATTAAATTGTTTGGTTTAAATGAATTTTCAACAAGATTTCCCGGCGCTTTCTTGGGAAGTTTAACAATTTTAGCATCTTTTCTATTGGCTTTTTCGATTTTTAAAAATAAAAGAATAAGTTTAGTGTCAGCATTTTTAATTGCAATCAGTCCATGGCATATTGTTTTTTCAAGGTCAAGTGAACAAACGCTTGTTTCTCTTTTTTTTGTGGTTTTAGGTTTTTCCTTAGTTTTTCTAAGTTTTGAAAATAGAAAATTAAGATTCCTTATTCCTGGAATATTATTGTTGTCTATAAGTTTTTTTATGTATTTTACTCCTCGCGTTTTTGTCCTCCTTCTTTTCCTTTCAGTTTTTTTCTTCTTTAGTCTGCAGGATAAGCAAAAAAATAAAAAATATAAAAATTTCCTTTTAGGATCTTTTGTGTTCTTGGGAGCATTAGCTTTCATTTTAGTTTTTGTAACTAAAGGTGGCGGAGATAGATTTAAGCAGGTTAGCCTTTTTGGATCATTGGGTACGAAATTGGTGATGGAGGAGCAAATCAGGGAGGATGGAGTTGCCAATACACATGTAAAGATTACTCAATTATTTCATAACAAGGTTATAAACCACTTGTTGGCGTATGTATCAAATTATGTTGATTATTTTTCAGGCAATTTTTTATTTATAAAAGGAGGTCTGCCTATATGGTTTAGGGTCGAAGGTATAGGGCTTATGTATCTGACAGAGTTGCCATTTTTGTTAATAGGGTCAATTATACTTGTTGTAAATAAGAATAGTATATATAAGATTCCAATGTTTTGGATATTGCTTGCTCCAATTGTTGCAGCATTAACGATAGACGATGTACCAAACATTAGACGTTCTCTTGTTATGTTGCCCATGCTTGAGATTATTAGTGCGTTTGGCTTTTTATATATTTTACAAAACAGGAAAAAATTACTACAAATATTAATTGTTTCTGTTACCGGAGTAATTCTAATATTTAATTTTTCCTATTTTATTCATCAATATTTTATTCATTCCGGAATTCATATGAATTGGTACCGAAATGAAGGATTTGGGGAAATGGTAAAAGCAGTTAAGGGTTCATATAATAATGTAGACAAAGTTGTGGTTACAAAAAGCAATGGCGGCATATATCCGCTTATCCTTTTTTATATGCAATATGATCCTAAAGATTATTTATCAGAGGGTTCGTCAAAAGATAAAGACTATACGGGATTTGGTAAGTTTTTCTTTGTGCCTCAATCATGCCCGTCCCAGCAAAAGGATGATCGTTTTCCAAAAGTAGCAAAGATTATCTATATAGATAAAGGTGATTGTGAAGATGTTGCTCAAAGCAAAAAAACTATTTACAGAAAAGACGGTAGTAGAGTATTTAATATAGTCTATGAATAAATTTATCGGGAAAAATTTTTCTTCGCTTGTTTTTTCTCTAATTATTTTAGTGGCTGTATTTTTACGTTTCAATCAGCTGGGAGTAAATCCCCCCAGTCTTACTTGGGATGAAGCAAGTCTGGGATATAATGCATACTCAATTCTTAAGTCAGGAGCGGATGAATATGGTAATAAATTTCCTTTAAGTATCCGTTCTTTCGATGATTATAAACCAGCACTATATGTTTACTTGGATATTATTCCTGTCTATTTGTTTGGCTTGAATGAATTTGCTGTTAGACTTCCTGCTGCTATATTTGGATTACTTACGGTCATCGCGGTCTATTTTTTGACCAGAGAAATTTTGTCTACGTGGGAAAAGAAAAAACAAATTATCGTCTCACTTATTGCGGCATTTTTTTTAGCTATTTCTCCTTGGCATTTACAGTTTTCTAGAGCTGCATTTGAAGGAAATATCGGACTTTTTTTCTTCATAAGCGGCCTGTTGTTTTTTCTAAAAGCACTTAGGAATGGAAACTTTTTTTATCTTTCCAGCATCTTATTTTTATTAAGTTTATATTCATATCACAGCTTTCGTCTTTTTATCCCGCTATTTATTCTAGCGCTTTTAGTTTTCTTTTGGAGAGAAGTTTTGAATTTTAGAAAACAAGCAATAACTTCTATGCTTATGCTTTTTTTCTTCTCCTTTCCAATTTGGAATAGCTTTTTAGGAACAGGGTATGGAACAGGTGCGCGATTATCTATGGTAACTATTTTTTCAGACTCAACAATTATAGATGCTTCTATTCAGAGAATTAATTATGACAGAAGTAATAATGATCATATTGGTGCGTTATTTCACAACAGGCGCGTGACATATGTGCTTGCAGCTGTAAAAGGGTATTTGGATCACTTTAACCCTGATTTCTTATTTTTACATGGAGATGGAGGCGTGCAGCATCATGCTGTAGACATGGGAATGCTTTATTTATGGGATTTACCATTTATTCTTGTTGGCGTATACATTTTGCTTAATTCTTACAATAGATATGTGGCAACATTACTGTTGCTATTCTTATTAGCACCTCTCCCTTCAGCAATAACAACAGGCACTCCCCATCCAGTGCGGGCTATTGCTATGATGCCAGGTTTTCATATATTTGCAGCGGTTGGGGTTGTGATGATAATTATGAAACTATTAAAGTTAAAACAGCCTTTTTATAAAAGATACTTAGCTCTAGTTATTGTTGTCACATTGATTGTAAACGTCATGTATTATTTACATCAATATTATGTACATACACCAATTGAATACGGATATTTTTGGCAGTATGGCAATAAAGAGGCGATAGAATATGCAAGACAGCACGAAGATGAATATAAAAAAATTGTTATGACGTACAGAATTGACCAACCTTATATATACTACCTTTTTTATAACAAAATTGACCCTTCCTGGTATCAAAATAATTGGGCAGAGAAAGGAAATATTGGACGATTTGAGAGAAAAATTGGCAAATATGAATTTAGATATATTGATTTTAATAAAGATGCAAAAGAAAAGGACACACTTTTAATAGGTATTCCCGATGAGATTCCTCAGGGCACAAAAGCTATAAAAGAAATTAGATATCTTGATGGATCTGTTGCTTATCGAATTATAAAAACATGAGGAGTAAAGTTTTTTTTTGGATGTGGCCCTTTATATTTTCTATCGTTGTAGCTTTTCCCGTTATTTTACCCTATCTTCGTGAGGGATATTTTCCAACACATGATGGAGAATGGGCTGTGGTGAGGCTTACTGATATGTTTCGTACTCTTCGAGACTTTCAAATTCCGGCAAGATATAGCGGGAACTTGAATTTCGGTTATGGCTACCCTCTATTTAATTTTGTTTATCCTTTTCCCTATTACTTTGGTACATTTATGCACTTTTTGGGATTTGGATTTGTAAATACAATAAAAATACTTTTTGCAGCCAGTGTTTTTTTATCGGCATTTTTTATGTTTTTTGCATCCAGAATTTTATGGAAAAATACGTGGGCGGGAGTAATTTCTATGATAATGTATACCTATTTTCCATATCGTATGGTTGATCTGTATGTCAGAGGGTCAATAGGCGAATCTCTCTCATTTGTATTATTTCCCCTTTTATTTTATCTTGCGATTAAATTAGTTGACAAAGCCTCTGTTTTCTTAGTTGGTGGTATTGGGATTTCTGTAGGTGTACTTATTATGACGCATAATATTATGACTGTTTTATTCATGCCAATTTTTATTACATTTTCACTAAGTCAAATAATTTTAAAGAAAAAAAAGGTTATAAAAAAATTTATTGTGAGTATTATTTTAGGTTTTGGAATATCTGCTTTCTTCTGGATTCCTGCTCTTTTTGAGAAAAATAATATCTTACTTTCAAAAATACCTATTGCAGATCGCAATTTATATTTTGTGAGATTAGATCAGTTTTTACTTCCGCGATGGGGATACGGTGCTCCAACAGATCCAAATGGTTTTAGCTACCAATTCGGTTTGGTGCATCTTGCTGTATTTCTTATAACTATTTTTTCTTTAGTGTTTATTTTTGTTAAAGATCGGAAGGGCTTCAAGGAATATTTTACAAAAATCGCATTTATACCAATTATTATTTCATTATTGTTTACTTTTTTGCTCTTTAAGCCTTCTGATTTTTTGTGGAGTAATATACCTTTACTATCGGAAATTAATTATCCATGGATAGCTCTTGGAATTTTGGGATTTTTGGTAAGTTTATTAGCAGGATTTTTATGCAGGCAGAAATACACAAGATATATTGTTATTTGCGTCTCGTTAATTTCAATAATTATGTACTTGCCATATGCAAAACCTCAATATTATGTAGACAGAAGAGACAATTATTATTTAACTAATGAAGCTACAACAACCTCATCAAATGAGTTAATGCCATTGTGGGTTAAAAAATTTCCATCCCAAAGACCAGTTAACAAAGTAGAGATAATAAAAAGAAGAGGAAATATCGAAAACATTTTTTCCAACTCAAAACAAGTCAAATTTTCTATAAATGCCTTATCCCAAAGCACAGTTAGGATTAATACTATTTATTACCCGGGATGGAAGGCAAAAGTTGATGGAAACGAACTACCGATTTATTATAGAAACGATAAGGGAGTTATGCAGATTTCTGTTCCGTCAGGGACTCACAAGGTCGAGGCAAGTTTTAACGAAACTCCTCTAAGACTAACAAGTAATGGTATTTCCTTATTAAGTTTTTTCGCGCTTTTATTTATAGGAGCTAAGGGTTTCTATAGAAGAAATAACAAAAATTAAATAATTACCCCCCCCGATTTCTTTAGGTGAAACTTCAATGCTTCTCTATCTAAGTTCAAGCTTTTTTGGTAAAATTGATTTGTTATGGCGGTTGACTGAAGTTACAATATGAAACAGATTAAAAAAATAAGTCGACTCAAAAATATAGAAAGTTTTATACAGGCTATTCAACTTGCAGATTTTTTAACAGGAATTATTTTAAGCTACGCTGATACATTTAGAGAGAAAAGTCAAAAGGCAGAAAAGCATAAAAACATTTACAGAAAAGCGTTGTTAAGTAAATGCAAGAATATTCAAAATAAACTTAATCAAAAAGCAAACTACTATTGGCCAAGTTTTTCATATCAGAAAGTTAATGTGTTCTACTGGAAACAAAAAGCCTCTTTAAGTAAATCCCTCAGCAGAAGCTGAAGATAGACTCAAAGAGGGCTTGGATAATATCATTATACACGAAAATTGATGAAAAAGCCAAAAAGGACTGATTTAAGGATGAAATTTGGTACTTGACAAAATTTAAAGTTATGTTTTTTTTAAAGAAAAATTTTGGGATCATTTTGGTTTTAATCTTGTCTTTTTGGGCAATAAAGCCCTTTCTTATTCCGGGGTTTTTTCCAATGCACGATGATACACAAGTGGCTAGGGTTTTTGAGATGGGAAAGGCATTAAAAGATGGGATGTTTCCTGTGAGATGGGTTCAAGACCTAGGATACGGATATGGATATCCTATCTTTAATTTCTATGCTCCTCTTGCATATTATTTTGGCGGATTTATAAATCTTTTAGGTTTTGACGCACTTGTTGCCACAAAGACAATGATGATTGTTGGGATTTTGCTTTCTGGTATTTTCATGTATCTTTTGGCAAAAGAGTTTTGGGGAGAGGTAGGAGGAGTTGTTTCGGGATTGTTTTATCTTTATGCTCCATATCATGCTTTGGATATTTATGTTAGGGGAGATGTGGCGGAGTTTTGGGCGTACTCTTTTATACCACTAGGTTTTTATGGCTTATGTAAAGTTTATAAAGAGAGAAAATGGAAATGGGTTGTTGTTGGTTCATTAGGATACGCTGGGGTTGTTCTTTCTCACAATTTAACAGCCATGATGGTTACACCATTTTTACTCATTGTTGCATTGTTGTATTGTTACATTGCTTATAAAAGAAAGAAATTTTTTATCATTTATCATTTATTATTTATTATTTCGTTTGGCTTACTTGTTTCTTCTTTTTATTGGATTCCTGCAATTTTTGAGATGAAATATACAAACGTTATTTTTCAGATTGGAGGAGGAGCAGATTTTCGCGATCACTTTGTTTGCATACAACAGCTTTGGGAAAGTAGTTGGGGATTTGGTGGATCAGCTCCGGGGTGCATAGATGGTTTATCTTTTAAGATAGGAAAGCTGCATTTAATTAGCGTTTTCATAGCTTTTATTTTGTTAATTTTACCAAAATCAATCTTTGGAAAGATTATGTTTTACCACTATAATGATACGTATCATTATAGTGGTAAGCATCCAATCGTTATTCTGGCTATTTTGGGCTTTATCTTTTCGGTCTTTTTTACACTTAGCGTATCAAGGCCTATTTGGGAAGTCATTCCTCAGATGGCATTTTTTCAGTATCCATGGAGATTTTTGATTTTTGCTTCTTTTTTTTCCTCTTTCCTTGCTGGAGGATTGATGTGGTTATTGCATAAGATTTATTACTCGAATACAGCGCTGTATCAGAGTAGCATTCTATTGATTATTCTTCTTCTGTATGGAAAAAGTAAGCTTTTTATGCCACAGACAGTATTTTCAAAAACGTCAGTTGATTACACCAATGATATTTCATTGAAATGGACTACCTCAAAAATATCCGACGAGTACATGCCTGTAAATTTTGTTAAACCAGCATCGATGTCTGAAATTGCAAATAATAAGATTAGTATTCTGGAAGGAGAATCAAATATTATTTCGCAATCTAATAAAACATACAAGATAAAAACCTTAATTGATGTTAAGAAAGAAACAAATCTTAAGATTAACATTGCATATTTTCCGGCTTGGAATGCTTTTTTGGACAGTAAAAAAGTACCATATACAGCTTCCAACAATGGCTTAATTATTGTATTGCCAGAAGGTAGACATAGTCTTGATATTGAGTTTATTCAGACTCCAATCGAGAAAATTGCTAATTCCATATCGCTGATTAGCTTAATAGTATTATTTACTAGTATAATCTTTACAAGAAAGTTTCATTATGAATGAAAAATTCCCAAGCCTCTCAATTTTTTTCCCTTTTTGGAATGAGGAAAAAAATATTGAAAAAGTTGTAAGAAACGCTATTCCTGTAGCTCAAAAAGTTGTAGAGGAGTGGGAGATTATTATGGTGGACGATGGCTCATCGGACGATACCTTAAAAATAGCAAAGGAACTAGCATCTAGCAATCCTAATTTAGTTGTTGTTTCGCATCAGCCAAATCGTGGTTATGGAGCAGCGCTTAAAGATGGTTTCAGAAACGCAAAATACGATGTGATTGTTTTTACGGACGGTGACGGACAATTTGATTTTTCGGAAGTTTCAAGGTTTATAGAAAAAATAGATAAAGCAGATATGGTTATGGGATACAGAGAAAAAAGACTAGACCACCCGTTTAGACGTTTTCTCATGAATTTGTTAAAAGTTTGGGATTTTGTATTTTTTGGATTTTATTATAAAGATATTGATTGCGGATTTAAAATGTTTAAGAAAAAATTGCTTCAAAGACTTATGCCTTTTAAGTCTGAAGGAGCAATGATCACAACCGAAATCCTGGCAAAGGCAAAAAAGAAAGGTTTAAAGATTGCTCAAGTTAAAGTTACTCATTACCCTCGACAATTTGGCGACCAAAGCGGAGGCAACATGCGCGTAATACTTCGCGCAATTAAAGAAAGTTTTGCATTATGGTGGAACCTACACTATGGAAGAGCTTGATATAGGCTTAATTACAAAAAGGTCCATACGAGGCGTTTTGGCTCTTATTTCCAGAAACCTTGTCATTAACCTTCTTTCTTTTGGCGCATCGCTTGTTATATTCACGATTCTTACTCCCCAAGAAGTTGGTATATACATAGGGGTTATAGCAATACAAAGAGTCATAAGCTTTTTGACAGATTTTGGTCTTGGTGCAGCATTGGTTCAGAAAAAAGACAGTGTTTCCCAAAACGACATAACAACAATATTTACTATACAAGGGGCTGCTACATTCGTTTTATTTTTGCTCGTGTTGGCACTTCGTGAGCCTATTATGACGTTTTTCAGGATGGAAGAGATAGGTGGAAGATTGCTTGTAGTTTTGGTTTTTACTATTTTTCTTGCTTCTTTCAAGACGATACCCTCAATTCTTCTTGAGAGGGCAATAAATTTCCAAAAGCATGTAATTCCTCAAATTGCCGAGTCGTTTGTTTTTAACCTTTTGCTTATTGTTCTTTTGTTACTTAACTACAAGATTGACAGTTTTAGCATTGCTTTTCTTGTTTCAAGCATCATAAGCATACCGCTATACTATTGTATATGTCCATGGAAGCTGCGGTTGGGGATTCACAAAAAATCTTTAGCTCACTTGCGGTACGGGATTCAATTTCAAGCAAAGAATGTGCTTGCGACGTTGAAAGATGATTTGTTGATAATATTCTTATGGAGAGTTTTTTCTTCTGTGGAGTTAGGTTTCATCGGATTTGGCCAGCGTTTTGCGTTCTTTGCGTATCGTTATATTGTGGATAGTGTTACAAAAGTAACATTTTCGACATACGCCCGATTGCAGCATGATAGAAAGCTTTTGACAAATGCAATAGAAAAGTCCTTGTTTTACGTAAGTAGCGTCATGTTTCCCTCTCTTTTTGGGTTAATCATTGCGGCGCCTTACACCATTCAGTATTTTCCTAAGTGGAATAACAAGTGGGAGCCAGCAATTTTTAGCCTTATATTTTTTTGTCTTAATGCAGCAGTATCTTCACTATCTGGAATTTTGGTAAACGTTCTGGATGCAACAGGAAAAGTAAAAACTACTTTGCGGCTTATGGTATTGTGGACATTTTTGGTATGGATTCTGACTCCAATCCTTATTTTTTTCTATGGGTATAACGGCGTTTCGGTTGCGTCTTTTTTGGTAACAACTACGATTGTATATACTGTTTTTTTGGTTAAAAAATTTGTTGACTTTAAATTTTTTGGGAGCATTTATAAACCCGCGATTGCCACAGTTTTTATGAGCGTTGTTGTTTTTATATTTTCTCAAGTGTTGGTTAAAGATTTCCTTTCGTTGATATTTGTTATACTTATAGGTGGAGCAGTCTACATATTTAGCCTTTTTGCGATAGCAAAAAAAGAATTGATTAGTGGTATTAAGCAGTTTGGCATAAAGCTATGAAAGGAAAAATTTCACTTTCTGTTGTTATCTCGGCATTTAACGAGGAGGAAAAAATTGAAGAATGTTTTAAGTCTATAGTGCTTGCTAATGAAATTATCTTGGTAGATAACTCTTCGACCGATAAGACTGTTGAAATTGCTCGAAAGTATACTTCGAAAATTTTTATAAGACCAAATAACCCAATGCTAAATATCAATAAAAACTATGGATTTTCCAAAGCAAGCGGAAACTGGATTCTGAGCCTAGATGCTGATGAACGGGTCTCCCCAGAACTACAGAAAGAGATATTATCAACTCTCAACTCTCAATTATTAATTATTAATGGATACTGGATTCCAAGAAAAAATATTATTTTTGGAAAGTGGATGCAACACGCAGGATGGTATCCAGACCATCAATTGAGACTCTTTAGAAAAGGATTGGGAAAATTTCCAGAAGAACATGTTCACGAAATGATTAGACTAGGGGGACAAGCTGCATATCTTAAAAATCATATAATTCACTATAACTACGAAACAATATTTCAATTTATGCAAAAGGTTATATACATATACGCGCCTAACGAAGCAAGCCAATTGTTAAAAAATGGATATAAATTTAGTTGGCAGGATGCAATTAGATTTCCAGCTAAGGAGTTCTTAAGTCGTTTTTTAGCAAGAGAGGGCTATAAAGATGGATTCCATGGCTTAATGCTTTCGATTTTGATGGCGTTTTATCACTTTTCAATCTTTTCTTTAATATGGGAACGACTTAAATTTATACAAACTGGGAATGAAAGGCTGTTACAAGGGACAGAAAGAGAATTTAAAAAATCTTATAAAGATTTATTATTTTGGATAGTCTCAAAAAAATTAAATAAAATAAAAAATCCTCTCAAGAGGCAATTTTATAAATTGATATATAAGTTCCAATAACAGGACTTACGCATTCTTTGTCATCCTGAATTCATTTCAGGATCTCGATAGATGCTGAAACAAGTTCAGCATGACAGCTTTGCGTAACTTCTCAATAATGCAACATGCAAAAAGTTTCTGTCGTCATTTTAAATTATAATGGCAAAGATAATACGCTAGACTGCTTAAGTTCTCTGCAAAATGTTGTTACCATAGATACAAAACTTGAGATTATCGTAGTGGATAATGCATCAAAAGATGAAAGCGTGGCTTTCATCAAATCTCAAATCTCAAATCTCAAATCTCAAAAATTACAATTGAAAGTGATTGAGAATAGAGAGAATTTGGGATTTGCAGGAGGAAATAATGTGGGTATTCGTTATGCGCTTGAACATGGAGCGGACTATGTCTTGGTTTTGAACAACGATACTCTTGTTGACAAGAATTTAATTGACGAATTGCTGAAAGTTGGAAATAGCGATGAAAACATAGGAATTCTTGCTCCAAAAATTTATTTTGCTAAAGGCTTTGAATTCCATAAAAATAGGTATACAGAGAAAGATTTAGGAAAAGTATTTTGGTATGCTGGAGGAAAAATGGATTGGAAAAACGTAATTGCTTCTCATAAGGGAGTAGATGAAGTAGATCATGGGCAGTATGATAAAACTGAAGAAACGTCTTTTGCAAGCGGATGCTGTATGTTTATGAAAAAAGAAGTTTTTGGTAGAGTGGGGCTTTTCGATAAAAAATATTTTTTGTATTACGAAGATGCAGATTTAAGCGAGAGGCTAAAAGAAGCAGGCTATAAAATAATCTATAATCCTTCGGCAATCATTTGGCATAAGAATGCTGGGTCGGCTGGAGGATCGGGATCAAAACTTCAGGATTATTACATAACTCGCAATAGACTATTGTTTGGGATGAGGTATGCACCATTGCGATCAAAACTTGCGCTTATAAAAGAGAGTATGAAAGTTTTAATAAGCGGTAGATATTGGCAAAAACGCGGGATTTTAGATTTTTATTTAAATAAATTTGGAAAAGGGAGCTATAAAGTATGAGCTCGATTACAGGAATTGTTATTGCAAAAAACGAGGAGAATAGACTAGCGGATTGTTTGGATTCGCTTTCGTTTTGTGATGAAATAATTGTAGTTGATAACGGATCGGAAGATAGAACAGTTGATATTGCAAAAAGAATGGGCGCAGAAGTTTTTACTCTTACGAGTGACGATTTTTCAAAACTCAGAAATTTTGGATTAACAAAAGTAAAAGGGGAATGGGTATTATATGTTGATGCGGATGAAAGAGTAGATACAGATCTGAAAGAAAGTATTATTTATTTAATTTCAAACAGCGACCGCATACAAAAGTTAAATGGGTATTTTTTGAAAAGAAAGAATTTTTATCTTGGTTCTTCAAAGAAGAATGAATGGCCGTATATAGAAAAACTTGAAAGATTGTTTAGAAAAGAATCCCTGAAAGGATGGAGGGGGAAGCTTCACGAAAGCCCAATCATTGAAGGTCCAATAGGAGAGTTAGATGGATTTTTGTTGCATTATACCCATCGTGATTTAACATCCATGCTTGAAAAGACAATCGAATGGTCAAAGATCGAAGCAGAGCTGCGTTTTAAGTCAGATCATCCGCGAGTGACGTGGTGGCGATTTGTTAGAGTTATGATAACTGCATTTTTGGATTCATATGCTAGACAAGGAGGGTGGAAGGTTGGAACTGTTGGCTTGATAGAGAGCATTTACCAAGCGTTTAGTACATTTATAACTTATGCCAGATTATGGGAAATGCAACAAAAAATGAAAAATGAAAAATGAAAAATTAAAAAAACTTTTTTTAAGGAATAAATATTGGTATGTTTTTGCTTGTTTAATTTTTTTTACCCTTATTTTTATACGCCCTGCAAGCATTCTATTTGGAAATATAGACTATTTTTTTACAAAAGGATACAATGCCCAATACGAATCGCTTAAAAGTGCTTATTATAACTCCC
>JBBTXS010000027.1:0-20825 GCA_038062115.1 Patescibacteria group bacterium
TTCTCATTGTCTATAATAGTAGACAGGAAAAGAGTTTGGAAGTCAAGATGGGAAAGGCGAGGAGATAATAACAAAGTCAATTTTTGTACAATATAAACTTATTGATTACATGAGCCACTCCGTCTTCCTCAACACTTGGCGCTATGTAATCGGCAATTGCTTTTAGTTCTTCAACTGCATTGCCCATTGCTGCTTTTAATCCACATGCCATAAGAAGGGGAAAATCATTATACCCATCGCCGACGCCGATAATATCTTGCGTTTGTATATTCAGCACTTTTGAAACCTCTAAGATGGCATGTTGTTTGGTAGCAGATGCATGACTTATGACAATGTCAATCTTATTTCTTATCCAAGAAGGAAGTTTTTGGACATCAATTGTTGGGATATGAGATAGCTTATTAATATACATATCTGCCTCTTGCGGTGTGAGCCCAGGAAGCCATAATTGGAGAGGATTTTTTGGTTTATAACTTTGTGAGACGACAATATCTTTGCCGTTGTCTAAAACAGTAAGTGGAACATGCGATGTTCTCAGGAGCTTGACAATTTTAAGAAGATCTTTTTTGAGAAGTGGTTGTTCAAAAAGGATTTTTTTAGAGGCTGTATCGATAATTTGAGCTCCCCCGACAATAATAGACGGACCAGACAATTTAAGGTGATCCACAATATGTGAAAGTATAAAGTATGGTCTTGATGTTGCAACCCCAATATGGATAAGTTTACTTGCTTTGTTAATGGCCTCCGTTACTCTTTTTGATGGCATACCATCTCTTTTATTGAGAATAAGAGTGCCATCAACATCTAAAATAAGTGCTTTATATTTTTTCTTTTGATTTTTTAATGTTTGCGGTCGCATTTATTATTGGATTGTAGTCAAGGAGAGTTCAAAAAGCAATATTTTGCTACCAAGCTCAGATTGGTATGATCACGCTGAGCGTGATACAATATTGCAGCTATGGATGATGTTGCAAGAGTTAGAGAAAAAATAGACATAGTTTCTTTAATATCAGAATATATTCCCTTAAAAAAAATGGGCAGGAATTTTAAGGCCCTTTGCCCATTTCATAGCGAAAAAACACCATCTTTTGTTGTTTCGCCCGAGCGCCAAATCTGGCACTGTTTTGGTGGATGCGCAAAAGGCGGCGATGCATTTACATTCCTAATGGAGTACGAAAAGTTGGAATTTATAGAGGCACTACGAATTCTTGCCAAAAAAACAGGAGTTGAACTCAGTAGCTCTAATTTTCAAGCTGGATTATCAGCCAGAAAAGAAAAAATCTATGTATTAAATAAAATTGCTTTAGAATTTTATCATTTTGTATTAACCAAACATCCCGCGGGCAAACAAGCTATCAATTACTTATTAAATGAGCGGAAGCTTGATATTCGTCTTATAGAAACTTTTAAGCTTGGTTTTTCGCCAAAATCTGGAACTTCCTTATCTAACTATCTTATAAACAAGAAAAAATTTAAAAAACAAGATTTGATCGAGGCAGGCCTTGCTTTTGAAAAAAATGGACAAGCTTCTGATTTTTTTAAAAATCGCGTTATGTTTCCTCTTTTTGATCATAGAGGCAATGTTGTAGGATTTTCTGGAAGAGCAATAGATACAAATTATTATGGTGGAAAATATATAAATAGTAGGGAAACTCCAGTTTACCATAAAGGAAGCATGTTTTTTGGATTAAATATGGCAAAAGATGAGATAAAAAAGCAAGATCGAGCAATTGTTGTTGAAGGAGAATTTGATGCTATTTCTTTATATAGTCTTGGTTTTAAAAATGCAATAGCAATAAAAGGCACTGCTTTAACTGAGGATCAGGTAAATCTTTTGTCGCGTTTTACGAAGAACGTTAATCTTTGTTTTGACCAAGATCTAGCAGGTTATGAAGCAACAAAAAGAAGCGTATCCGTTTTAGAAAAAAAAGGGTTTTCCATTTCGGCAGTTATAATTACAAATGGTAAAGATGCAGACGAGGCTATAAAGAATGACCCTTTTGCATTTAAAAAAGCTGTAAAAATAAGCTTTCCTGTTTATGATTATATTTTTGATCATACTTTTGCCTTGTTTAATAAAAATTCAATTGATGGTAAAAGGCAAATAAGTAACGAATTATTGCAAATTGTTCATAATATCGAGAACGAAATTGTTAAAGAGCATTATTTAAAAAAGCTAAGCTTTGCGCTTGAGACTTCCTATGAAAGCCTGACTCGCGAATTAGAAAGGATTGCCAAGAAGGAAATAGTAAATAAAGATATAGTTTTTGAGAAAAAGCATAAAAGATCAAGGAAAGAGGTCTTAGAGGAGTATCTTTTGGCTTTAATTATTCAAAACGAAAACCCAAAAGAAGCCTTAGAAAAAGCAAAAAAAATTCTTGAAGATTATGAATTTGAAGTACTTCCTTTTCAAAAAATTATTATGCATATTATTCGTTATTTTGAAAAACAGGAAAGATTTAATAATAGTAAGTTTTTAGCCCTTTTGCCCCAAGAGTTAGTACAAGCTTTTGATACGTGTTTTTTATTCCCTCTTCCCAAGTTTGCCAATAATATTAAAATTAAAGAAGAGGTAGAAAAAATAGCAAGAGAATTAAGAGCATTATTTTTAAGAAACAAAATACAACTTATTGCTCAAAACTTAAAAAATGAGGAAAAAGACCAAAATAGCAGGAAAAAAGAAAGTCTTGAGAAAGAACTCTCCCTTCTTATAAGTCTTTTGTCCAAAGGATAAGTGTGATAAAATACGATCCGATGAGACAAAAAGCGCCAAATATACTAGCAGAAATTGTGTTATCTGCCAAAGAAAGAGGATACATAACCCAAGACGAAATTTTGTCGATCTTCCCAAAGCCTGAGGCACACATTGTAGAACTAGATCAGCTTTATAACAAGTTGCTAAACGCAGAGGTAGATGTATTTGAATCTGTTGCTAAGGATATAGATAGTCAAAGGCCAATAGAGGCTTTGGAGAAGGAACTTGAGGCATTAACTGTTTTGGCTGAGGGAACAGTTTCGGATCCAGTAAGAATGTATCTTAAAGAAATTGGTAGGATTCCTTTACTTAATTTCGAACAAGAAATCTCTTTAGCAAAAAGAGTTGAAAAAGGCGATAAAGAGGCAAGTAAAACATTAACCACTTCAAACCTTAGATTAGTGGTTTCGATTGCTAAAAAATACGTAGGTCGGGGGCTGACACTTCTTGATTTAATTCAAGAGGGAAACCAAGGATTAATTAGGGCTGTAGAAAAATATGATTGGAGACGCGGCTACAAGTTTTCAACATACGCCACTTGGTGGATTAGACAGTCTATAACAAGAGCAATTGCAGATCAGGCTCGCACAATTAGGATTCCAGTGCACATGGTTGAGAATATCAATAGGTTCCTGCGTACATCCCGAAAACTAATGCAGGAGTTGGGTCGCGAACCAACACCAGACGAAGTTGCGAAAGTTTTGGGAATCGAACCAGATAAAGCACGTGAGATTATAAAAATTTCTCAGGAGCCAGCAAGTTTGGAGACCCCAGTTGGAGACGAAGAAGATAGCCGTCTTGGAGATTTTATACACGATGTCTCTGCGCCGACTCTTTTTGATTCGGCATCTCGGGAGCTTCTTAAAGAACAAATGGAGCAAGTGCTACTTACTTTGTCGGATAGAGAACGTAGAGTTTTAGAGGAAAGATTTGGTCTTAAAGATGGTAAGCCAAAAACACTTGAAGAGGTTGGAAAAATGTTTCTGGTAACGCGTGAGCGTATTCGCCAAATCGAAGCAAAGGCTCTTCGTAAACTCCGCCACCCATCTAGGGGAAATAAACTTAGGGATTATTTAGGTGATTGAGGTTTTGTATTCTTCTTTTACATCTTGCTTATAATTTGCCATGAGTTTTTGGATTTTGGGGTCTATTGCTATTTGGCAATAAGGAGCGGATTTATTTCTGTCGTAATAGTTTAAATGATAATCTTCTGCTTTATAAAAGTTAGAGAATGGAACTATTTGGGTTACAATCGGCTTACTGTACGTTCCAGATTTACCTAATTTATTTTTTAGTTCAGTAGCTATTTCTTTCTGCTTTGCAGAATGATAAAAAATTGCCGAGCGGTATTGCGGGCCAATATCAGCACCTTGCTGATTTGGAGTTGTAGGATCATGCAAATGCCAGAATACATCTAGAATTTTGTCGTAGGAAATAACAGTTGGGTCAAAAGTAATTTGGATTGCCTCGGCGTGACCGGTTGTACCAGAACAAACTTCGTCATAACTTGGGTTTTTGGTTTGCCCGCCAGAATATCCAGGAACTACATCCACAACTCCTTTTAATCTTTTAAAAATCGCCTCCGTACACCAAAAACACCCAGCAGCAAGGGTTGCCATCTCTAGTGCGTTTGAGCCTATCTTTGCATTTTTTAAGCTCATAATATTTGATGATTATATCACACAAAATTTGGTAAAAACATAAGAAAAATGCTATTGACAACTGTAAGACAATGCAGTGCTTTTATCTTAAGAAATGGATACGAGGATGAGAACGAAAGAAAACAAAATAAAAATTAAAAAAGTCAAAAAGGGAACCATTGCGCCGATTCCTCCGTTTAGAACATTGGGAGAGGAGGCGGATTTTTGGGATACGCATTCTATGGTTGACAAGATAGATGATAGAACTCTGGTGGGTTTTCATTCAGCAAGAAAAAGTCGGACTTTGACTATTCGTTTCAGCGAGAAGAGCTTAGAAGTATTGCGTCGACATGCACTTAATATGGGTGTTGGTCCAACAACCCTTGCCCGCATGTGGCTTTTGGAGAGACTTAGAAGCGTAAAGTGAAGTCTTACAACTGTGGGATTTCCGAGGGGGGAAGAAGGGTTAATTTGCCAGACTGCGGAATTCCTTTTGCCTTGCTCATTGCATTCACAGCATCCTCTTAATTGCCCCTTTGTCAATAGATGGTAAAAGGCAAGGTGAAACAGTATAATCAGAATAAATGAAAATAGCTTTAGTTCATGATTATATTAAAGAGTATGGAGGTGCTGAACGAGTGCTGGAGGCGTTGCATGAGATTTGGCCTGAAGCGCCTGTTTATACGACTGTATATCTTCCTGACTTTTTAGGACCACACAAAGAAAGATTCAAAGGTTGGGATATTAGAACGTCTTTTTTACAAAACATACCATTGAAAGAAAAACTTATAAGCCCATTTCGCATCATAGCACCATTTATGTTCAAAATATTTGATTTATCAAATTTTGATGTGGTAATTGTATCCGCCACCGGAGCATATTTTCCGGATATGGTAGAGACGAAAAAAAACATTGTCATTGCGAGGAGCGAGGAACGAGCGACGCGGCAATCTTATACTGAGCAAGGGATTGCTTCGCCACTTCGTGGTCTCGCAATGACAAAAAGAAAATGGGCTATTCATATTTGTTACTGTCATACTCCTCCTCGCTATCTTTATGGTTTTGCAACAGCGAGGGAATGGAAAAAGAATTTGATATTTAAGGTGATTGGGGGGATTGCAAATCACTTTTTAAGGCTTGTTGATTTTAAGTCTTCACAAAACGTAGATTATTTTATTGCTAATTCTCAGAATGTTAGAGAAAGAATTAAAAAGTTTTATAGGAGAGATTCGGTTGTCGTATACCCTCCTGTCGATGTTGATAGTAGTATGTATCATGTATCAGGTAGTAAGTATAAGAAGCATACAAAATACATACTACATAATACAAGCTACTTTCTCGCTGGAGGCCGTTTGGCTCGGCCAAAGCATATTGATCTTATTGTTCGAGCGTGTCGAGAACTAGGAGTACCGCTTAAGGTGTTTGGGAAGGGATTTGGGGGATGGGGAGAAGAAATTGACACACAGAGTCGTCATTCTGGTAAGCCGAAGGTGCATCCAGAATCTCCAATCGTTCAGAGCGATTCTGGACAAGCCAGAATGACGAGTTCAAATATAGAATTTCTTGGAGAGATAAGGGACGAAGAGAAATTGGAATTAATGAGAAATGCGAAAGCGTATATTTTCGCCTCAGAGGATGAGGATTTTGGAATAACGCCAGTTGAGGCAATGATGTGTGGAACGCCAGTTATTGCATATAAATCAGGAGGGGTGGTAGAATCGGTTATTCAAGGTAAAACCGGATTATTTTTTGATGAATTAACCATTGAGAGTTTAATTGCAGCAATAAAACAATTCAACAATTTAACAATTAACTCAGCAGATTGCATAAATCAAGCAGAAAAGTTTAGTAAGGAGAGGTTTAAAAGGGAGATTAAAGAGTTTGTGGAAAAATATGTTTAATTTTAGGAAAGATATTTCAAAGATTCCCGGGTGGCTAACTCAAAACGAGGGGACATTTTTGTATAAACAGGCAAAAAAGTCTTCAAAAAAGTATGCCATTGTTGAAATCGGTTCTTGGAAAGGAAAATCCACTGTTTGTTTGGGAATTGGCGTAAAAGATGGGGAAGGCGGAAAAGTATATGCAATTGACCCTCATAAAGATACAACTGAGCACAAGAAGTGGTCAGGTAATTCTGATGAATATGACACTTATAACATTTTTCTTTCAAACATCAAAAACGCGGGAATAGAAAATTCTATTATACCTATAAGAAAGACTTCGGAAAAAGCAGCGATTACTTTTAAAAGACCAGTTGATTTTCTCTTTATTGACGGATCACATCATTTTAGTCATGTTAAATTAGATTATGAATTATGGTTTCCAAAATTGATTCAAAATGGCACTGTTGCCTTTCATGATGCATGGCATTCCCTTGGTGTAATGGCGATAACTACACTTATGTTATTGATATCGACAAAGATAAAAAATCCTAGACTTATCGATACGTTGATCGTATTCCAGAAGGTAAGTAAAAATAGTTCGATTGATAGACTTGTCAATTTTTCATTCATCTTCTATCGCTTGTTTTTTGGATGGATTGGCAGTATGAGAATGCATGTTCTTAGCGGTACAAGTGAAACATCAACTCTTGATAAAAGGAGTATTCTTTGGTTAAAGCATATTTATCGTAATTTATTTATAGAGAAGTAAAGGGTTTTCTTGAGGATTTAATGTGAATATTAAGAGCTACAATAAAAAACAATTTATTGCAATAACTGGATTCGCGACTTTTTTCTTTGGTTTTGGGGCTGGGGCAATCCTGAATCTTTATCTTTTAGCAATCAATTCGCCTTTGGTAATACAGTTTCGAAGCTCTTTAATGTTTGTATCGTCAATTCTTGGCGATGGAATTATTTTGCCGATTTGTAATATGCTAATTGCCTCAAGCTTAATTAAAAACAAGGAGTATATAAGCAGATTAAAAATTGGGTTGTCTTTATTTTGTGGACTTTTAGTAACATTGTATTTTCATATTACCCAAGCGCTTCAAGGCCTAGTTAATTGGACAATGCCCGCTCCTTGGCAATGGAATTTTTTGGGTATTTGGCACGCTTTATATATGTTTAGCGTAACAAGTCTAATTAGTCTTTTTTATATAGTTTTGACACTTAATATCGCAAAGCATAAAAGACTTACAAAAGAAGCTGTTTTGGCCACTTTAGGTATTGTTTTATTTTTAATACTGCTCCGACTTGATTATATGGGCGTAAAATTAATATGACGATATTTAAAGTACCACCCATTTTTAAAAACGGGCAGTTCCTAAGACTTTGGCTAAACCAAGTGTTTATGCAGGTTGGTTTTAATCTATGCAATTACACTATTCTTCTGATTTTGGCTGATCGCACGCACTCTCCGTTTGTTCAATCACTTTTTTTTGCGTCACTTACGCTTCCTGCTTTTGTTTTTGGCTTAATAGCAGGCCCAATAGTTGATATGGTTAATCGTAAAAGGCTAATGTTAATTTCAGATATTCTTCTTGCTTTTTTGTTTTTGTTTTACGCATTTTCAGGCAATAAGTTAATTACTTTTGCAATTATTGCATTTCTTACTTCATCTACAGCTCGATTTTTTATTCCAGCTCAGGCAGCAACGATACCTTTAATAGTTGGTAGAGAAACACTGAGCTTTGCCAATGCGCTTTTTCTTTTTACTCTTATGGGTTCGGTAATTTTGGGTTATAGTATTGCAAGTCCAATTATTGAGATTTTTGGGGGATTAGAGAGTAGTGGAGAGCTTGCGCCATTTTTGTTAAGCAGCGTTTTTGTTGTTATTGGTTTTATTTTGCTTCTTGGGTTTAAAGATATTAAAGGCTTAAAGCCAGAACTACCACAAGGCACTATTTTTAAAAAAACATTTCTTTTGCTTTGGCAAACGGTTAGGGAAGTAAGATCAAACCAAAAAGTTTCTCTACCAATTCTTCTTTTGATATTTGTTGAGTTAAATCTCGGTATTCTAAGCGTGGTATTTCTGGAATATGTTCGGCGCTTCTTGAATTTGCCTCTAACATCAGTCGGTGTTGTTTTAATGCTGCCTTTGATTTTTGGTTTGATATTTGGTTTAACAATGCTAAAAAAGATTCAAGAAAAGTATAGCTATAGAATATCAATATCTAGGGCGGTTTTGGGAATAGGTGTATTGTTTTTTCTTTTAGGAGTATTGCCGGTTTTGGGTAAGGGGAGTATTGGCATTTTTTTTATTAGGGCTTTTACTTCTGTTGCTGCTTTTATAACCGGTATCTTGGTACTAATTATTTCTGTTCAATCCCGAAATCTTTTACAAACAAGCTCGAGTCTTGCGATGCAAGGACGCATTTTTTCTTTTCTGGATATAATGATTGCCATTATAACGCCAATTCCGGTTTTATTTATAGGTTTTATTGCGGATAAAATTAGTTTACCCGGGACATTTGTTTTTATTGGCCTTGCGACTATCGCGGCAGCGATTATGGGGAGTAGAGTATTTTTTGGCAGAGAAATTAGATAATCGGCGATTTAACTAAATGTAGCGATCGCGTAGGATAGTTAAATGTCAAAGGCAAAATTTGACAAATTGGTATATCATTGTATAAGCTGTAGATAAACATGAATTATACAGTAGTTACCACAAAATTGATCCTAAGACAAAAAGAGAAGCAATGGAAACTGCTAACTCGCTTGGTATGCCTTTAAGCGTTATAATCAAAGCGTTTCTCAAACAATTTATACGGACAAAATCCGTCTTCTTTAGCGCAGATTCAGAAACACCCAGTGCGCATTTATTAGAATCCTTAGAAAAATCAGAAAAAGATGTAAAAGCGGGAAGAGTAGTATCCTTCAAAACAAGACAAGACGTGCTTGCTTACCTGGACGAAGAGATTAAAAATGAAATACTATGAACTAGATGACGAGGAAAAGCAAATTTTAGAAGAGATAGAAAGAGGCGAATGGAAGTCTGTTAAAGACTTCGCTAAACGAAAAAAAGAGTTAATGCAGATTGCCAGGAATACTCTTAATAAAACAAGAAACATTAATCTTCGTGTCTCAGAAAGAGTAGTTGCTAAACTTAAGGCCAAAGCAGCAAAAGAGGGGATACCATATCAGACCCTTGCCTCCTCAGTCCTTCACCGGTTTGCTAATAAGTGAGCGTATTGTTTGCTCTCTTCTTGAATGAGAATGAACGTTGGTTTTCATCCGCCAATAATTTAATTATTTTCAGCGGTCGGAGGATAAAGTTAAATGCCTAAATCATTATTGGGATAATTTATGATATCATATCGGTGTGGGTACTAAAAAGAAAACAAAAAGGCAAAAAAAATTTAAAGACACGAATTATTTATTTTGATGATTGCGCTATTTGTCAATACATGAAAGAAACAGGGCAGAAGGGCAGGCCGCAGACAGAATCATAGCTAAAAATTGCATTTGAAAAGCAAAGACAAAAAGGAGCGGTTGTTGGAGGAAGTGTTTTTGATGAGCAAGATAAGAAAAATTAATGGTATAATTGAATTGTCTTATGAGAAGTACTGTTACCTCAATTCCCAAAAAACTCCAGCCAATTTTGTGGTCAACAAATGTAGAGCTTTTGGATAAAGAAAAGAATAAGGGTTATATCATAAATCAAATTCTTATATATGGGACTTTAGATGAGATAAAGTGGTTGTTCGATACCTACTCAAAAAGAGAGGTTGTAAGAGAATTTTTAACAAAACCGAGCAAACAATATCCAAAAGAAGTGTATTATTTTATCAAAAACTTTATACTGCGTCTTAAGGACAAAATACTTGATGAGCAAGATTATGTTACTTCCATATCTGGATATACTCGACCCAGAGCGACAAAAGGCATTTAAGCTGCTAAAGCATTTCAGTCGTACTTTTGTACTTGCCGGCGGAACTGCTATTATGCTTCAAATAGGGCATCGTCTCTCCTATGATTTTGATTGTTTTTCTGAAAAACCTATTCCAAGAAATACCGATAAGATGGCTTACGATATTTTTGGAAAAGATGTAGTAATTCGAGTCCAAACACGGGATCAAATTACTCTAGTAACGCCTACAAGTGTCGAGATTACTTTTGTATGTCATCCTTATAAACCATTGAAAAAGGTTATTGAAACTGATTCTATTCCACTTTTTCATCTTGATGATTTAGCGGCCAACAAAGCAATGACAATCGGCAAGCGGGGAGCATGGAGAGATTATGTTGACCTCTTCTTTTTATTGAGAAAGAATCTTTATTCAGTCGATACTCTTATTACTCTTGCAGAGAAAAAGTTTGCAGGTATGTTTTCAGAAAAGCTGTTTCTTGAACAACTTGTATATTTTGACGAGCTTGATATAGCTATAACAGCTTTTATTAAAGAATCTTATACAGAAAAAGAAATAAAGTCTTTTTTGGAAAAGCAAGTAGAAGAGTATATTAGAAAAATAATTCCTTAACAAAAACTATGCCAGAATTACCGGAGGTAGAGACAATCAGGTTGGGTTTACAAAGATACATTGTTGGGAAGACGATTGAGGATGTTGAGGTGAGGCTTCCGAAGATTATTAGTGGTGATACGAAAAATATTATTGGCGGGAAAGTAGTTGATGTAAAAAGGTTTGGGAAGGGATTGGTGATAGATTTAGATAATGGTTATTCTTTGGCAATTCATATTAAACTAACAGGACAGCTTATATATAGGGGATCGGAAGTATCAAAAGTATCAAATGTATCAAAGGGAAAAATCGGTGGGGAATTGCCGAATAAGTTCACCCACGTAATATTTAAGCTCAAATCTCCCCACTTCGCCCCGCTAAGCGGGGCTTCGAGGGGCAAGCAAAATTCAAAAGATGGGAACGGTAAGAACGCATATTTGTACTACAACGATTTGAGACAGTTTGGATGGATTAAGATTGTTAAAACAGACGAGGTTAAGAATTTACCTTTTTTCAAAGACCTCGGCCCCGAGTTCCTTAACAATTTAACAATGAAACAATTTAACAATATCGTTTCTTCCTCGAGTTCTTCCATAAAACCACTTCTTATGGACCAGAAAAAGATGAGCGGGGTTGGGAATATTTATGCAAATGACGCTTTATTTGAGGCAAAAATTGATCCAAGGCGATCTGCAAAGCAGATTACACCGGAGGAAGCAAAAAGACTTTTTGACTCGATTCTTAAAGTTTTGAAAAAGGGTTTGGAAAGTGGAGGAGCAAGCGAGCTAAGTTTCGTAAATGTTTTAGGGCAAGAAGGCGGATATCAAAACCATTTCTTAGTTTATGGCAGAGAGAGTGAGAAGTGCAAGCGGTGTGGTTCAGAAATTAAAAAAATACGACTCGGCGGCAGGGGAACCTATTTTTGCGAGAAGTGTCAGAAATAATAAAAAAAGAAAATCTTGTTATACTCTCTGGTTGGACGCGAGATAGAAATTCGTACAAAAAACTCATCGAGGCAGCACTTATTGATTTTTTTGTTTCTTCTATGTTAATATCTAAACTAAGTTCTAATCTTTATGGCTAAAAACGGGTATAAAGAGACAGTTGTTTTAAAACTTGGGGGATCTTTAATTGTTCCAAACAGCGGACTTGATATAAATTACATCAAGAGCTTCTACGCTTTTATACGTAAGCAGGTGGAGGAAAAAAAAAGGCGGTTTTTTATTCTTATTGGCGGAGGAAAATTATCCCGACATTATCGAGACGCTGGGGCGGAAATTACAGGGCACGAATTGCCGAAGGAAGACTTAGATTGGTTGGGCATACACGCGACCAGACTTAATGCTCACCTCTTTCGAACCATATTTAGAGACTTAGCTCACTCCCACATTATTAAAAAGTATGAATTTATTCAGAAACCCGATAAGCCTATTGTTATTGCCGCCGGATGGAAGCCTGGTTGGTCCACAGATTATGATGCAGTTATTTTGGCACAAGATTATAACATTAAAACTATTATCAAGATGAGTAATACTGATCATGTGTATGATAAAGACCCAAATATTTATAAAGATGCCAAACCATTTCAAAAGATTTCTTGGAAAGACTATCGTGTTATAGTAGGGAATGAATGGAAACCAGGCCAACATGAACCATTTGATCCAATTGCAGCAAAACTCGCCTCAGAACTTGGCACTCGCATTTTTTATCTTGATGGACACGATCTTAAAAATGCAGAAAAAGCAATAAATGGGGAAAAGTTTGCGGGAACGATAATAGAGTAATCATTCATTGTCATTCCGACTTGTTTCGGAATCTCAACCAAACGAGATCCTGAAATAAATTCAGGATGACAAACGAACAATGATCTTAAAAAGTATTCACCTCCAAAACTTCCGAAACTATAGAAAACAAGAATTTACTTTTAGTGCAAATACTACTTTAATAGTTGGTCCCAATACCGCTGGAAAAACAAATTTAATTGAGGCAATTTTTTTCTTATCAACTGGAAAGAGTTTTAAGGGGGCAGATCGAGATGTAATTTCTTTTGGTTGTGATATAGCACGTATCAGAGGTAATAGTCTTGAAATAATCTTTGCTTGGAAAGAAGAAAGATTTATGAAAAGATATCTTGTGAATGGCGTGGCTAAGCAAAGGGTTAATTTTGTAGGAAATTTACCAGCAGTTTTGTTTGCTCCGTCTGATTTAGAGCTTGTAACAGCAAGCCCCGGAATAAGACGGAATTATTTAGATTTTGTTTTGGAACAATCAAGCTCCAATTACAGAAGAGCATTGTTATTATATGAGAAAGGTTTAAGAAGTAGAAATAAATTATTGGAGAATGCAAAAAAACTGGGAAGAAAGATTGATGCGCAATTTGAATATTGGGATAACACTCTTATTATAAATGGTAATACTTTAACTCGCACTCGAGAAAAGTTTTTAGAATTTGTTAATGAGTCCATTAAAGATATTTTTGACTTTAAAGCGGTTTATGAACCAAGCATTATTTCCAAAGAGCGACTTTTGCAATATAAAGATGCAGAACTTGCTTCGGGGGTAACTCTTGTTGGTCCGCATAGAGACGATTTTAGAATTGAAATGAAAGAAAAAAAGTCCTATTACGATATGAAAACTTTTGGTTCCCGTGGACAACAAAGATTGGCAATTCTTCAGCTTAAAATAATAGAGCTAAGTTTCCTAAAAGAAGTATTGGAAGAAACGTCTTTACTTCTTTTAGATGATATATTGTCGGAATTGGACGAGGAGCATATAGATTTGGTTTTAGAAAACACCCTACTTCGCCCCATTCGACAAGCTCAGAGTTATGGAGGGCAAAGGCAGACAATTATAACAACAACCCATAGGGAGTTTATCCCAAAGAGTCAGTTAAAAGATATGAATGTGATAGAATTACCTAGAACGAGTAATAATGGAACAATTTAATCCTAATTTATTAAGCAAATTATACAAACCGCCGGTATATTCTCATAAAGGACAAAATGGGAAGCTAATGATTATTGGAGGGTCTAAGCTTTTCCATGCTGCATCTTTGTGGGCTCTTAAAGTGGCATCTAGGATTGTTGATATGGTTTACTACTCATCGGTTGATGAAAATAACCAAATCGTACAAAAAGCAAAAGAAGAATTTCGGGATGGAATTGTGGTTCGCAGAGATCATATTGAAGATTATATTCAAGAGGCAGACTGTGTGCTTATTGGACCAGGACTTCCTCGTTTGGAAGGACAAGAAGAAGGAGATGATGATACGAAAGCATTAACAGAATCTTTATTAAAAAAATATACTCACAAAAAGTGGGTGATTGATGGAGGAAGCCTACAGACCATTGATCCATCATTTATTCCAAAAGATGCAATACTTACTCCACATCAGAAAGAGCTTGAGACACTGTTTCATACTGTCATTCCGAGCCCTGCTAAGCAGGGCGAGGAATCCCCTGAGGTTTCTGTACAGCGGATGGGATCCTCACGTCGCTTCGCCAGGTACCGTCTGGAACCTGGCTTCGCTCCTCAGGATGACAGACATAGTTTAGTTGCTGAAATGGCTAAAAAATATAACTGCACGATTTTATTAAAGGGAGCTATAGATACTGTTTGTAATTCTACTCAATGTGCTAAGATAAAAGGGGGAAATGCGGGGATGACAAAGGGAGGAACTGGAGATGTTTTGGCAGGACTCACCGCTTCCATTTATTGCAAAAATGAGGCATTTCTTTCGGCTTGTGCTGGTAGTTTTATAAACAAAAAAGCAGGAGACTTCTTGTACCAAAACGTTGGTCCTTATTTTAACGCTTCGGATTTAACGAATGAGATTCCAAAAATAATGAAAAGGTTGTTATATTAATTATGTTAAAAATTGCCAAAGTTGTCGTCCCCATAGGATTATTTATATTTTATGTTGTTACTGCTATATTTATAAGAAGCAAATTTTCTAATACCCCCTCTTTTCTTAGTGTAATACAAGGTGTTTACGCAAATGTTGGATACCCTTTAATATTTTTTGGCGGAGTTTTAGAATCGATCTTTTTGGTCGGTTTATTTGTTCCAGGCTCTGTTGTTCTTCTTATTGGCGCTGCACTCTCCAGGCTTGGAGTAGTCGCGTATCCAATAGTATTTATGTTGGGGACGAGTGGATTAATTGTTGGGTATACCATTAATTATTTTTTAGGCAAATATGGATGGTATAATGTCCTATCATTTTTAGGACTTGTAAAGGGCATCGAGGTTGGTAAAGAAAAGCTTAGAAGGCATGGGCTTCGAACAATTCTTTGGGGATATTTTTTTCCAGGCAGTGCTTCTTTACTCTCTACGGCAGCAGGGGTATTAAATATGAATTTTAAGCAATTTTTGATTCTTAGCATTGTTGCCCAGAGCTTTTGGAGCCTTGTTTGGGGCACAATCGCTTATTTTTTTGGTATTCACATAGTGGAGTTTATTATTAAATACTTTATATTTTTGTTGGTAGGAATTACGATTGTATGGGGAGTAAAAAAGCTTATTACGAGATGGATTTAGAGTTACTATAAAAGAAATCCCGCCTTCGTTCGGCTTCGCCGAACTTCGGCGAGGCAAGCAAACAAAAATTCTTCGCCTAAATCCACTATTGACATGTTTTGTTGTGTTTGGTATAAAATAATCATGTTTAATCCAATAAATACCAACAAAATATATACTCCAGAACAAGTAGCTGCTATGTTACAGCTTAGTAAAAATACAGTGTATGGGCTCATTGGCAGAGGAGAGATTGTGGCTAAAAAAATTGGCAAGGTATACAGAATTCCAGCACAATCTCTTTCATTTGTCTTTGCGGGTTTAGATTATGACTTGTATAAAGCCGAGAAAAAGGATAGAAGAAAGCTTTCCAACATACAAAAAGAAATCGATACGGTAAGGGCCAAATTGACGTAAGCACATGATAGTCTTCCTAGACTCCGATGTAATTATTTCTTCACTCATCTCTCGCTCTGGCGCATCGTATCTTCTGCTTCATACTGGGGATATAACACTTTTTATTTCCAATATATCATTTAAAGAATTACAAATGGTAGTTAAGAAATTACACATTGAGGAAGAGGGGCTAAATGTTCTCGTAAAAGAAAGACTTAAAACAGTTATGCTTAAAGAAACAATTTCTAATATTAAAGATCAGTATAGAGAATATGTGCATGACATAGATGATGCTCACGTTGTTGCAGGAGCAAAAGCTGCTAAAGCAAGATTTTTGATTTCATATAATATTAAAGATTTTAAATTAAATAAAATCAAAAACGATTTCAATATAATAGTTATGACGCCTGGAAGATTTTTGCAGTATTTAAGAAGCTTGCAATAAGATGATAGTTATTAAAAGGTGAGTCTTAAAGAAATCCCGCCTTCGTTCGGCTTCGCCGAACTTCGGCGAGGCAAGCAAGCAAAAATTCTTCGTAACTGCTTCTTAAGTGATAAAAATTGCTTTAAATTGTGAATTTGCGTAAGTATTCAGTTGTTCCCAACAGAATGTCATTCTGAGGCTACGAAGTAGCCGTGAGAATCCCCTGGGGATTTCTCGCTACGCTCGAAATGACAGCTTCATTGGTAAGAACTGAATAATTACGAATTTGCCGCTTGACATACACTATAACATATAGTATATTGTAAGGAATACCGGAAGAATTTAGATATGTATAAAACTATTAGTATCCAAAACAACACCTATCAAAACTTGCAGGCGATTGCGTCTAAAATGGAAAAACCCAAAGCGCAAATAGTAGACGAGTTAGTAAAAAAGCGTATTGATAGTATGAGAGCAGGAGACAAAAAGGAATTGCAAGAGTTTAATACGTTTGTAGAAAGTTTGGCTAAACGGGTGAAATTACCAAAAGGCGTAAAAATTAACACAGGGGAATTGGATAAAGATTTTGCAGCCTTGAAAGACTGGTAATTTTAATCCCCATATATGTTTATTGTTGATTCTAATATTCTTGTTTCTGAAATTCTAGTTAAATATGAGCAAGATGAGCTTACGTTACAGTACCAAGCGTTTTATAAACAAGTTCCCCTTATAAAACGAGTTATTTCTGATTTTATCCTTAATGAGTTTGAGCTATATATGGTGCAAGTCGTACCATCGCGTTACCAAGACCAGATGAACAAGGAAGAAAGAAAAGCAATACGAGAAGTTACAAGCAAATACATAGAACGTATAATAGAAGAGTGTACACTTGTTTCTCCGTCTATATCGGTTGTTAAAACTGCTTTTGATTTCTACAAACGGTTTGGGCACACCCATTATATTAGTTTTACCGACAGTCTGCTGCTTGCTACAGCCAAGGCAAATTCATATACGATTATAACCAAAGACAGAAGACTAAACCTTCGAGCAAAAGATTTGCGTATTGACTGCTATGAGCCGTAAAATAGAAATTCTTGCGAGTAAAAATTCTTCGCAACTTCTTCTTAGTGCACGCATTTGTCGTTTGTAAAGTCTCTGCCATCATTGGTATAATACTATCTATGTATTCTCCCAAGTTTACAATCACAAACAAGATACTTAAAAATATAGGCATAATCGAAGCCAGTAAAGAAGTCATAGATCATGCGCCATTATTGCCTTACTACGAAAAGCAATTTCGAGATGATGCATTGGCTAGAACTGTTCATCATGGAACTCATATCGAGGGTAACGAATTAAATCTTACTCAGGCAGAAAAAGTATTAATGGGCGAGGAAGTTGTGGCAAGGGAACGGGATATTCAAGAGGTTATTAATTACAGAAAGGCAATGGAGCTTATTAGCGAGTTTAAAGTTTCCGCCAGAGGCGGATCCGCCTCTGGAGGACAAAGTGAAAAGTTAAAAATTGACGAAGAAGTGATAAAAAATCTACATAGAATAACGGTTCAAAAGATTTTGTTAGAAGAAAAGTGTGGCATCTACAGAAAGACTCAGGTTGTTGTAAAGAATAGCGTTACCGGAGAAGTTTCTTTTAGGCCTCCTATGGCGCTTGCTATTCCATACCAAATTAGGGATATTTTGGCATTTATAAATAGCAAAGATAAACAAGATATTCACGCAGTTTTGAAGAGCGGAATTGTTCATTATGAATTAGTAAGAATTCATCCATTTTTGGATGGTAATGGACGAGTTGCAAGAGCATTATCAACATTAATGTTGTTTTTGGAAGGATACGACATCAGAAAGTTTTTTTCGCTGGAAGAATATTTTGACAGTGATGCAGCTCGTTACTATTATGCTCTCCAAAGTGTAGAAAAAAATAAAGGCGACAAAACGCAGTGGCTTGAATATTTTACAGAGGGGCTGTCTATTGAACTCTCTAAAATAAAAGAGAGAGTTGAAAAAATTTCTGTTGATGCAAACTTAAAAGAGAAACTTGGTGGTAAACCTTTAATGCTAACGGATCGCCAACTTAAGATTATAGAGTATATCCAAAAAACTGGCTATTTGCAAAATAAAGCTTTTAGTCAATTGTTTCCAATGGTTTCGGAGGATACAATTTTAAATGAGTTGAAAGTATTAGTCCAAAATGGTATCATCAAAAAACATGGAGTAACCAAAGGCGCAAGGTATGTAATGGCTTAGGAAGAAGCACGAATTGGCGTAATTGTTGTATTGCCCTGAGTATCTGTTACCATCTTTATGCTGCGTGCATCTGTAAACGAATTCATTATTTCTGTAATTTGCATTGACGCGCTATATATTTCTTCTGCCTGAATCGTCTCCGCTTGTCCTAAAACTAAATTTAGGGGATTTCTGATAGTATGAGATAGAGCGTCGATAAATTTCCGAGTGATACTTTCGTCCATTATTACCTCCCCTGGCGTGGGCGTTTCTTCTTCGGTTTCTTCTGAAAACTTAAAATCACTGCCGACTTCAAGAGGTACTATTCTAACTTCTTTTGCTTTTTCAAGGCCATTTAATATATCAGTTATTCTTTTGATATTTTTCTTGATAATTGTTATCCGTTTTTCATTGAGTTCTGGATTAGCATCCAGATTATTGATGGTTGAAGTAATATCTTTTATTGAGCTATAAATCCTTTGCCTTAGACCTCTTCCTAACGCCTTAGCAACATCTTTTGGAACAACTATTTCTTTCTGTAAAATATCTGAATTTTCTTTAGGCACAGCGTCCATATATCCAATTATACTCCAAAAACTATTGTGATACAATTAAGTTGTGACATTTTCAATTCTTTCTTCCTATTTTGAAAAACTAGAGGCAACTTCGTCAAGACTTGCTCTTATTGATATTCTTGCGGATCTTTTCAAACATTCATCGAAAGATGAAATAGACAAAATTATTTATCTTACTCAAGGCAGAATTGCGCCGTTTTTTGAACCTATAGAGATTGGCATGGCAGAAAAAACAGTTGCGGAGTCAATTGGCAGAACGTATGGTTCGACAAAAGAAAAAGTATTAAAACTATACAGCAAGCTTGGTGATATGGGGTTAGCTGTAGAGCAGCTAAGCTCAAAGTTTCCGCCAGAGGCGGATCCGCCTCTGGCGGACAAAGCTCAAAGTTCAAAGTTAACGGTAAGCGAAGTATTTGATATTCTGGTAAAAATAGCAAGAACATCGGGCGAGGGAACGGTTAACAAAAGGCAAACTTTGTTGTCAGAACTTTTAAAAAAACTAGATTCAATGTCTGCAAAGCATCTGGTTAGAATTCCTTTAGGAAATACACGTCTTGGGATTGGAGATCCCACAATTCTAGACGGGTTGGCGCTTGGAATACTAGACGATAGGGCGAAACGAAAACTTTTGGAGAAAGCATATAACGAAACATCAGACTTGGGTTTAATAGCAAGAACATTATTGAGCGGAGGACTTGAGGTTGCTGCAAAATTAAATATTACAGTTGGACGACCGATTAGGTCAGAACTGTGCGAACGTTTACCAAATCCTGAAAAAGTGTTTGAAAAAATGGGAGAAAGAGTTCATGCAACGCCGAAATACGACGGGTTTCGCGTTCAAATTCATAAAGATCACGATAGGGTTTCTATGTTCTCAAGGAATTTAGAGAATATGACAAATATGTTTCCAGAGTTAATTGAAGGAACATTAAAACAAGTAAAAGCAAAAACTGCCATTTTAGATACAGAGGCTTTGGCTTATCAAAGGGAATCAGAAGAATTTCTGCCGTTTCAGGAGACAACCAAGAGGCGCCGCAAGCACAATGTATTGGAGATGGCAAAAGCACTTCCTCTTAGAGCATTTGTATTTGATATCTTGTATGCAGATGGGAAGGCGCTTATAGATACGCCTCTTGTTGAAAGGATGGGAATATTAAGAAAAACAGTTGCCAAAAACGATATACTTATTCCTTCCCCCGGGGAGATATTGGACGATCCTAAAAAACTACAACTGATGCTTGATGATGCGATTTCAAAAGGATTGGAGGGAGTAGTTGTAAAAAAAATTGATTCTTTATATGAAGCAGGAGGCAGAAACTTTAATTGGGTAAAACTAAAACGGCATTCGTCTGGAGAATTGCAGGATACGATTGACTGCGTGGTTTTAGGGTATATTTTTGGGAAAGGGAAGAGAACCGCATTTGGAGCAGGGGCGTTGTTGGTGGGAATTTATGATAGCGAAAAAGATGAATTTGTTACTGTGTCAAAAATCGGCACTGGTTTGACTGATGAGGAGTGGAGAGAAATTCACAAAAGAGCAGATAAAATAAAGGTGGATCATAAGCCCGCGCGGGCTAATTCTGTTATTGAGCCATCTGTTTGGATAAAGCCGGAGATTGTTATTGAAGTTTTGGCTGATGAAATTACCCGTTCTCCAATGCATACTGCTGGAAAAAAAGTAGAGGAGCCAGGTTATGCCCTCAGATTTCCTCGTCTTGTTTCATTTCGGGGTTTAGACAAACGTGTCGAGGATGCGACAACGGTTAAAGAGTTGATAGAAATGTATAAACAGCAGAGCAAAAAGTGACTTCTGCCTAAAGAATAATTTTAACTAATTGTTGTCTTGACTAAAGCTACATTTTAGAAAGGTCTAATAATTG
>JBBTXS010000028.1:0-39958 GCA_038062115.1 Patescibacteria group bacterium
CAAACGGCACGCTTGATAGAAACTTTAAGACATCATGCCAGCTGCTTGAGGCGATAAGACCGATAAATAAGGCAACAGCACAGCTTAAAATAATGCCGAGTTTCGAAACTATCCTGCTGTTTAAGCTAATTGGTTGATTGGTACCGATGAGAGAGGCGGGAATGGCTACCATCCAGGGAATTTTAGATCGGACTGCCAGATATAAATTCAGAAGAAGGAATGCTACTGCAAGCAGTCCGGCTGTAAACCCAACAACTGCTTTGGCGGTAAGCGATGTGGTAAAAACTTCAGTAAGTCCTACTTCTTGATACCACCACCAATCAGTAACCAAGGAAACAATACTTGAGAAGAAGATAAAACTAATAACCGCTATTCCTAAGAATGCCCAGGAAAAAAGAATGGTAAATTTCATAAACCGGTCTTTCTAAGTCTTGACCATTCGTCTTATTGCTCCGCATCACCCAAGGCGATATTAGACTAATGTGTAGTATAGCATAAGTTCAAAGTTGATATTTTTTCACTTAAGTTCCTAGAGTTATCAAGCAACAATCTTTTTAAGTTCTGAGCGGGATTTTATAAAGAAGTAGCCAATGACTATGGCAATAGAAACTCGAGGCATTGAATTCTAGAGGTAAAAAGAAAATGTAAACCCTGGTGATGAAAATTCTGCCTAATTTGTGTTAAAATATATTTTAATGGGAAGCATACTTAAAACATTTGTTCTTTTAGGAATTCTCAGCGTTATTCTTGTGACGCTTGGTGGTTTGTTTGGAGAAACTGAAGGAATTTATATGGCATTCTTCTTTTCTTTGCTGATAAATGGAGGAATGTATTTCTTTTCCGACAAGCTAGCGCTTAAAATGAGCCGGGCCAAACCTCTTGATAAAGGTACGCATAAAGATATTTATGAGATGGTAGGAGAACTTTCTCGCAAAATCAAAATTCCAATGCCAAAACTTTATATTACCCCTGACCAACAGGCAAACGCCTTTGCCACGGGACGTGGTCCAAAACACGCCTCAGTCGCGGTAACACAAGGTATCATTGATACACTGCCAAAAGAGGAGTTACGGGCAGTGCTTGCTCATGAACTGGCTCATGTTAAAAACCGCGATGTACTCGTTGCAACTATTGCTGCTGTGCTTGCAAGTACCATCTCATTTATCTCCAATATGGCAATGTTTGGCGGGTTTGGTTCAAGAAACAATGAGGACAATCGGGGAGCAGGTATGCTTGGGATAGTTGTCGCAATTTTGGTTCCGATTGCGGCCGCAATTGTGCAAATGGCTATTTCAAGACAACGTGAGTTTGGTGCCGATGAAACAGGAGCAAAAACCATTGGCGATGGAGAACCTCTGGCAAAAGCACTTGTGGCTATTCATAATTCTGCAAAACGTTCCCCAATGCACACAAACCCAGCATTATCTTCACTTTATATTGGCGATCCGCTTGGTGGTTGGGGCGGAAAAATGCTGCATTTATTTTCAACACATCCACCGGTTGAGGAAAGAATAAAAAGATTAAAAAAGATCTAATATTTGAAGAAGCGTTAGTCGTTTAGATGTTCTTTTTTAAATGCCTGTTGAATTTCTTTATACGATGTTTCCTCATGTTTTCTCTTAGCTTTTGACGAGTACTTATATTTTATATATTCAATCAATACAGGAACCAGAGAAACGAATACAATCCCAATTACTGCATATTCAAAGTTTTCTTTTATAAAGGGTAGTCCGCCGAAGAAATACCCAGCAAAAATAAGACTTGTCACCCAGATAAATGCGCCGGCGACGTTATAGAAAAGGAATGTCTTGTAATGCATTTTCCCGACTCCTGCAACAAACGGTGCAAAAGTTCGAATAATCGGAAGAAAGCGGGCAAGAATAATTGTTTTTCCACCATGTTTTAAGTAAAATACCTGCGTTTTTTCAAGATATGCTTTATTAAAGATTCGTGAGTTTTCTTTTGAGAAAACACGTTTTCCGAGGTGGTGACCAATCCAATAATTTGCAGTGTCGCCTAAAATTGCAGCAATAAGAAGAGTAAAATAGACAATCCAAATATCTAAATATCCACTTCCTGCTAATGTTCCTACAACAAACAGGAGCGAATCACCAGGCAAAAATGGCATTACCACCAAACCGGTTTCTGCAAAAACTACGAAAAATAGAATGACATAGGTAAAGACACCGAAGAGATTAATGATGTTTGCTGAATGTTCATCAAAATGAAGAATAAAATCAAAAATTTCCATAGGGAAAATTATAACAGAAAATTTATTAAGTTTTGAAAAAAAGGCATCTTTATAGTATATAGTATTCTGCGTCTGGATTTCCCCAAGTAGTTGCGGTACCTTCTACCTCACTATGAGTAAATACAGCGAACCTATAAGAACATTTCCAATAGCTCAAAATCTCATTATTGAGTACTGTTTGTATGCACGAAAATCAACCGAAGATGATGAACGACAGGCAATGAGTATTGATTCTCAAATCAAGGAAATGACAGAAATTGCAGTAAAAGAAGGCTTATTTATTAAAGAAATAAGAAAAGAAAGTCACTCGGCAAAAATGTCAGGACAGCGGCCAGTCTTTGCACAATTGTTAGATGATATTCGAAGTGCTAGCCAGGATATAAACCCTGATGAAAAAACAATGGATATAAGAGACTATCCAAAGCACGTGTTAAGTAACGGAGTTACGGAGAAAAAACGACAATTAATAGGACTTTTTAGCAATCAATTGTATCTTCACGACCGAAAGGTCGTTTCTTCGAGGGCAAATAGAGCTTCTGGATAACGAGGGCACGGTCCGAAACTTCAGGAACTAAAAGAGCGCTTAGCGAGCAAAATCAAGGTTTTTGAGGAACCTCGGTCTGCTCGCCGCTCAATCTTGCTGCGGGACTTGGAATCGAACCAAGATTAGAGGATCCAAAGTCCTCCGTCCTACCATTAAACGATCCCGCAGTGTGAATTATTAGCATTTAAATTATAACATAAAATGACAAGTTTGTATCAGAAGTGTAAGTTCATTCATGTAAACGATACTGGATCGTTATAGATATAACGAAACGGAAAGAGCTATTTCATTCTTGTAACCAACAACAATAAAGAGTATTATTTTATTTAAAACATGAATAAAATAGTTTGTCCCAATTGCAATAACGAAATAGAAATATCCCAAGCTATAGAGCATAAGATTCAAGAAGAAGTGCTTGAAAAAGCACAAACAAAATACAAAGAAGAATTAAAAAAACAAAAAAAAGAAATCGAAGAAAAGGCAGAAAGAAGAATAAAAGATGAATTAGAATTAAAGTTTAAAGATTCTCAAAATGAATTAGATGAAACAAAAGAACAAAGTAGGGAACTTCGTGAACAACTTTTAGAATTAACTAAACAACTTCGTTTTCTAAAACAAAAGGACGAAGAAAGAGAGCTTGAGATGCAAAAAAAGCTAACTCTTGAGCGAGAAAAAATACAAGAGGAAATTGTAAAAGTCGAAAAGGAAAAGTCAAGCCTTGAAATAGCCGAAATCAAAAAACAACTTGACGACACAAAAAAAGCTTTGGAAGATGCCCAAAGAAAAGCGGCGCAAAAATCTCAGCAACTTCAGGGAGAAGTCTTGGAGTTAGAATTGGAAAAGATGCTAAGCATCGCATTTCCCCACGACGATACAGAACCAGTGGCTAAGGGAATTTCTGGCGCAGATATTAAACATACTGTAAAAAGCCCTAAAGGAACTATATGCGGAGTTATCCTTTGGGAATCCAAAAGAACCAAAGAATGGTCCGACAAATGGTTAACAAAATTAAAAGAAGACTTAAGAACACAAAAAGCAAATATTCCAATTATTGTAAGTGTTATATTGCCAAAAGAAGCAAAGAATGGATTTGGCATTAAAGATGGAGTTTGGATTTGTAGTCACCAACTCGTTCTGCCAATCGCAACAATTTTGCGAAAAAATTTACTTGATGTTGGATATCAAAAAGCAATTTCCGCAAATCGCGGAGAAAAAGCAGACTTACTTTACAGTTATGCAACAAGTCACGAGTTTCAACAACAAGTAGAAAGAATTGTTGAGACATATAAAGAAATTAAAGATCAAATAACAAAAGAGAGAATGGTATTTGAGAAATCGTGGAAACAAAGAGAGACGCAGGCAGAACGCATTATTCTAAGTATTGCCAATATTGTTGGTAACATGCAGGGAAGAGTTGGAGCCTCCATGCCAGTTATAAAAGGATTAGAGCTTACTGATAGTTCTAAATCCACTCAGCAAAATTTGTTAGAAGGAAAACTATAGCACAGCTGTATTTTTGGGTATTTACTTTCAAAAGAAAATGGTATTATCATAGAAATACATGAGGAAAAAACTGCCCAAAAAATCAAAGCTAAAAAGTCCTTTTATAATCGAACAAAAAAGTTTTATAGGAATAATTACATTAACATTAGCAGTTTTTTTTATAGTTACGCTTGTAGTTAAACAAAAAAACGCTAGTACCTTTTGCGCAAATTCAATTAGTTGTATCAAAAATCTTTCTGGTTTGTACGAAAAGAGACCTACATCCGCTGAGTTTTTAGGAAAAATCCTAGAAGTACCAACAGAGCTTGCTCAAATTCCTCCACCTGCAAATGTTTTGGGCAATACAACAGAACAAAAAAGAATAGAAATTAATCTATCTACTCAACATCTCTATGCACATGAAGGCAATAGCTTGATATATGATTTTCCAGTTTCCACAGGCAAATGGTTTTCTACTCCTACAGGATCATTTCGCACATGGATAAAGTTAAGATATACAAGAATGCAAGGAGGCAGTAAAGCTTGGGGAACTTATTATAATCTTCCTAATGTTCCTTATGTAATGTATTTCTATAACGAATCCACACCAAAAGCCAAGGGTTATGGCATACACGGAGCATACTGGCACAATAATTTTGGCCATCCAATGAGCCACGGTTGCGTTAACATGCGAATAGAAGATGCAGAATTGCTTTACAACTGGGCAGATCCTCCAACAAAAACCCATACAACCTACGTAGACGACAATAACCATGGTACATTAGTAATTATTTATGGAGAAACACCAAAAGGATAGGCTATCGCGTCTCACGTGGCTCAAAATCTAGAGCCAAAGAATTAATACAGTATCTTTTACGAGTTTCAGTCGGACCATCATCGAATACATGGCCTAAATGCGAATCGCAGTTCTTGCACAAAACCTCAGTTCTTACCATGCCTAAGCTATTGTCCTGTCTAAGTTCAACGTTTTCGCGATTGACAGGATTGTCAAAGCTTGGCCATCCAGTTCCCGAATCAAACTTTGCATCAGACGAAAATAGATTTGCCCCACAAACAACACACTTATACATTCCATCTTCTTTATTCTTGTAATATTTTCCGCTGTAGGGTGGTTCTGTACCCTTCTCAAAACACACATTATATTGCTCTGGGGTTAGTTTTTTCTTTTTATAATTGATTGTTTTGTCTTTCAATTTGTCCATGGTATTTATTCTAACATTTTAGCAGTTTTTTAAATAGATAGAAAAGTCGACAAAACCTTCTGAGCGATCTTTATAGTTTTATCTCTACCTTCTTTATTTGGATTTACCTCGGATAAATCTAACGAAAGATTAGGATGCCAAGAAACAATTTCAATGAGGGGAAGCAATTCATAAAACATAAATCCTTTAGCCGAAGGAATTCCAGTTGCCAGCACTTCTTTATTATTAAACACATCAACATCAAAATTTATATGAATAAACTGAAATTTAGAAATAAAAGATTTTACTTCATCAATTACTCTTTTCGTATCTTTTAAGACTTCATCTCTATTTATATTTCTAAGTTTTTCTTTATCAAAACACATTCTTTCTTCAATATCTAAATCCACGTCTCCAATAAAAAGAGTGTTTGCCAAAGAGATTTTTGAGGGAATCAACGAATCAATTTTTGGAATATCAAAATTATCCAAAAAAGGCCTCAAATACATGCCATGAAAGTTTTTGGTAGGACTTGTTGCGTACAAATTCATTTCTCCATGAGAATCAAATTGAAGAAAAGGTAACGCTATTGTCCCCGCCAACTACTACCTGTGTTTCATTGCTTTTAAGAGTTCTACTAATTAAGTCTTTGAAAGAAATAAAATTAAAGGCAAGAGTGGAGAAATAATCTTTCTTATCAATATCTTCTGGCTTTGTAAAAATAAACTCGTTGACTAGACAACGAGACTTAGCTAAAAAACTTGGTGTTAATATCGCATCTGGCGCATCCTCAATCCCTAAGTTTAAATCTTTTTGATGGATTGGCGAATTTATAATTCCAAGCCTAGATTTTGCTTTATAAAAATGTACTTTATGCATTAAGCGTAACTATAAACATTGTTATTTGGTTAAGACTGGTTCTACCTGATAATATTTTGCTAGGTCAGCAGGAGTGATATGAGAAGGGGATCTATGGAAAATCGCCCATGTTTTCTCCAGGGCCCTTGCTACAAGACCCGAGCAAATTTGTTGTCCATCAAAACCAAAACTAAATTTAAGACCAGCAACAAGAGAAATCGCAATACTTACTATATTTGTCCAGCCATAAGACTGTCCCAAGACGTAGGCGGCAAAATAAACTGCTTGTTTTCTATCCTCCTCAGATGCCATAATTCGAATATAGTAATAATCCTTAGGTTTGTATATAGAAATGTGGCGCTTCTATAATATCGCCTTGTGTATTTATTACAAGAGCAGCATGATTCCAATAGGTATATTTTTGGTCACTTCCGTGAAATCTAAGCCCTTGACCAAATCTAATTAATTTACTCGTCCAAGCATCACCGCGAGTTAGAATAAAGTCTGCGGGGGTTGGGCTGACAACCTCTTCTCCAGGGGCAAAATGTTCAATCTTAATACACTCAACAGGCCTAAAAGGTAGGCTCATAAACATGTTTCCTAACTTGGGTGAGCCGCCCGGGAATCGGACCCGGAACCTATTCCTTAAGAGGGAATTGCTCTACCAATTGAGCTAGCGACCCTTTATAAATATTATGTTTTTTAGTATACTATAAAAGCACTATCGGGGCAATATTTGCGCCCTTAGCTCAATGGACAGAGCGAGTGGCTTCGGACCACTAGGTTGCGGGTTCGACTCCTGCAGGGCGCGCATGCGAATTCTTAAGTTCGCTATCGGTTGGCCACTTTCTATTCTTGCTCTTTTTTTTGTTGCAAGAATAATTTTCTCACAGCAAAAAGATATCGTTTTTAGCATAGAACAGCCAGATATAATTCTTTTCCTTTCTGGTGTTATTTGCTTTTTTCTATTTTATCTCACGCGTTCTTTTGTTTGGAAACTAATTCTTAAGGAACTAGGATACAATATTCCTTTAAAAACAGTTTCTTTCTTGTGGGAGGTTTCTGAATTAAAACGGTTTGTTCCCGGAAACATCTGGTCGTTTTTGGGCAGGGCATCATTATTTTCTAATATTAATGTACCTACAAAAATAATTGTAAGGGCGCTTATTATTGAGACTGAATCTTTTTTACTTGCCTGTTTTATTATTTCGATTCTAGGAGTCCTTCTATACCCTAACCGTTTGTTAGTCAACATATCGTATGTTTTTTCTGTTCCATCAATCTCAATTGTACTTCTAACCACTTTACTTTTTATCAATAACTCTTTGCTAACAAAATATTTAAAGGGGACGTTTCTTGCCAAAGTAATTCTGCTTTTTCCTAACTTTTCCAAACAAACAAACACGCTTCTTCTTTTACTTTCGATTTTGTACATGTTCTTATTTGGATTGGGAACGTATCTAACAATTACTTCGCTAACGTTTATATCTCCAGAATTTTTTATTTCCCTTTCTGCGTTTTTTGTGTTTTCTCTTCTTGTTGGATATCTGTCTATAATTACGCCAATGGGGCTGGGTGTTAGGGAATCTGCAATGATAGTTGGACTTTCTCAATTTATCTCCCTTGGCACTGCGGGGTTAGTATCTATTTTTGCCCGAGTAGTTCTTATTATTTCTGAACTTTTATTCCTACTTTTTACATATTTGTGGAGAAAAACAAAAAGCAAATTAGTATTTTCTCTTGAGAGCCTTATTGTCCTACGCAAACAAGAAGTAATATTGGGGATTTTTATAATTATCTATATAATGTATTTTACGGCAACAAGCTTTTTAAGATACGATAACTTTTATACAGGACGGTTCGATTTGGGCAACATGGATCAGACTGTTTGGAATACTATCAATGGCAGAATATTCGAGTTGACCGATCCAAACGGGACAAATGTTATCTCTCGTCTTGCCTTTCATGCGGATTTTATACTTATACTTCTTGCTCCATTTTATCTTATCTGGGAGCACCCAAAAATGCTTCTTTTAATACAAACTATTGTTTTGTCAATAGGCGCTGTTTTTGTTTATGCTATAGGAAAAAATGTAGTTAAAAACAAAAATTTATCTTTGGTGTTTGCGTTCCTTTTTTTACTTAATCCAACTGTCCAATTTACTAACCTCTACGACTTTCATGCAGTGACTCTTGCCACAACATTTTTACTCGGAGCCTTCTATTTTTTACGAAAATATAAATATATCTGGCTTTTAATTTTCTTGATTCTTGCTGGTATAACAAAAGAACAGGTTTGGATAATAATAGCGATTTTTGGACTATATATCTTCTTCAGAAATGTCATTGCGAGGAGTCCGTCAGCCGACGGAAGACGAAGCAATCCCACCAAACATGAGATTGCTTCCCCCGATAGTCATCGGGGTCGCAATGACAACAGTAGTAAAAAGACGGCTCTTCTTTTTGGAGCAATAATCTTTCTTGCATCAGTTCTTATTTTTTACTTTCTCATCTGGCACGCTATGCCAAGCGTAAGAGGTTCCGAGCACTTTGCTCTTTCTTACTACTCTGATTTTGGCGACTCTCCAACAAGCATTGTAAAAAATGTCCTACTTTCTCCACAAAAAACACTCACAACCTTCTTTCAAAAAGATCAACTAAACTATTTGCAACAATTATTTCTTCCCTTAGGATTTCTTTCTCTTTTCTCTCCTCCTTTTCTGCTTTTTGCTCTGCCAGATCTATTCATAAACTTATTAAGCAATAACGCTCAACTTCACCAAATATACTATCAGTACTCGGCAACTATAACTCCTTTTATATTCATCGCCGCCATAATTGGAGTTAATAATTTTAAAAAGCGATTCCCAAAAATTCCAATCAGCGCTTATGCTTTTTATCTTACATTTTTTACCTTACTATCTGTTTATGCTTTTGGTCCTCTGCCTGGAGGGAAAAATCCAAATATCGCAATGTTTACTAAGCCACAAAAAGAAAGAAAACTAATTAATGATTTTCTTAATTCCATTAATTCCTCGTATAGCATCGCAGCCACCAACAACATTGGCTCCCACCTATCTCATAGACAGAAAATTTTTACAATTCCAGTTGGAGCAGACAAAGCCGACTATGTTCTCTTTTTGCTTAACGACTCATATGCTCAACCATCACTCCAGTTCCAAAAAGACCTAGCCAATAAAATGAAGTACAGCAAAAATTATATTGAAGTTTTTAGAAATGGGGATTTTGTTGCTTTTAAAAAACGAACTTTCAACTAACAAAAGAGTTAACTCCTTCGCTTCTATGTAGCGACAAAGATTCAATTCCTTCCTCAAAGTATTATTTGGATTCTGTCGACGCTGCTTTGCCACTTTTACTAAAAGCTGCAAAAAGAGCCCATGCACCAACTACTAAATGTAAGATTAAATCAGCAGGGCTCTCTAGGTTTGCTCCCAACAGTTGCGAGCCTCCAAAATTGTAAACACCAACAATTACCCCCACTATCCCCAAAACAATTACCAAAGATCTCTGTAAGGAAGCAGGAAGTATAGCTGATGCTACTAGTCCAGCAATCCCAAGTATAGTGTGTGCTATATTTTCTGCATTATCAAACCACCAAAACGCGCCAAAAATGCTTTTGTCTGCAGAAGGACCAATAACTCCTATAAAACCTAATACCCCAACCACTAAAAGGATCGCACCTCCGACTTGTAAAAATTTCTTTGGAGTAAAGATATTCAAAATTCTCACCCCCTTCCTTTTATACAAAATTAGAGTAATATATATATTTCTACTTTGTCAAGGGGATAAAAAAATTCGTCTTGCAAGCAATTTAGAAACAAACTATTATAAGTGTATGATAAACGTTACCAAATCTACAGGCACTATCGAGCCATTTAGTAAAGAAAAAGTTCTTGCTTCGATACAACGCGCGCATATACCAAAAGATTTACAAGATCAAATAGTTAAGGAGGTCAATGCAAAATTATATAATAATATTCCTACATCAGAAATTTACCATCACATAACAGAATTTTTAGGCGCCTCTGTTCTGCCTTATTCTCGCGCAAAGTACAGTCTTAAACAGGGAGTTATGGATCTAGGTCCAACTGGTTATCCATTTGAAGATTTTGTTGCCGATGTTCTCAAATTTGAAGGGTATCAAACAAATGTCAGACAAATCCTAAATGGTAAATGTGTAAAGCACGAAATAGACATTGTTGCTCAAAAAGATGGCGTAAAGTCAATGATCGAATGTAAATTTCACAATAGTATTGGTAATCATACCCAAGTACATGTATCTTTATATACAAAAGCAAGATTTGATGATTTAAAAGATATATACAGGTTGGATGACGTTTGGCTTGTAACCAACACTAGAATAACACCTGATGCCCTATCTTATGCACTGTGTAACGGTCTAAAAGTTATAAGCTGGAATTATCCAGAAAATTTTGGATTGAGAGATTTGATTGAAAAGTCAAAACTTCATCCAATTACTGTATTGGCAACTTTATCTCAAGCTCAAAAACAACAGCTTTTACAACAACATATAGTTTTATGTAAGAACATTTGCGAAAATCCTGCATCTCTTGCGACTCTTAACTTGCCCAAAGATAAAACCCAAGCTGTAATTGATGAATCTAAATTTGTCTGCTCGTAAACCTAAATAAATGTGGCGTGGATAGAACACCTGAAGTATAGAAAAATCAGTTGTCAGTTTGTCTCTATATGCCCTTACTACAATCCGTATTCCGAAAGAGAATAGTTGCCAATACGATTACGGTGTAAGCTCATAATAAAAGAATCGCACTGCCAAAACCCAGGAATTGTAGAAAAAGCGCCTATAAATCCAAGCCTTTTCAGTGTGTTAATCGCGTTATCATCAAAGGCTCCATATGGATATGTAAAGATATCAATTTGTTGATTGGTATGTTCTTTTAATTGTTGTTTACCTGCTTCAATTTCAAATTCAATTTTATCTTTTGTCCCATTATTTATAGCATAATGTGACCAAGTATGATCGGTAAAATCTATCAAGCTATTTCTTGCCATTTCTTCAACCTGATCCCATGACAAATATTGAGAACCCCCAATAAGTCCTGCTGCAATCATAAGATTTCCAATAAAATGATACTTTTGTAGTATTGGATATGCATAGTCGTAGACACTTTTATAACCATCATCAAACGTTATAACAATACTCTTTTGTGGAAGACTGGTATGGTCTCTTAATGCCGTAACCAGCTTCTTTGCAGAAAGAGTAGTATAACCCTGAGAAAATAAATACCCCATTTGCCGATCAAACATTTCGCTATCAACATTTAAGGCTGTTTGTCCAAGCTCTTTTGCCAAAGCTGTTGGCTGAACATGATGATACAAAAGAACTGGCACATGCAAACAATAGCCAGGTAGTGGAGTAGGGGTTGGAGTAAGAGTTGGTGTTGACGTGCTAGTAGGTAGAGGATATGGTGTAGAAAGCTCTGATTTAGAAGTTTTTACAGAATGGGGAACGCTTACAATATGCTTATTTTGCAAAAATCTGTTATTTTTTGAATTTCCATATATTAAAACTAAAGCAAAAAGTAATATAACGATCAAATACAATTTATTTTTCACACAAAATAACAAATCCCAAGTTAAATGCTAACATAAAGCGGTCTAAAAAGTAAAACAACATTGTGATATAATTTACCTACAGCTTAGAGTAGTCTCTGCTGTTTTTTTATCTACGAAGAAAGGTATATTTTATATGAACAATCTATCATCGCAAAATATTAGAAATGTTGCAGTAATTGCCCATGTTGATCACGGTAAAACAACGTTAGTTGATTTTATGCTCAAGCAGTCTCATACCTTTAGAGAGAATTCGGCTGAGATGCAACAAACAACTATTTTAGACTCTAATCCTTTGGAAAGAGAACGGGGGATTACTATACTTGCCAAGAATACTGCAATTAACTACAAAAACTACAGGATAAATATTATCGATACTCCAGGACACGCAGATTTCTCTGGAGAAGTAGAAAGAACATTAAACATGGCAGACGGGGCTCTACTTATTATAGATGCACTCGAAGGACCGATGCCTCAAACAAAATTTGTATTAAAAAAAGCCTTGGAAATTGGATTAAAAATTATTGTGATAATAAACAAAGTAGATAAAAAAATGGCAGATATCAATGCAAGCTTTGAGCTAACTAACGATCTTTTTCTAGAACTAGCAACCAAAACCGACCAGTTAAATTTTCCTGTTTTGTATGCAATAGGACGAGAGGGTAAAGCAGCGGAGAAACTAGAAGATGTAGTCAAAAACACAAGTCTAGAACCTATAATGGAGACTATTATTAATTATATTCCTGCTCCAAATGTTAAGACTGGCTCTTTTCAAATGGTTATATCAGCACTCGATTATGATTCTCATAAAGGCAAGCACGTTATCGGAAGAATAACCAGAGGAACTTTAGAGAAAAATCAGAAAGTAGTTCTTATTAAAGAAGATAATAAAAAAACTCCTTCAACTGTTGACGCTATATATATTAACCAAGGGTTAAAAAAAATTGAGATAGACAAAGCGCAAGCAGGCGAAATTGTTGAGTTTACCGGAGTAGCAAATGCTACAATTGGGGATACCCTTGCTGATCCAACTGATCCAACACCTCTTCCAAGAATAGAAATAGAGGAGCCAACGATCAAAATAGCTTTTTTTGCAAACACCTCACCTTTTGCAGGAAGGGAGGGAAAATATTCTAATTCAAGAGAACTTTATGAAAGGCTAGTAAAAGAATTAGAAACTAATGTAAGTCTAAAGCTTGAAATAAAAGACGATAAATTTATAGCGGCAGGTCGCGGAGAGCTTCATTTGTCTATTCTAATTGAAACATTAAGACGCGAAGGATATGAGTTCCAAGTAGGAAAACCCGAAGTAATCACAAAAATTGTTGATGGCGTTGAAATGGAACCAGTTGAGGATTTAATAATTGATGTTCCGGACGAATTCCAAGGAGTTGTTAGTAAAGAACTAGGGGAGAGAAGAGCGGCAATGACCAACATGCAGGCAAATGGAAAAGGAACAACTAGATTTGAATATAAAATTCCATCCAAAAATCTTTTGGGGATAAGAAATATTCTTCTAACCAACACCCGAGGCACTGCTGTTACTAACAGTACATTTGATAAATACGAACCTATCTCTCCTCCTATAAACAATATGAGAAATGGAGTTTTAATAGCATCCGAGACTGGCACTGCATTGACTTTTGGTTTAAATAATGCTCAAGGAAGAGGCGTTACATTTATAGAGCCAGGAACTAAAGTATATGAGGGAATGATAATTGGACAAAACTCTCGAAAAGAAGACATAGAAATAAATGTTACGAAAGAAAAAAAGCAAACCAATGTCCGCTCGGAAACAAGCGATATTCCAATTACATTAACTCCCGCTCTTAAAATGAGTCTCGAACAGTATCTGGATTTTTTAGCAGATGACGAGCTTCTTGAAGTTACTCCACAAAACCTAAGACTTCGAAAAAAATACCTAAAGCATGTAGAAAGAGTAAGACACGCGAGAGAGACTAATTAGGCTCTAGTTTATGTCATTCTGGCTTGTCCAGAATCTCTATTGTTTGTCATCCTGAACTTGTTTCAGGATCTGATTCTGAATTTTCAGACTGACACCTGAAGGGTGTCGGATCAGTCGGATCAAACTATGAATCTTGCATATCGATTACGCCCTACAACTCTTGATGAATTTGTTGGACAAGAACATTTGGTTTCAAAAGATAAAATCATCCGCAAGATGATTGAAGGCAAATCGTTCTCTTCAATTATCTTTTGGGGACCTCCAGGAAGCGGCAAAACAACCCTTGCTTATATTATTTCTAAAACCACCAATTCTGACTTCTACTCTCTTTCTGCTGCACAAACAGGAAAAGACGATTTGAGAAAAATTATCAATTCCGCAAAAAAGAACCAGCAATATAATCGAGAAACAATTTTATTTATTGATGAGATTCACAGGTGGAATAAAGCTCAGCAAGATGCTCTTTTGCCTTTTGTTGAAAGCGGATTACTAACTTTAATTGGCGCAACTACAGAAAATCCTTCGTTTGAGGTAATTAGCCCACTCCTTTCAAGATGCAGAGTTTTTGTTCTAAAAAGTTTGTCTTACGAACATTTAGAAAAGATCATTAATAAAGCCCTCATCGACAAAGAAAGAGGCGTTGGAAGATACAACAAAACAATTACAAATGAGGCAAAAGAATTATTAGTTCGACTCTCGGGTGGTGATGCTCGAATTATGTTAAACGCGCTAGATTTAGCGGTAACTAGCTTTAAAGACAAAAAGATTACCCCAGAAATCATTAAAGAAGTTTTTCAAACTAGAAGTGCAGGTCTATATGACAAAAAGGCGGATGAACACTACAACATCATAAGCGCATTCATCAAATCTATGCGAGGAAGTGATCCAGACGCAGCTTTATATTATTTAGCAAGAATGCTAGAAAATGGAGAAGACCCAAAATTTATTGCAAGGCGAATGATTATTTTTGCATCCGAGGATATTGGCTTGGCAGATAGGGGAGCTTTAATCCAAGCAAACGCAGCTTTTGATGCAATTCACAAAGTAGGCATGCCAGAAGCCCAACTTATTTTAGCCCATATATGTCTCTACTTGTCAACTGCCAAAAAATCACGACATGTTCCCAACGCACTAGAGCAAGCAAAGCAAGCAGTATACGAATTCCCAAATGAACCAATACCCCTACATCTTCGAAACGCCCCAACAAAACTTATGAAAAGCTTGGGATATGCAAAAAATTATGTTTGGAGTACAAATTATGTTGGTCCAAAAACTTCGGCTTCTGAAAAACTTTCTTTTCTTCCAGAAAAACTTAAAGATAGAAAGTTCTTCGAGTTTCCACAGAAATAATCCACCAGCATATTGACAAGTTAAGTACATTTGTGCAATGATTTTATTGATGGACAATCAAGATCAACCACAAAATTTTTCTGATTTACAACCAACGCCGGCTTCTCCAAGAATGTTTCTTAATATTCGTAATATTCCAACTAAGTATATAATTATTTTTCTTGCAGTTTTAGCTGTTTTGTCTTCGGGCTCAACTGGATATCTATTATTTGCAAATAAGAAAAAAGTCCTTCCTCCAAAAACTATTCAAGAGGAGATTTTGGTGGCACCACCCATATTTACCCCTATTCCAACTCCCACAAAAGTTCCAACACCTACAATTACACCAACGCCAACTCTTGCGCCTCTTGTAGATCCAATAGCAACATGGAGTGCATTTGTAAGTACTAAGTATGCTTACTCAATAAAATATCCTCCTGACTGGACAGCAAAAATTACAACACAACAAGATCCAAAAATTTTAGAATACGTAGTATTTAACCCAAAGGATGCAACAAAAGCAGGATCATTATCTATAACTTCATCCTATGGTACAAGAACATATAAAGAAGCCTTAGCCTTAGATCCACAAAAAGGAGCAACTGTTACAGTTGCATCTGTCAGTGCCACAAGAAAAAATCAACAAGATTCAGATGGCAATATTTCTATAAATGTTATCACTCCAACTGGAGCTAATACAATTGTTATTAAGGCTGAAGAAAAGTACAGAAATATTTTGGATATAATGCTAACCACAGTTAAACTTACGCAATAAAAACGGCTTTTTCTATTTACTTATCGAATTTAGTATTTTCTCAGAATTTCTCCAGCTTTCAGAATGAGTTGCAACAGATATTTTCTTGCTTCGGTTAAGTTTATTGCATTACTCATTTGAACTCGTATCGTCTACTAAAGTATTGAGAAAAAAGGCTAAGAGACAAAATGACAAGAAGACCAATCTCCAGAATAACTATAATCGTCCCATGAGAAGACCATATGCCACTTAAAAACTGATATATGATATATCCCACTACTCCAGTAATAATTATGGAGACAATAAGTGCCACAATGCCCATTGTACTAGTACTTACTTTCTCAGGATCATGGCCTTGGGAAAAGTTTGGAACAATCGTCCCTAAAAATCCATTTGAAAACGAAAGTAACACCACAGAAAAAGCACTTACCACCGCAAGTATTCTAATATCCGTGTCAAATGGCAATAGAAACCATACGAATATCGAAAGAATAATGTGGGGAATCACAAGAACCAATGCAGAAAGTATCTTAACCCACACAATTTTATTAATTGGGATAGGCAATGTAAATAGAAACCATGCGCTTTTTCCCTCCCGCGCCATAAGAGGAAACACAAGTCGTAAAAGATACGCGGTCGTAAAAAATAGAAGCCATACAAAAGAGAAAATCACAAAATCAACCTTTATTTTTCCGCCCATCTCCGCAATATATCCTGCTCTACTTAATATAAGGAAGAAAAAGAATGCCATGGAAAGCAAAAACACGCCATATCCTACTTCTTGTGGAGAACGAATAATAGAAAGCCAATCCTTATAAAATATAGGGAATTTTGCTAAAGCAAGGTTTCTATCAGAATATTTTTTGTAAGAAGTCAACGTATTCTTGTGAACCTTAAGTAATTGACAAAGGGAAATATATGTCCTTGATTGAAAATGTAATGAAAATAATACGATTGCGAAGGTAAAAACAAGAATTGCAAGAGTAAAACTGGGATTTCCAAAAGTTATAAGCTGAACTAACCAAAATGTAGGTAGTAAGGAGTTCGATAACGGCAAACTATTATAAACATTAAAAAATTCCTCAGCCTCTGCACTGCGCAACGCAGCCAGTTCTTGAGGAAAAATTGATTTGGCAAGAAGAATTGCAATTGCGATAAAAATGAGCATGCCAATAGATACTGCAATAAATCCTCTTCCTTTCACATAGTGGGCAATAATGTAACTTATGAATCCACCAATACTGTTGGACAATAAGACAAGAAATAGTATCAAAGCGCACGACGCAAGAAAAAATAAGAAAAGTTTTGAGGCGAAAAAAGCTATCCCAAAAGAGAATAGTGCCGGAAGAATTATAGAAACAGTCACAATGATATTTAGTAAAGACGAACGAATAAAAAACCACCATACCAACTTTGACGGTGCAATAGGAAGAGTAAGAAGATAATCATTTTTTTTACTTGGAGTAAAAAGATAGGTAATATGCGATGCAATACTGCTTCCAAGGACAAGCCAGAAAAGAACTACAATTGCGGCATGAATCATATAAGTTGCAGTAAGGAATCCGTACAAATCATATTTTGCAAGATTTTTGAAAAAAAATTGGGTGTAGAAAAATATACCCATTGCTACCAATCCAAACACCAAAGAAAATCCTAAGAGTACAACGAGCTTGCTTATTGTTTGAGTCCTGTACCAACGAAGAATTGATAATACATCTGTAGCAAAAAAAATAATAATTTCTCTCATTGCGATTTATTTACTTCTTCCCCATACCATTTATCAAGAGACACACGGAGTGAAATGTTTTCCTCCCGAGCAATTCTTCCAGCATGCATTATACCAACGCGATCAGCGTACCTCTTTGCAAATGAAAGTATATGCGTGGCAAAAAAGACTGTTCCACCATTTCTCGCAAACGTTTTGAGTGCCTTTCCAAAAATGTCAATGCTTGTAGGATCAAGACCTACGATTGGCTCGTCAATAATGAGCAATCTTGGCTGTGCAATAAACGCAGCAAGAAATGCAAGCTTTTGTCGATTACCACGGGAATAAAGCCCCATACGTTGATACACAATGTCTTGAATGGGAAAAAGCGATAGGAGTTCTGAAATTCGATCATGTATTACAGAAGATGGAAGTCTTCTCAATTTTCCTGTTAAAGTAAGAAATTCAATTCCGCTTAAATAATCATAGGGGCTTGGATCATCTGATATATACCCAAACATCTCTTTTGCTTTTTCTCCTTCTTGCAAAATATCATGTCCAAAAATAGAGACAGATCCATGAGTTGGCCTGAGGAGCCCTACAAGCAGTTTAATAAGGGTAGTTTTCCCTGATCCATTGGGTCCAATAAGTGCATAGACCTGAGGGGTTTGAATCTCAAGATTGACAGAATTAACAGCCTTTATGTGGTCAAACTGCTTTGAAAGATTAATAGTTTTTATTGCAGGAAATTCCACATTTTGTTCGAGCATGGCATCACTACTATATCAACAGTAAAAAAACAATTCAAGGTGGTATATAGAATCGTTCATGACAAAAATGCTGCCGCGTAAATTTGTGTCATATTTTATTTTCAGATGTGGGTGGTATAGCGGACTCGAACCGCCAACCCTCAGGTCCACAACCTGATGCTCTGCCATTGAGCTAATACCACCAGAATTGTAAATTAAGTATATCACGAGAGGCTATAGAGTTCAATTCTCTCATAGCCTACCTTTTAGATCCCAAAGATTAAGTCCAATTTCTTCCTTTCTTATAAGTCGAATTATATATTTATTTCTGGAAACTTTTGAATAGTACATAAAAGTCTTTTTCGTAGGTTGCGCCCTATTATGTAAAAGTTCGGACTTCCTTTATTACTAAAAGGTAGTCGTCGCTTCGCTCCTCCTATTATTTATATTGCTCGGCCTTCGGCCTCGCTCTATGTATTTTTTGCACAAACGAAAGAAGCGCGATTTTTTAAGTAAAGAGCCGGACTTAAACTCGTTTGATTATAGCATATTCCGTATCAACCTACCCACCCGATTATGGTGGCGGCGACCCCGCCTTTGTGCGAGAGGTCGCCCTATGGGGCGACTTGCCCATGTGTTTCTATATTTAGTATCTTGGTACAGTATCTTCCCTGCTTTTATTTATATTTAGTATCTCCTGCAGTCGGCGGGGTGATCCGCTTTTCGCCCCCGCCTTCTTTGTTTTATCCCTTTCTCTTTCTAGCACCTTCGGTCGCCTCTGGCGACCTTATGAATTCTTGTTGGCTCGCCCCGCAACTATTTCAATTAAAGATATTCCAGCGGGGCTCGCGATAGTCGGGCACGCTCTTTGCTAGGTTTTGCAATCGTGAAGTCAATCTATCGCGTGCCTTTATCCTGAGTTTATCGAAGGACTCCTTTTAGCAACGACTCCATTTTGGGCGGGGGCGGCGGAGCCAGTCACCGACTGGTGCCTGGCGGACCGCCACCAAAAAGAATCGGCCGGAATGGTGGAAATTGGCCGATGACTTATTAACCGAAGAAGAAATTCTAGACCTAGCCCAGAGAATTAAAATTGCAAAATTAATTCTTGACGGCAAGACTTATGATGAAATTGCAGAAAAAGTTAAAACTTCAACATCAACAGTTTCGAAGATTGGACAGATTATTAAATATGGTAAGGGTGGATTAAAAAGACTTTAAAAAAATAGTCGCTGATGACATCTCTCGGTTTTAGTTCGCATTAGAAGATAAAAATTATGGAAGACTAACAGTATCTTTAAGTCTTGGGTATAAAATAACATCTCGCACTCTATCTCTACATAGCGCCCATGCAATAAATCTTTCAATTCCTAATCCAAAACCAGAAGTTGGTTTATAGTTTTTAAGTCTTCTTAAATCAATGTACCACTCATAAGGCTTAGGGTTTATACCCTGCCTTCTTAAAGATTCATACATTTCGCCTACATTATCTTGTCTTTGGCCACTTCCAACAATTTCTCCTCCAAATGAACCCTTGATAATCGGAGGAAACAGTAAGTCTGCATTTATAACTTTATTCTCTTTGTAGGGTTTTTGATAAAAAGCTACTCTGTTTCTATCGTAATGATTAACCCAAATAGGAATTCCTGTTTTAAGTATTTCCATTAACTTTAATTCTGCTTTGCCTGAAACATCCTGGCCAGATTCGATCTCGTTAATTAAATTTCCATTCCTAGAATCTTTTAGTATCTCCACTACATTGTCAAACTCCATTTCTTGAAATTTCTTTGCTCGCAATAGTGACTGTAACTTTTTAATTGACATTTTCGAATTAGCACTTAATAAACTCAAGATATTTGGCATGGACACAAGAGTTTCAGCTAGAAATTTTACATAACCTTCTATTTGTGGCTTTAATTCTCGTAGGGTTCCTGATATTTCCGCTTCACAATGATAAAACTGATTCAAGTGTTTTTTATCTGGTTTTTCGCCCCTCATTGAAGGTAAATAGCAATAAACTTTCTTAATTCCATTTACAAGAAGAGGCTCAAAACCAAATTGTGAAGAATCAGTTAAGTAGACATTAAATTTACCAAACTTTAGATTTATCGCTTTCGAATCTGATCCAGGACCCATTGGAGAGGAAATACTTTGCGTAATCATAAATAAGTCAAGATTATACGCATGTTGCATGTCTCCCCAGTAAATATCACAAGCTAGTTTAATATAATGCCTCAACACAGACAAAGCTTGAAAATAAGGTGATTTCGCTACTTCTATATAGTGGGTCTTCCCATCATAGACAGGTAATTTAAAATCATCTCTATCTTTATTAAAATAGTTATTGTCAGATTTTTTGATTTTGTTTTTAAAATCGTTACTCATGCTCGTTCTCTAATAAAAAATTCTTTTTCTTCTAGGTAAAAATTCTTCCTAAAAAGCGCAATAAAATATGATAAATATTTATTGTTTTGGGTAAATGTTATCATATAGCCAAGCCATTTTTTATATATTTCTTTTTTAATTTCTTGGCCTAAGCTAGCAATATGAGGCTTTTGTAAAAACATAGTTACATATTCTTCTACATCTTTTCTAGATTTATTTTCAAATTTATACTCTTTGAAATAATACAATTCATACTTATTATTTGTATTAAAAACATTCAGCCAGTCATTTTTATTGAAATATTTTATTTGAGCACCAATTATCCCACTCACTGCATCTAATACTTGCTCTGGTGGTTTCTTTCTGTAAAATAATTGGGTAGTTGCTAAAAATCCCCAGGGTTTTAGGACTCTGAAATATTCGCTTACAGCTTTTTTCTTGTTTTCCATAAAGGAAGTGGCTCCACCACACATCACTAAATCAAAATACCCTTGCTCAAAAGGAATATCATAAGCAGATCCAACTTTAAAAACCACCCTCTTCCTTACGTCTTCAGTATCTTTATTCAATGTATAATTTGCTTCATTTACACAACTTTCAGAAATATCTATTCCATAAACTTTGGATTTAGTTATATGAGCAAATTCAAGAGAATTGAATCCGGTATTTGAACCAACATCAAGAATTTTACAATTTTGTTCTACAAATGTATTATGAACGATCTCTCTTATGGAGCTCTTTCCACCAGGACAACGATTTGTTTCTTTTATGAAAGATATAAAGTCCGTATAAGACAAAGATTTGATGTATTCTTTGGTTATTTTATTCATATAACTGACCCTTGACATCATGATGAATTGAATCAAAACTCTGCATATATTTTTCTTTTTTTAGAATCAATTCTGACTTTTTTGCCGTAAGGCATTGGAACCTGAGGATCGCTATGTCCAAAATCCAAATTTTGAACTACTGGTATGGACTTATTATATTTCCTGACTGTTGTTAGAATTGCGTCTCCCTGTTGTTTACGATATTTATCTTTTTGTTCCTTGCTGTTCTGCCTATCAAATTCCCAAGCTTTTGGTCTTCCCACTAATATACCTTTCACTCTTTCCAAAATACCTCTTTCTCCTAAAGATCTATAAACTCTATAAACATAATTAGCAGTTGGTATTTCTTCTGATGTTTCGGTCATTAAAATAATATTTTCAAAATCTTCTAAAGATGGAATTTCAACACTATGTCTTAGGAGCTCATCTATTGATTCTAAACAACCGCCCCAGGTGATTCCTTCAGTATTTTGATCAGCATCCCAAACCCAACCTTCGTTTGGTTCATAAGTTCTTTGTTTTTTTAGATTCTCCGTATCACTCCAGTCTAAATCAATGTCGTTATATTCTTTGCTCGCTTCTAGTTCAAATTCGCCTTTTTCAAATAAAGCTAATTTCAAATATTTAAGGGTGTATTCATGTATTTTTCCTTGCTCTGCAAATTGCGTAAATAAAGCGCCGCCATAATATGATGGTATGCTATTCAACCAAAGAAAATTCATAAAGTGAGTATTATCACTGTAGCCAAAGTAGGGTTTTGGATTACTTTTAAATGGCTCGGCTGGCAAATTCTTAATGTAGGTTATTTGATCGTCTCCTCCAAGAGAAGATATAACACCTTTAATCTCTTTATCTTCAAAAGCTGCAATTAAATCTTTAGCTCGTTCTTCTTTGGAAGCTCCAACCTTTTTAGTAGTCGGAAATTCTACTGGTTCTAATTCAAAAATCTCTCGTAGTCGTTTCAATCCTAGCTCATAAACATGAGGCCATTTTCCTGGAGCAGCAAATGATGGCGACAGAATAGCAACTTTATCACCAGGTTTAATTTTATTCATCAAGAGAAATTGTCTCATGTCTTGTATTGCAATTTTACATCAAAATGTACCAAAAACCAAATAATTGTTATAATACTAAAAACATGCCGAACCTAAATAAACACGACCTTGTTCTTTTTAAATCTAGTGAATTTCTAGGTTTTGAAAAATTTCTTGAAAAAAACTATCAGTTTAGAATAATTTCCACTGAGTATCCGCCGTATGTTTCGTTTACTTCCAGAAAAGCTATTATTCACACCGATAAGGGCACATTTTTCCTTAAAGAAAAACCTGAATATTCTAGCGATAAACTTTCCTTAAATAAATCAGGTAGATTTCAAAGATATGCAAGTTTCAAGCTAGATGTTGTACCTAAAATTAGGCTTACAAAAAAAGATGAGTGCTTTGTTATGTGGAAAAGCAGGTTTTACTTTTTGACTGAGTATAAAAAAGGCAGAGTCTTTAATGGGTCTGATCAAGATGTTAACTCAATGTTAAAAGCTCTCAATAAATTGCAAAAAATTGGCAAAGAATTTACAAGTAAAAAAGACGTACCGCTTGATGTTCTAAAGCGGATTGAGTCATATGAAGTAGCCAAACTGACTCCTTTAATTAAAAAATATGCTAGATCAAAAAAAGAATCTTCAATTTATGGAAAAATAATTAAGTGTTTAGAAATGCTGAAAAAAGAATATATTTCTTTGCCCAAAAAGGAATACTTAATGAGCCATGGTGATTTTATTATTTTTAACATTATATTTAGAAATAACGAAGTCGTTGCAATAAACGATTTTGATAATGCAAAAAAACTACCAAAATTACATGATTTAGCCGAATTTTTAGTTTCATCTACAATGTTCAACTATATTGGTTCACTAACAAATATGAAACTTCCAGTCGTTCTTGAGCCACAAAAAAGTAAATTTAAATTAATTATGAAGTCATATGTACGAGATTTTTCTTTGTCCAAAAAAGATGTTGTCTTACTCAGTACAATAGCAGAAATTATCTGGCTATGGACATTATGTTTATCTGTCCTTAAGGGCGATTATAGAATTTCGGATTTAGCAAAAGTAGTGAGAAGAGTAGAGAAAAGAAGCTTATCTAACTTGATTAAAAACACTGCTGCTTATTTTTAGACATGACTTGCTTAAGTACAAATCAAAATTAAAGTGACCTTAAATTTTAGATAAATATGCAGCGCCTTGCTAAAGCACTATCTTTGGATTAAAATCATTGTTAAATATGACAATTCCTTTTTCCGAACTACTCCAAAAATATCTTTTATCCGTAGGAATAAATAAAATGTACGGAATTGTTGGCAGAGAAGAGAGTTCTTTGACGTTTAACACATTAGAAGATTTTGAATTTATTTTAACTAGACATGAAATGACAGCTGGTGTTATGGCCACTGCCATTTCAAGGTTCACAAGAAGCCCGCAGGTCTGTTTTGGAACGCTTGGACCAGGTATTACTAACTATATGACTGCTCTTGCTACAGCAACGCTTGATCGTTACCCATTGATTTTGATTGTAGCTCAATTAGAGACGCCATATATTATATATAATGACATGCATCAATGTGTTGACAATGTATCTATAGCAAAACCTTTATCAAAATATGCATACGAGCTCAAAAGTCCCAATGAGCTTAAATCTGCTCTTGAGTCAGCATTGAAAGCTTCAATGACTTTTCCATTTGGGCCATCTGTGATATCAATTCCTATTGATATCTTGTCTTCTGATCTAGAGATTGATTCTGCAACAGCAACAAGCTTGAATAAGGATGTCATTCTCCCTTCAATATCTGAAGATTATGATATTAAAAATTTAGTAGAAGAGGCCGCTAAGATTATAAAATCGAGTAAAAACCCTTTAATAATAGCTGGTGATGCAATAGTTAAAACTGAGGGAACGATAAGTAAAGTTAAAAAATTCTCTGAAAATACAAACATTCCTGTAATTACAACGTATTCCGCAAAGGGAGTTATAAATAGAAATTCACCATTAAATTATGGTGTTTTAAGTTCCTATATAGATTCAGTGGTCAAAGAAAATGTGAACGAAAAAATATTTAATAAAGCAGATACTCTTATTTTTATTGGTTATGATTTATGCGAAAGACATCCATTTTTATGGCCTAGTAATAGTATTCCCAAGGTTTTGATAAATATAAATTCATATCATAATAATGTTCATAAGGCACTAAACCCGCACGTCAATATAATATCCCGCTTAGATAAAAGCATTGATTTACTAAAAGATTATTTAAAGGGTTATAAAAATAAAAAACTTATCGAGATAAATAAGATCAATAATAAAATTAATAAATTACTTAAAGATAAAACTCACTACAAAGACGGAATAACTCATCCTCAAATTTTAAATTCTTTGAATGATCATTTTAATGAGGATTATATTTTAGCTAATGACATAGGAATGCACAGGCATTTGTCTAGCATTTTCTTTAAAAATGATAAACCTGAATATTACGTGACTTCGGAAGGATTATCTTCATTTGGAACAGGTTTATCATTAGGAATGGGAGCTAAGATTGCAAACCCTAATAAGCCCGTTGTTGTGATTGCAGGTGATGGTGGATTTCACTCCAATGACGGGGATATTGAAACAGTAGTTAGACTTGGTTTGAAAATTTTAATCGTGGTTTTAAACAGTAGCTCAAACGCATTAATAGAGAGATATCAATTAAAAGGAAAGTACAAAAATATGAATAAAAAAAATACTTCATTTGGCAAAGTTGATTTTGATTTATTGGCAAAGGCAAATGGCTGTCAGTCTGATAAAGCGCAAAACATTGAGGAATTTAATAAATTACTTAAAAAATATGATAATATTGACGGACCTTTTTTAATTGAAATACCCATTTATTATCCACAACACTATGTAAATGAATATTCAAAATAGATTGCTATAACAACTTTAATCAGGCATCTTAACGCATTATTATAGGTGTCTAGGTTGGGATAAGGACAAAAAAATGATATGCTTGCTTCATTGAATATGGTAATTTCGTTAAAGTCAGTTAAAAATCAGGAAAAGGTAAATAATGTAAAAAGAGACATTGCGAAACTTGACAAATTTTTAATTTTTTTGAATAAAATGGCAAAATTAAAGAAAAAAAAGAATTCATGAGAAAACCAGAAATATTCCAGCAAATAGAAGCCCCACAAGCTTTTTCTACTCGAAGAAGAGCAAGTGAAGCTATACGTGGATTACAAGAGGGGTCGATAAATTTAGACCAACTAGAACAGATAAGATTAGTAAAAATTAAAGCACTATTGGAGCATCCTGAGTTGCAAAATTTAATAGATGAAAATAAAATTACACTTGGAATTATTAAGCCTCATGTAAATGAAGGTAAAAATCTTCCAAAAGATGACGACGAAGCGGCTAAAGTATTGCTAAATGAAATAAGCGAAGAAAACGTAGTTTTTACTTTTTCTACACAACTAACTGGAAATCAAGTTGAAAGTTTTTATAGCGATGTAAAACAGAAATATTCTCAGATCACTACCAATGCACAGGGTCAAACAGTTTGGGATACTATTTATAATTTTGGACAATCAGGACCATTAACATTTCTTCTGATTTACAGAGAAGAGGGCAATGCTATTGAATGGTGGAGAAATAAGATGGGAAAGACAAGGCCAAACGAAGCAGATCCTGAAAGCATTAGGGGTAAATATGCTTTACAGGAAAAACTACCTAATAATTTAACTCATGGTAGCGATTCAGCTGAGTCTGTAAGAAAAGAAATTAAAGAATTAGGCAATATTGTTGAGGCAATTTTAGAAACAAATGTTCCACATATAAATCAATGACTTTCCTCATTAGAAAGTTGTTATTTTTTCCCTTAAGTTGCTCGGTAAAGATTTTAACTCGTCAGGATTTAAAAAACCACTAGAAAGAAAAATTGCACTCACCCTATCAAGATCTAGTGGATAAGGTACAGTAACTATTCCTGTAGTGGGTTGGTACGTCACTGAGTGTTTAAACAGTATTGTTTCTGCCATCAAACCATCGCTTAGACGTTCTATCCTGAGATTATGTTGCCTGCCTATTCGTTTCATTTGCTCCGTATAGCTTTCCGATGGTATAGATAGCCAATCACCATCTATAGTATCTCTATCAAAGAGATAATATGCCCCAGACTTGTAATGCATAAGGGCTGTTAAACAATCTCCTAGAAACACACCATAGCTACCCATTTGACCAGATTGCGGCTGGAAGTTTCGTTGATTTATGTCTAATAAACGATTTTTGTTAGATTCATCTCTTAATAACCATCTCTGTGGAATTTTAGCATTTGGGTTAGGATTTTTTGGTATATCTAGTCCATTCTCATCGAGCACCCTTTTTAGGGGTAACATTCTATCTCTATGATTTTCTAAAAATTTTCTTTTTGATTCTGCTGTCATATGGTAAGATATTATCTGAATATAAAAACGTAAGTATTATAGATAAGATTATCTTAAAGTTCAATAAGTGTGGCTCAATATTATTATATTTCTATAATATTGTTGGTATATTTTTTTCTACAAAGGCTTGGAAAGATAATGCTTCTAATACATCGCGATAACTAAAATCACCCCTAACAATTCCCAGAGACATAATTTTTGCCCATCGTATGTTCATTTCGCCAACTAACTCGGCTTTTTCTTTCGGAGACAAGGCTGGTGAATTTGCTGCATAGCCCTTGATAAAAGCTTTTGCTTTTTCTAGATTTAATGACGTTGTGATAGGCTTTCGCAAGGTTGAAGTAGTTCCTGCATAACTAAGTCCATCGCAAAATGAGATTACAGCGCCTGCAAGATCTCTTATTCTAGGACGATAGTCAACATTATCAAAATCATTTACAGCAACAACAGTGCCGTTTTTATCATAAACTAAATTAAATGGCGCATAATCTGCATGATTTACAAGGTATGGCACATCCTGATCCATCTGTCCACTGTACTTATCAACTATATCTTTTAAAGCCAGGACTGCTTTTTGCTTCCATTCATCATCTTGCGCTCCTTTTAATTGGTCAGCCATGTTAATAAACTGTAAGGTATCTTCTCCCGCATATCTTTTACGGAGATCTGGAAAATCAAATTCTTTAGATAGAAGGTGTATCTTGCCAAGTGTAGCTCCTGCATTTGCAGTATCTTGTATACTACCATTAAATATTCTTCCTTCCTTAAATTCTGTAGTTAAAAAGTGTGTTTCTCCAATTTGGAGATATGGATTTCCAGATTTTGTATTAATAATTCTTGGGACAAAGTCTGTTCTATGAGAAAGAAATTGCTGAAATCGCGCAGAAAGAGAAAGATTATATGGATTACAAGAATATTTGGGCTTTTCTTTTATAAAGTATTTGTGTTTTCCATCATCTATAATAACTTTCCTACTTGTTGTCGAAAAAGCAGTTGGAAATTCTGAGCCAAAGTTACTGTCTATACCATATTCTTCGCTCATAATTTTTTTTAAAGAATCATTTACTCCTAATAGAAGAAGGTCTGAGGAGTTTAAATCTCTTCCATGTACAGCTGGTTTCTTCTCTATTTCTGATGTCTGATTTGGTGCAATAATCTCGGCTCCAATTTTAGATTTACCAGGTGCTGGAAGACCTAGCAGTTTAGGAAAATGCTCATTCATAGAAATTTATTTTTTGGGAAACGCCACATCTAAAGCGTGGAAAAGTAATGGGTATATAAAAAGTGTTCGTGCCCTTACTTCATTAACCCATTCCAGCTCTGCTGCTACTTTGCCCTCTTCGACACTGTATCTTTCGAACTCCCCTAACCACTCGGAGACCTCGTAAATATAAAAAATTGACTTTCTTTGTTCTACGGTAAATTCTGATAAATATTCGTATTTTATCGGTGTTATCTTTCCTCTGAATTCTTCATCAATTTCCCTTCGTAAAGCAACCTCTCTATAATCTCCTTTGTCTCCGGCTGCTATTCTATCTCTCATTTCTATTGAGCCATTCGGAATATATGGCTCAGGAGGTTCTTTATCAAATCTGTGCTCAATCAGTAGCTGATTGTTTCTTTTAAACACAAACATTACTGCCTCCGATTTACCATCCCTATAAGAGTATTGTGGTTTTTCTTTCATTTAAATACATAAAACAGCTGATGAAGTATAAAGTAAAATGTTTTTGAAGTCAAATATTTTGAAGATGATTAAGTGAATTTACTGTTTTTAGCGCATACTTATTGTTCTCTCCGTCAACTATGTAATGGAACATCTCAGTTGTCGTAGCACTTTGACATCTCAACTGTCGTAGATAAAAACGGAGTATGCTCATCTCCTAAAAAAGGAGGTGAGTAAATGAAAAAACCTATAGGAAAACGTCTTGATGTAATCAAAGGGTTGCTTTCAGGAGAAATCAATATTTCTAAGGCAACAAATCTTTTATCTTGTTCACGAAGAAGTATTGAGAGATACAAAAAGGCATTTGTCCAAAAAGGAGAGGCTGGATTAAAAGATCATAGACATAGCAATTATCGAAAACTCTCCGAGAAACAAAAAGAAGATATTATTGCTTTAAAACAAAAGGATAGATGGCGTTCGGCGCGAAACATTCGAGATGAGCTAAAACTTTCTCTAAGCGAACATCAGGTTCAAAGAATTTTAGTTGCTAAAGGATTAGGAAGGGAAAATTTAAAGAGAGTAAAAGCGATTATCCGTTTTGAAGCAACAGCTCCCAATGATCTGTGGCAAACAGATATTATGGGAAAGATTGATTTTCCAAATATTAGTATCCTTTACCTTATCGCAACTCTTGATGACCATAGTAGATTTGTACCAGCAGGAAGATGGTTTAAAACTCAAGGAAAGATGAATGTGTTTCAAATCTGGTATGAATCTCTTTCTAAATGCGGACTTCCTGATAAGATGCTTCAAGATGAGGGATCACAATACAAAGCAAGAGCAAGGTTTGGTACAGCAGATTACGAGTGGTATGCAAAACAGGCAGGTATCAAGCTCATCTGGGCAAACAGGGCGGAAACTAAAGGAAAAATAGAGAGATTCTGGAAGTTTGTACAGGGAGATTTTGTGCCATCCGTCATCAATGCGAAAACCATAGAGGAGGTAAACGGCGCTTTTAAAATATGGCTTGCTAATACAATGGGTCTAGATAACTTTAGAACGGTTTTTCTCTAAAGTCTTTCAGTAACTCTTTGTACATATTACCATTATTTATTCTAATATTCCACCGGTATTCGGATTCTTTTAAATGCAGTAAAAATTTAGTTCTGTGAATACCGTTAAATTTCAATAATCTTCTTTTAGTATAACTCCAAAAAGATTCAATGCCATTGACATGATTTTTTCCTCTGGCAAATTCGTTTTCATGGTGATGGATACGGTAATGTTTGTATCCGTTTAACACCAATCCGTCATAAGATTTCCAGCCATCAGTATAAATAGTTGTGTCTGCAAGAATTTTACCTTTAATAATAGGCATTAGTTCATGTCTAGAGCAGTTTGGGATGATCTGAGTATAATACTCTGCCTTTTCTTTTTAATAAACCCACTACAGGAGTTTTTCCTTTTGCTCCTCTTCCCCGTTTTCCTCTAACTCTTCTTGCTCCAAAGTAACTTTCGTCAATTTCCACCTCTTTGTCTAAAAGATTACTGTCAATTAAAAGTAATATTCTTTTTCTAAACAGAGCATAGAGTTTATTAATTGTAATCCTTGAAATTCCAGTGGCATCGCTTACAGCAAATGCTGTATAATCTTTACAGAATAACCTTAAAATCTGTCTAAATTTCTTTTCAGAAATATGGGAACGATTAAAATACTTATTTTTCATTGTCTAGACAATCTATTCTAACATATTGAGTTAGCTAAGCTTATCTAGACCCAAACATAATATATTAGTCAATTAATTGCTAATAATTTAATTCAGGCGTATAATTTTGCTACAGAATTTATGGATGGCTTAGAATGGGATTTAGTGTAAAATGATAGCTTCAAAGTGGGCAACGATGATTTCTCTTCTTTAGAGATACATCCAACTCCTAGTAATGGGTTTTATTACTTCTTTTATCAAAAAGAAAATAGGTTAATAAAGCGATTTGTGCTCCTCGAAAAAGACCGAGTTGACTATTTATGCACGGTAGTTCTTATTAAGAAAAATGATAAATTTTCTCCACGGCTAGCTCTTTCTATAAGAGATAAACGTAGAAAAATATTAGAGGAAAACTCTGAAAAACCTACAAAAATTAAGGCAAGTGTTAATCTGGACGATTGTTATGAAAATTTTTGGAGATTGGTTGCTTTTTTACAATCTCTTCGTGATAAAATAGAAATTCCGCAAGGCAGTTTTTCTTTGGTATCGGCAGAAGAAGGAGAAATTATCAAAGCAATTCAAGGAAGAGATGCCAAAAGTATAACAAGAATTATCAAAGAGTTATCTAAAATTGAAGGAGTTACTTTATCAGAAAGATATCGAGCAGATTCTCGATAGGAAAGGGAAGTTATCAGAATTCAAGACTAGCATTACAGTTAAAGCAAGCGATGAAAGTTGGTGGCAAGACTTTTTTGAAAATAATAAATGGATCTTCGGATATGGTTTAACTTTACAAATAAAAATATAGAGTCTATAGATAAGGAATTTGCTCATCCGTTAAAGCAAAAGAGCTGAGTATATATTAAAATAGTCTTATATTGATTTATGCTTATCTCGACAAATCCCTGAATAAGTTAAAATACATTTGCGACATTTCAGATAGTGGCAAGTAGTACCGGAGTATCTACGAAAGCATACCCAATATTTAGTAGAATCAAAGGCTGGAAGGAGGCGCTAAGTATGCTTTCCAGTCTAAGAGGGTACTCTTTATCTGAAGTTGCAAAGAAAAGAATGGAGATTATTAACTTTTATGATGAGTTTGGAGAAGAGGCAACAATGAAAGCTTTTGGAGCAGACCGTAAGGTTATTAGTCGTTGGAGAAAGCGATTGGCAAAAAGTGGAGGAAGATTAGAATCTTTAATTCCTTACTCAACAAAACCTAAAACTGTAAGGAGAGTAAGCTATAGTCAAAAGATTGTTGATTTTATCAAACAATACAGAAAAGATCATCCAAGAACTGGTAAGGAGAAAATTAAAATAGAGCTTGATGAACATTGCGCAAATGTGGGAATCAAAACTGTATCGGAGTCAACAATTGGCAATATCATCAAAAGGCATAAATTCTTTTTCCAAAAGTCTGGCAGAATCTATCATAACCCAAACTCTAAATGGGCTAGAAATGAGGCTAAAAAGAAAAAGAGACTTAGGGTTAAACATCCGCCAAAACTCGATAATTTTGGCCATATACAATCAGATGCTGTACAAAGAATAACTGATGGGATAAAAGATTATTTCATTTCTGCTATTGATGCCAAGATGAAATTTATCTTAACCTTAAATTACAAAAGTTTAACTAGCCGTAACAATAAAGACTTTTATCAAAGATTTAAAAGTGTTTATCCAGGAAGAATTAAAGACTGGCAGTCAGATAATGGTTCGGAGAATCTTGGGGAGTTTGACCAACAGTTAACAGAGGATCAAATTCCCCATCTTTTCTCATATCCTAGATGTCCTAAGATTAATACATACATTGAAAGATACAACAGAACTGTTCAAGAGGAATTCATTGACAACAACTTAGACATTATTCATGACAAAATACTTTTTAATCAAAAACTGGTCGATTACCTAATTTGGTACAATTCTAAAAGGCCACATAAATCATTGGGTCTTAAAAGCCCGTTACAATATCTTCTTGAGAAAGGAGGTATGTCGCAAATGTCCTTGACTTATACAATCCCTGTACAATTTACGAATGATATGGTATAGTGGAAACCGTAAATAATAGTGGAATAAGCTTATGTCTTTCTCAAGCCATGAAAGGGTACAACCACAACCTATGAGTAGTTTACTAAAAGCAAAGTTAGAAGTACCCTTGGAAAATCCAAATCTTCTAATGCCGCTCAAGTTCGAGGTGTCTTCTCCTGAAAAGATTGAAAGACTTTTGTCTGTCAACGACCTCACCTTGCCAACCGAAGAGAGACAAGAAAGAAATATAGTTGGTCGAGTTTACGACCAAGTGATTAGCAAATTAAGAGAACATAATTTCCCCGATATACGCATTATAAGAGGTGACCCTATTGTAAAAGCAAGAGACAATTTTGACAGGCTGTTGTTTACTCCTGGGAATCCAGGAAGGTCATCTACATATACAAGGTATACTGACGAAGATCATGTTCTTAGGACTCATACATCAGCACTAATCCCGTCTACGTTTTCTAAATTAGAAAAAGACATAGATCGTTCAACTCTCGTGTTTCCTGGCTTAGTTTATAGGCGCGACGTTATTGACCCTAGACACTTAGATGTTTTTCATCAGATAGACGTATGGACACTTCAAAAAAATAGTGAATATGGACGGACAACCAAAGAAGATTTATTAGAATTAGCAAAAACAGTTTTTGAAGCGGCATGTCCAGATGCAAAGATGATTGTTTATGAGGCTAAACATCCATATACAGTTGATGGTATTGAAGTTTACGCTGGAATTGATGGCAAAGAAATAGAAGTTCTTGAGGCAGGCCTTACCCATCCAGAGGTGTTAAGAAATGCCGGTATAGATCCAGAGCAGTACTCTGGGTTAGCGTTAGGTATGGGGATAGAACGGCTAATTATGGCTAGGAAAAACTTGCCAGATATAAGATTGATACGATCTGTTGATCCACGCGTTATTAGACAAATGACAAATATGGAAAAGTTTATAAACGTATCTAATCAGCCAGCAATGTCTCGAGATATGTCATATTGCGTTAGTAAAAACGACTCAGAAGAAGACATTTGCGAAGCAATCAGAAGTGTCTTTGGAGATAATTCTGACTTATTAGAGCAAGTGGATATCCTAGAAAGAACTCCTTTCGATAAGTTGACCCCAATTGCAAGAAAGAGGCTTGGGGCAACAATAGACAAAGATAATGTTTTAGTAAGAATTATCTTACGGCATCCCGACAAGACTTTAACTAAAAAAGAGGCTGCTGACTTATATTCTATGACATATCCAAAGCTTCATCAGGGTACTACAAAAGGATATGGATAATGGATAAATTCATAACAATAGTTTCTCCATGTCCGGTTGGACAAAGGTATCATTGTTGGTGGGCGTTTTGTAACAAATTACGTAAAAATGTCATAAAATCATACCTCTTTATATTTCTAGTCTGATTTTAAAGATATTCTTCTAGAAGTATCGTTGATGAAGTTAGAAATTTTGAATTCCCAACACTTTTCGCTTCAAATTCTTCTGCAATCTTTTCGTAAAAGGTAGAAAAAAGTTTATTGGTAAGATTTTGATTTTCAGTAGATTTGTTAAAAGAAGAAACAAAACACCCCTTGAATTATCTGGTGTCAGTATTCATAAATATTACAATTTCATTAAGCTTCTTAGGAAATCACTTAATCTAAATTTTGAGAGGGAAAAGTCGTAAATTTGTTACCAGCGCCGAATTTATAGATAGGGCTCTCCAGGGCCGAAAAATCGCGCGTGCAAAAAATACATGCGAAGATTTAGCAATCTTCGCCAAAACTGTCGGCTCGAACTTCTTTTTAAACAATCGGCGGCTTGTCTCAGAATATAATCAGGGCTTTGCAGAGGTCTTCGCGTATCTTACTGCGCAGAGCCAGTCCTCTGCCAGCCCCACAAACTCCCTTTCTGCGCCCCTGGCGGGAATCGAACCCACAACCTACTCTTTAGAAGAGAGTTGCTCTATCCGTTAAGCTACAGGGGCAAATATATGATTTTATTCTACCTTTATTTCAGCACAAAATCAATGTGCATAACTTAGATTTTGACAATACTTAACCTACCGTATATACTAATCAAAGAAGTAAACAGATGAAAAACCCAATTCTAAAATACATCATCCAAAACCATTTCCTCGGGGCAATTCTTATAATAGCTTTTGTATGGTTTGCAATCGAAATAAAAGAGATCTTGGTTGTAATATTTATTTCCTTCATTATTATGTCTACCCTTTCTCCATACGTTGATCTGTTAAGAAAAAGGCGTTTTCCAAATGTTCTGGCAGTAATGATACCTTACATTGTTACAATATCTATATTAGTAGTACTAATAGTACCTTTAATACCATTTTTCAGCGTTCAACTACAAACTCTTTTTTCAACTCTTCCAAGCTATATAGACCGAGCAGCTAAATTGCTCAATATACCTATAGATATAACCGATGCCAACAAGTTCTTGACCTCGGAAATAGATACCATTGGAAAAAATGCTCTACTTGTCACCGGCAAGCTATTTAGTGGAATTTTTTCTTTCTTAGCCATCCTTGTGATTAGTTTCTATCTCATGCTTGAGCGGGAAAGAATAAAAAAAGAATTCACATCTCTTTTTCCAAAAGAAATAGAAGGAAAAGTACTTACCATAATTTCTAAGGTTGAAAATAAGCTTGGCGCTTGGCTTAGAGGCCAAGTGGTCTTATCTTTTACCATTGGAGTTTCCACTTGGGTTGCTCTTACCATTATTGGACTACCATTTGCATTGCCTCTTGCGTTGCTTGCTGGAATACTGGAAATTGTACCAACAATAGGTCCTACTATATCTGCAATTCCAGCTATAATAGTTGCTTTAACTATCTCTCCAACTTTAGCTATTATAGTTATTGTTTCCTACATACTTATCCAAATGCTAGAAAATAATCTATTAGTCCCTAAAATAATGGAGAGGGCGGTTGGGCTAAATCCCATCGTAATTATTATTGGAGTAATGGTTGGCGCCAAAATTATGGGAGTATTAGGAGCTCTTCTTGCTGTTCCATTTGTAACAATGCTTAGGGTATTATTTAGAAACCTCAAAACGCAAAATAACACCACCTGAGAAATAAAACAGTGTCTGTCTTCCTTCGCCACCTGTGTCTTCGCCACCTGAAAGGCGCAACAGCCTCGCTACCTGAATACTTAATGGACTAATCTAACACTCAAGTTATAAATTAGTGATCTTCTAGAACCAAATGCTTTATCCGTTCAAGCTTTTTAGCATAATCTATATCTATCAATAACAAAATTTTTATACTCGTCAATCGACGAAAACTGTTTAAGTACTATATCTAGGTTAACTAAAGAGGATAGGTTGCTTTGCCACGCCTCTACTGTATATGTGATAAATTTCTCCATTTACTAAAGAGGTGCGTCTATATGACATGCTTTTAATGTAGAAGAAAATAAATTAATTGTCAATAGGTAGCGATCCTGTTTCACCTTTCAGGTGAAAGATAACATTTTGCGTGAGCGGATGGCCGGATTCGAACCGGTGACCTTCTCCTTGGCAAGGAGACGTTCTACCACTGAACTACATCCGCAAAATTGTACGGGGCGTTTCTACCGGTGAGATACTCCCGCGAGCTCATCCATTTTATCAAATTTGATTTACTTTGTCATTCTGAATTTATTTCAGGATTTCGCTTCGCTCGAGATGCTGAAACTAGTTCAGCATGACAATTATTTACTTCGTCCCTTCTGTCCATGAAGAAAGATATTTCTCCTGCTCTTTCGTGAGTTTGTCTATAGAAATTCCGAGGATTGTAATCCAAAACTGTATTTAAATGCTTATAATAAGTCTTACTGTCTTCGCCTTTTATTGCAAAAACTGAAATGTCGTAATGTCTCACAAGAGAAGCTGCAACCATATCTTGTGTAGAAAGAGGATTTGAAGCACAAGCTACAACTTTTGCTCCTCCAGACTTGAGGGTCAAAAGTAAATTTGCAGTCTCGCTTGTTATATGTAGGCAACAGCCAATCGTTAGTCCTTTTAGAGGTCTTTCTTTTACAAATCTGTCTTCAATAGAACGAAGAACAGGCATTTGTTGGTATGCCCATTCTATTTTTAATTTGCCTTGTGGAGCAAGGGATAAATCTTTTAACATCAAAACCACGATCAAGTCCTGCCAAAAACCCTGCTCTATATGCATCGCCAGCGCCAGTTGGATCTACCACTTTTTTTAGTTTTGCTGATTTTATCTTGTAAACCAGTCCTTTGCTTTCTATTTTTGATCCTTTCTCCCCAAGCGTTGTAATGATAATTTTGCCCTTGAACAATTTTCCCCAATCTCTAATACGGCTTTTTATCATACTTATTTCATAGTCATTTCCAACAATATATTTGGCGTGACTAACCCCAAATTTTAAATCATTATTATTTACTTGAGTCAAAATAAAACCCGGATCAAACATATAAGGGATTGCTAAATCAACGCATTGCTTAACAAAAGACATAGAGCCTTTTGCGCCAGATGGGCCAATAAGAACAAGATCTTTTTTTGAAGCTATTTTTTTAAGTCTTAATTCTGGAATTCTTTCTGCTGCTCCATAAAAATACCCCCAAATCTGATTGTCTTTTTTATCTGTCATGGCAAAACCAGTGGCAGTATAATTAGTTTTGTCTACTAGAACATGGTCTGTAGAAATATCTAATCTTTTAAATGCTCTTTTGTATTCTCCAAAATCCTTTCCGGCAACAGAAAATAATATGTGAGGTATTTTAAGTAAGCCCAATGAATAGGACACGTTACCTGCGGTTCCCCCACGCCTTCTTGCAAATTTGTTTACAATGAATGATAAATTGATGTTGTGGGTTTGATTGGGGAGGATGTAGTCGTAGGCAATTGTACCGGTGACGATAATCATTCCTAAGTGCCGAAGCGGTGAATCGAACACCGATAACCGCTTCTTCAGAGCGGCGCCTTGACCACATTGGCAACTTCGGCAGATTAAACTTCAAACCAATTATAAAGGAATTTATAGATATTGGCAATATTTCATTATGATATACTAATTTATGAACATGAAGGGAGGCTGCGTTCTTCTTGGAGGTTGGTCAAGAGACTCTGAAACATATCATAAAATTATTGATACTTCCTCACCCCAAAACCATATTTATACCATTCTCCATACTTCTCTTATTCCAGATATAAGAATTTTACAAGAGCTAAAAACAAAAAATCTTACCTCTGTAGTGCTCATTGGACACTCGTTGGGAGACGCACTTGCCATTTCCTTTGCAGCTAACTATCCTGAATGTGTTAAAAAACTTATCTTGGTTGATTCTGAGGGCATACCTGACAAAAGAAATTTTTCTACTATTGTTTTTAATTGGCTTAAAGACTGTATTTTCATTCATGGAAAAGCAAAAGCCAAAGAAAACGTTAATGCACTATTTCTAATCATGCAAAACTTTCCATACTATTTTGCTGTAGCTCGTTTTGCCAATAACGTCGATGTTCGTAAAGACGCACAAAAAATTAAAGTACCAACTCTTATTTTATGGGGAGAAAAGGACAAAGTAGTACCTATAGAAAGCGCAAAAGAACTTAATCGATTGATAAAAGGTTCAAAGTTGGTGGTTTTGGATGGCATGGATCATGATTGGCTTATCCATTATCCACGAGGACTCTGGAGCAATATAGAAAAGTAAAATCCGCGTAAGCTAGTGGGCACATCAGGACTCGAACCTGAAACCTCTTCGATGTAAACGAAGCGCTCCACCAATTGAGCTATGCGCCCTCAAAACCCTTTTTATGTGGGTCGGAGAGGAGTTGAACCTCCACCCCTTGCGGGACATGCACCTCAAGCATGCGCGTATACCAGGTTCCGCCACCGACCCAAGTGCCGAGAGCGGGACTCGAACCCACACCTCTTGCGAGACACGGCCCTGAACCGTGCGCGTCTGCCAGTTTCGCCACCTCGGCGTAGCCTCATTCTGCATTCTACCAAAACCAGTAAAGATTGACAAGCTTAACAAAATATGTCAACATTAAATATTCATGAAAAAGATAATCTTATCTGCCTCCTTCTTTATCATGACTCCATTTCTGCTTTTTGTTACCATCATATACTATTTATATCTGTCTTATAACCAAACAAAACACTTTAGACCATTTAATAACTCTAAACAGTTGGTAGCGTTTGCTGCCTTACCATCTCTAGAAAATGTGGTCATCGACAAAATTGAAGAAAAAGATGCAAATGCCGAAATTGTTAGGCAATTCTTTGCGAGGTACAACTCTCCTCTTGAGCCTTATGCCCAAGACATTGTAGATGCAGCTAATGCTTACAATATTGATTTTCGTCTCGTTCCAGCAATTGCAATGCAAGAATCTAATCTTTGCAAAAAGGCACGAATTGGTTCATATAACTGCTGGGGTTTTGGCATATATGGAAAAAAGGCTACAAGATTTGAAAATTACAAAGAAGCAATTTACACAGTTACAAAAACCCTATCACAACAGTATAAAAATAAAGGCTTAGAAACACCTGAGGAAATTATGAAAAAATACACTCCTTCTAGCAATGGACGTTGGGCTTATAGCGTTAATTTCTTCATGAATCACCTTAAATAAACCTATAGTAACATACTTGACAAACCTATAGTTGAATGGTATAATCCTCGCAGATCCTAAGGTATGCCTTTCCAAATGTATACGTTAGGATTTTTTAATGGGAAAAATTTTAGTTTCTTTGCTTATTATATTCGAAATTCTAGCAATTTCGAATCTTAATATCCAAAAAACTTATGCGCGGCAAGTATCTGCATCTGCAAATCTACAGCCGAGTGTATCTTATGGAAAACTTGTTGATAGCCGTGTGAAGGTCTTAAAAAACTTCTTAGAAAAATATAATGCACCTTTTGTGCCTTTTGCCGGCGAATTTATTAAGAGTGCCGACGTCTACAACCTTGATTGGAAGCTGGTTGCTGCAATATCGGGCGTTGAATCAACATTTGGTAAATTTATTCCTTACGACTCTTTTAATGCATGGGGATGGGGAGTTTATGGTAATAATGTAATTTACTTTTCTTCTTGGACAGAAGGCATAGAAACAGTTTCTAAAGGACTCCGCGAGAATTACCTCGATAAATGGGGAGCAAAAAACATACATCAAATAGGTAAAATATATGCTGCTTCCCCAACTTGGGCTTCAAAAGTAGAATACTTTATGGAAAAAATAACTGAATTCGAAAATCAAAATCTTGCATACAATCTTCCTATTTCTTTGTAGATTATGTATAATAGTTTCGCCGCTTGCGGACGTGGCGAAATGGTAGACGCGATAGGTTTAGGACCTATTGACCGTAAGGTCTTGGGGGTTCGAGTCCCTTCGTCCGCACCAGAAAGGAAAAGTCAAGGAGTTTTGGTTCGCCTCGCTTCGCTCGGCGACT
>JBBTXS010000029.1:0-4620 GCA_038062115.1 Patescibacteria group bacterium
GCCTGATATCTTTAGCGCATTTTTCATTTTCGGGAAAGAAATAGTATGTTTGATCAATAACATTATCCATAAATCTCATGGCAACCCTTACATCTCTCCCAAAATTTTTATAATCAAACTTCTCATTCCCGCCCTGAGCGAAGCCGAAGGGTTTAACATAAGCTGCAAGATTCATTGCTCCAAGATTGCAAACCGCCCAAGCCCCTAAAGGCTGTTCGCCGCAGTCAAAGCTGACAATCCCATTCGTAATAAATGTATAACTTTTTTCTTCAGTTAAATCATATACTCTTTGCTTGCCTGATGGAACAATAGAGGCAATTGCGTCTTCAAACATTGTCTGATAGTAGTTTTTATGATTAAGGAGTTCCTCTACTTTCTCAGAGTTTTTGTCAAGCATAAATCCAACCCGTTTTAGAAAAAACGGTATTTGATTTCTGCTGATTTGTAATTCGTAAAGAATACCATCTGTGCTATATGATCTTTCCTTACCATCTACTGTGGTATATTGGAACATATTAGCTCTCGGACTTCGGCTTCGATCATAGATCTTAGAAAAAATGCCCAAATTTAAAAGTAGCAATTGTACTCCTTTTAACAATAGGCGAGACTTTGATGTCAAGCGAACGTATCTTGTATTATTAACTCGCTGAATACCAACTGTCCCATCCGAGGTAAATAGTCCCTGCAAAAAACCAATTACTGCTTCTTCTGGAGCAGTGTATAGCAATTCTGGAACTTCTTTCTCATCTGCCTTAACTGGTTTTACGCCTAGTTTTAGAAAGAAATCAACTAACCCCTTCCCATGGTAAGAAAGATGAGTTGTATTTCTTACTCTTTTTACTGCCTTAATATTTTTTCCATACCATCCATTAATAATTCCCTTAAGATAAGACAACAGATTTTCGTCGCCCTTGCCAAATGTAAAACCCACTCGGCAGTTTTTATCACCGGCTCTAACCCATCCATCTCCAACTAGCCAGCCAAGAACTTGCCCCAGTTCCTTAGTCCACTTAGGAGGCATGCTTTTGCTTTCGGAAACAAAAGGAAGATCATATTCCTTGCCAAATTCTCCTTTACCGCTTTGAATTAATATTTTGTCTCCAATTTTTAATTTCTGTAATTCTATCCAACCATTAGGAGTTAAAACTTTATGATCAAGAGTTGCTGTCACTTCAAAACCAGATTTAGTAGTAAGTCTAAGTACATCCTTAATGCCGTTATCAAAAAACTTTATACCTCTACCAGGAAGTGTTCCTATGCTTTCTGGGCTAAGGGTTCTTTGATCAATAATTAAGGGCATGTTTCCGCCAAAACGTTTTCCGCCCTCAAAGTGACTTTCTACTACTTCTTTCATACGAACCAAACCTTCACCAGTAGAAACTAAGGTATCTCCTGTAACACAGGGATTTGTTGCGATCAATTTCTCAAAATAATAAGTATTGCTCCTTTTGTTGCTTCGCTCAAGAAAGTGCAATCCCGGCTCCGCAGACCTCCATGCTGCTTCACAAATTAGATTCCAAAGATAGCGAGCTTTGACTGTTTTGTACACTTTTATTTTACTTCCTATTCTCTTCCATTCATCTAATTCTCCATTCCATTTTTCATCATATTGTGGATCATCCAAATCTGGATATACTAAGTCCCAATCTTTATCGCTTTTAACAGCATCCATAAAGCTATCTGAAATACACACCGAGAGATTAGCGCCATTAATCTTTGTGAGGTCTTGTTTGACTGTAATAAATTCTTCGATATCTGGATGCCAATCCCAAAGCATCAACATAGTTGCGCCGCGCCTCGAACCTCCTTGCTGAACAATATCATGAGTTGCGACTGAAAAAAGCTCTGCCCAATTAACAGGCCCTGAGGATGTCCCATTTACTTTTTTCACCCGTGCTCCTTTTGGCCGTAAGGAGGAAAGATTCAGTCCTACTCCTCCTGATCTTGCTTGAATCTCAACAAGTTGCTTTAAGGACTCCAAGATGCCTTGCCTTGAGTCACGAGGAGATGGAATAACAAAGCAGTTAAAGTAAGTTACCTGATAGTTAGTTCCAGCACCAGAGAGAATCCGACCTCCTGGAACAAATTTGAAGCCCTCCATAACACCATAGAATTTTTTCTCCCAATATTTTCTGTCTTTGCTTTTCTCGTTTTTCGCAATACCCCTTGCCACTCTTGTCCACATTTCTTCTGGCGTATGCTCCAATAGTTCTCCTTTAGCACCTTTTAAGGCATACCTATCTAAAAATACTTTTTCTTTTATACCGTCAAGTTTCATAGATTATCCTTTGTCATGCCGACCCTGAACTTGTTTCAGGGGTTTCGGCATCTTTTTTCTTTTATATTTGGAATCCTTCGACTACGCTCAGGATAAAAAGGCTACCGTATAAGCCTTTTTACCTCTCTCTCAAAGTCCTCTACATCAACGAATCGCTTAAAAACACTCGAAAATCTTATATATGCAACTTTATCTAATTTCTTAAGTCTTGCTGATACCATTTGTCCAATTTTTTTACTTTCCACCTCAACCGAATCTGCGCCTCTTAACTCTCTCTCTATTTCTGTTACTATTCTCTCTATTGCCTCAATTGGCACTCTGGTTTTTTCGCAAGATCTTATTATCCCATTTTTTAATTTATCCCTATTAAACTGTTCCCTTTTTCTATCTTTCTTTATTACTACTAGATTAACGTTTTCTATTCTCTCGTATGTAGTAAATCTTTTTTTACACTTTAGACAACTTCTCCGTCTCCTAATGGTTTCTAAATCTTCGCTGTCTCTTGTTTCTACAACTTCTGTATCTTTCGATCCGCAGTAAGGACACTTCATAAAGCTACCACTATATCTAGTGCCACCACTTATCTTAAGACCCTATTTATGAAGTGTCAACTATTAATATCTATATCACAAATCATCATAAAGTTTGCTAGCTTTGATTTTTGATCTGAGTAACACAACAGTTGTCATGCTGAACTTGTTTCAGCATCTCATTAGATCCCGAAACAAGTTCGGGATGACGATGCGCTTAAAAAACGAAGAAGAATTATCTACGTTTAGTGGTTTTTATCTTGTTATTTTGAGGTTAATTTACTAGCCTGCTTTTCAAAATTTTTCACTCTTTTTAAAAGCGACTTCAAACTTTCTTTAGTCTTTGAATCTACGTTTTCCTCCAAATCCCTAATTATTTCTTGGTGCTTTTTTGAGGAAGTCAAAAGTCTACTTGCTATATCTTTTATATCCATACCCTGTTTTTTTGCCTCTTTTGTCTTAGAAACTGCTTTTTCAAAATAATTTTCTCCTTTTGAAACGGTTGATTCCGCTAAAGAATGCTTATCTTTTTTCCGAAAAAGAGATACGCCTGCGTTTAATCGTTTGTCTGCCGCAAGCAAATAAAAATCTGCTTTTTTAAGAGGATCCGAAATCAAAAAGTCAACAATACGATCTCTTGCTGCCTTTAAGAAATACAAAGGATTATCTGGTAAGATACCATGATATGGAAGGGTATAATCAACACTTTTTTTTGTTGTGCCTAGCCCTGAAGATTCCGTTGCTTCCTTAATAGTTAACTCTTCCTGGGCGAAAGCCACGTTCAGTTTCATGAACGTGGCAAAGGAGGGAATAAAACTTAAAGATATAACAGTCAAAAGAAAAAATAAAAACGCAATCTTTTTCACACCTATCTTTTTGCCACAACAACTAACACATCACTTTGAGTTGGCTTGAATGACTTTCTAAATAAATAATCGTAATAGTGTCCTTTTTCTCCTCCATAGTAAGCAAGCTTTGAAAATCCTATTTTTTTAAAAAGGGATGTTATACTTTCTTTATCAAGTGGAATTAGCGGCACTAAATTCATCCCCCTAAATACCCATTTCTTTTTCCATCTCGAAAATACACTTATATTTAACGTCAAAACACCCTCCTCTTTTGGGTCATAAAATCGTAGAAATGCCTTCTCCCCTTCTTCTGGATAAGGAGATTTTCTAATTGCAAAATCATACAGTCTTTTATCTACATTTATAATTTTTTCTTGATTAGATATTTGACATACAAAAACTGCTTTTTTATTCATAACGTTATTCACTTCCCTTAATACAGGCAATGGATCTGATGTATGCGCGAGCCCTGATCCCATGGATATCGCTGCGTCAAAAGATGTTCCCTCTAAAATTTGTTCTAAGTTCTTATATTCTGTGTGAATAAACTTTACTCGTTGTTTCAGATGGTCAGAAAGAGCTTTTGTATTTTTAGAAGCCGCCTGAATCACGCCAGAGCTTCTATCGATACCAACAGCATGAAAACCTTCTTTCGCAAGAGCAATCACATGCATGCCTGTACCACAACCAACATCAAGAATATTTTTTACATTTTCTTTTTTGAACAAACTTACTAAGTCTGGTATTTCATTTTCAAGTCTTGTTTTCCAATCTACCATAGTGTCATAGCGTCGCGACAGCCAGTCATGATACTTCTCGTCTTTCTCAAAGGGAAGTTTTTCACCAACGACTGCTTTGAAGATATCACTTTTTGATAAAATTCCAACTAGATTACCTTTTCCATCAACGACCGGAAGGCGGCCGATTTTTTTTACCATCATCATAGACTGTGCCTTAAGAACAG
>JBBTXS010000030.1:0-24325 GCA_038062115.1 Patescibacteria group bacterium
TTGCATGCCTAAGGCACGCCGCCAGCGTTCATCCTGAGCCAGGATCAAACTCTCACAAAAAAATTCCTACCACTTCCTGATCAAAAACTTTACGTCTCAAACGTAAGTTTTATTGGAAGTAATCCTGAATTTTCAGTTGTCAAAGAGCCAATCATGATTACAAACATTATAAACAATTTTAGCCAATTGTCAATGTTTGTTTCTTTTTCTATTCCCAGAAGCAGTCGGAGATGCAACCGAATCCTCTTGTCCTTCATCTCGTTTTGATTCTGCTTCGCTTTGCCTTTTTTCTGATTGATCTACCGAGTTAAAGCTTGCCTCGCCAATTTCTGGAGGCGTACACTCGCTGTGCGGTGATAGTGCAGTTTGCAAACAATGAAGATATTCTTGTACTTTGTCCAATGTTTCAATAGTCTCCTCCCCACTAACGGGTGGTAATGCAGGAGTTGGTGTTGGAGTTTGTTTTGGCGTTGAGGTTGGAGCTTGAGTAGAAGCATTTGTTGGAGGAATGGGAGTTATAGTTAAAGTAGTGTCTTCTCTAATTGGTGTAGGAGTGGATTTGGATGGTTTTGGAGGTCGCGGTGTTGAAGTTGGAAGGGGTACAGGAGTATTTGTTGGAATACGCGGTTGTCCCACTTTGAGGGTTGGAGCAGAAACAGGAGTATTGGTTGGGACAGGCAAAGTTGTCGGTTCTATTTGTGAAGAAGTAGGTTCGGAGTTTTGTCTTCCGCTCTCCGCCGCTTGCGTTGGCGTTACTGTAGAAGCAAATGCCAGTTGAGTAGACTGCTCCCGCACTACCAATTGCACTTTTACTACATTAAGTCTTTTCTGGTATTCTATAACTGATGTTTGAATTTTTTCCTGCAACTCTTTTTTTCTTACAGTATCTGATATTGCCGAAACTTCAGTCTGAGCAGCCTGAATTTCTCTAACAAATTCTTTAAGTCCCTTAATGTCAGAACGGGCTAACAAAAGTTTCTCTGCTTCATCAAATCGTTCGGTAGTTAAGTCTGTTCTAAAAGCAGCTCTTGTCGCAGGGCTTACAAACGCTGCGGCAAGAACAACATTTTCCATTCCCCGCTTTATTGGATAAAACAAATCTCCTGGAATGCTATTTTGGGATAACAAAATTAAAATTGTAAATGGTAAAAGAGCAACAAAAACAAACCAAGAGCTGGCGTTAAATATTTTCCTTATTGCTCCACGTTCTTTTGAGGGCTTTCCAATTGGAGGTTGATCAATCTGTTGTGCATTTTCTGGAGTTTGCGGAGCTTGTATCGTTTCGTCCATAAATATAATGTAGTAAACTCCAGATCGTCTGTCAACTTAAGAACAAGCGGTCAAAACAAATCAGATCATAACAAGAATGTTAAGCTTAGTATCGTTGACTAGACAACGAAACAAAATATTCAGATTTGTACTTACACCTAAGCCCAAACTGAACGCTTGGAACATATCATAACTACCATACACTGTAACGTGGTAGTTGTTTTACTGCTTCGTAAATAACGATGCCAAGTGACACCATCACATTCAAGCTCTTATTTACTCCCCACATGGGAATTTCTACAATTTGATCTATCATTCTACTTTGCCGGGTTCTGGACAGTACCCGGCTTTGCAGAACTTCTTTCGAAACACCGCTCGTCTCGTTTCCCACAACAAGCGCTATTGGGAATTTATAATCTGCTTTGTCGTAAGGAATACTTTTCTTGCTCTGCTCTATTGCGATAGTTCTTAGTTCTGGGTTCTTAGTTCTTAGTTCTTGGAGCGCTCCGACTGCAGTCGGAGCATAGCTCCAAGTTACCCACTCTGTTGTATTGATTGATGCTTTCTTAATACGCGAATCCGGCGGAGTCTCTGTTGTTCCACAAAGGATTACTTTTTCTGCCGCAACTGCATCTGCCAATCTAAAAATAGCGCCGACGTTATACGTATCTAAAACGTTATCTAAAATAATATAGATAGGATTTTTCTTGATTTTCTTAAGATCTTCCTCTGATGGCGTACTTGTCCGAAGTTCCGCAGCCCCAAGTTTTATCATTGTATGATCTTACTAAATTCTATTGCCATTGACAATATAAGTAAGTTATGATAAATTTTATATAATCGGTTCTCATAGTATCGACTAAGGTTATTCCTTACCGCTGTTGGTTCCGCTGCGATCGGAATCTCCACCGCTAGAACTTCCGTTCCCCGATGAGGATCCTGATCCCGAAGAACTTGATTCTCCGCTTTTTGATTCTCCCGATCCGCTTGACCCAGAACTTTGCGTTGAAGTTGTTACAGAAGCATTTTTTATTTCCTTAACCACCTCTTTTGCTTTTTTAACTCCTTGGGCTGCTTCTTGGGCTTTTTCTATGGCATGCCTCGCCTGCTCTTGGGCTTTTTCTTTTGCATCCATTAGTTTCTCTTGTTTTTTCTTCTCATTCTCAAAAAGTCTTTCTGCCGCTTTTCTTAAAGCTTCATTTTTTTCTTCTAGTGCTTTTTTAAGAGCTTCTTCTCGCCTTTTGAGAGCTTTTTTAGCTGCCTCTTTTGCTTGTCTATCCAATTCATGCAATATTTCCTTAAGTTCTTTTACCGATCTATCTGCTTCTCTAACTTTATGTTCAATTTTTCTATCTAAATCATCTTCAATTTCCTTTTCGAGTTCATCCTCTGGAAGTGCATCCTCAACGCTAACTTTTGTTTCCAAAAGCATTTCATCAATTTGTTCAAATTCTGATTTAAGTTCGGTCTCAATATCCTCTATAACCTCGTCCAATGCCTTTTGCTTTGCTTTTATATTGTCGTTTATATCTTTTGCGGTTTCAGAAATATCACGTCCACTAAGCTTTGCCTCCTCTATATTTGAAGAAACCTTTTCAAAATTCTCCCTTGCTCCTTTTAGTGATTTTGCTACTCCATCTTTACTATTTTTATTCAACATAATCCTCAGCTCTGCCAATCGTTCTCCAGCAATTAAGCTATGTATTTTAGCTTTCGCCTCAGGTGTAAAAGCAAACATAAGACGAATACTTTGTTTAATTTCATCTAAAAAGAAAAGTGGACTATCTGGAAGTACTAAGCCTGGACCCTCAGTTGTTGGAGGAAGTTGAATATTCGTAACCTTGCTATCTCCTAAAACTTGTCTTTGATGGCGAGCGGAAGCTGGGTTTGGGAAAACCAAGAACAAAATTAATGCTGTACCCACACCTGTACAAAATATTGCTTTCTTGCTCACAATCTATTATTGAGTCTTTTTTGAATAAATGTCAAGTATCAAGAGTTGGGTTGTGGCACATAAATACTTGTGCTACTATTATATTTTATATGACAGCAACTGCACACGCTGTAATAGGAACAATTATTGCAGCAAAAATTGGAAATCCTGCCCTATCAATACCAATTGCAATTGCCTCCCATATTGTAGCGGACGCAATTCCTCATTGGGATACAGCAACTAATCTAGCCCAAAAGGGGCAAAAAAAAGTTATCTTTGACTCTTTAATAGATCTTGTCATAGGATTTATCCTTTCTTATATTCTTATTGTAGTTGTTTTTCCGAAAACCTCTCTTCCCTATACTTTTTTTCTCATTCTTGTCTCCCAAAGCCTTGATTGGTTAATGGTTCCCTACAGACTATTTAATATTAATTTCCCTATTTTTAGATGGTCTTACAAGTTCCAAAAACTCTTTGACAATAGACAAGATAAACCATGGGGAATCATTAACCAAGTTGCAGTTTTAATTTTACTAGTAATTCTTGCTAAGGTATTTTAATTTGACAAATCTCTTTTTTAATGAAATACTCATAACATAAAATATGACGTTTCCAAAAGAGCTAACAACAGTTACTCGTGTATCTAGAATTGTCGCAGTGATTGTTCTGACTGCTGTTATGGTTATTGGCTTTGGACTTGGAATAACATACCAAGAAACAATTGATCTTCTCAAAAAACAAAACAGCAGTGCGCCAGTTACTGTCAATAAACACACAAACTCGCCTCAAATAAATAATCCATACACATTATCATATGAACATCCTAAGCTACATTATATAGTATCGTATCAATCAGATTGGATAAGGACAATACCAGATTATCCTGGTATTTATGAAGATTTCATAATACATTCTCCAATATTTGAACGGGGTTCTGGTACTTATGCAAGTATCATTAAGGGATCTGAGATTTCCATAACAGTAGGAAAATCCTCAACTCCACTAAAAACAATTGATGATTTTTTTGACGGATTCCAAAAAAGTATATCTACAAATATAAAACATACAACGGTTGACAACCAACCAGCTATAAGATTCGATGAATATTTCGAAGGAGCAAATTTCACTGGAACAGTTTTTCTTTATAAAAATTTATTATACTTAGTCACGATTTATTTCCCAATTACAGATGCATCACGAACCACTAATCTAGATGTTTATGAATTTGTTTTAGGTTCACTCCTACTACCTAGATAGTTTTCTGTAAGCGTTAAGGCTTATTATCTTACCTTCAACACAGATAATCTTACAGTCTATATTACTAATAACAAATCCTCTCCACCCTCAGATTCAAAGATTAGCATGAGATTGCTTCGTTTCGCCCAGATGAGCTGGGCTTCGCTCGTAATGACAAAGAAGAATCCTCCTTGATATTATTTAGGAGAAATTACCTTTATATCCCTCATCGGAAAATCAGGCCGATTATTGGTAACAAGAATAAGATTATGTACCTTTGCCTGTGCAGCAAGGAAACAGTCTATTAGAAATATCCGCTTTGATTTCTGTGAATATTGTTTTCTATATTTTGCAGCAGTTCGTGCAGTTTGCTCATCTATTTCAACAATCTTGAATTCCCTTATCAAGTTGTCAAACCTTTCTTCCTGCTCCTCTGTAGCCTTTACCAGAAATTCCGCTATTGCAATAACTGATATCACAATTGATCGTTTGAGGATTTGACGTCTCAAAAAAGTAGCCTCTGGTTCATGGTTTTTGAATGCAAGAATTAGAACATTCGAATCTGGAAGATACATACTATTTTTTTCTTCCTTCATCCCAACGTTTTAACCAATGTTCATCTTCTTCCTGTCTCATCTTACGTATATACTTATAAGTATCCTTTACATTGCCCCATCCTCCTCCACCAGGCTTAATCGAACCAATCACTTCATCTGCTAATTTCTTAAGATCTACTTTTTTCTTTTTGTGTTTCTGAAGACGTTCGTAAGCAGCATTACGTAGATACTCGCTTAAGCTTTCATCGTTGCGATACCTCTCAATTTCCCGCCTCAAGTCGTTTGGTAAATAAATTTGTGTGCGCTGTAAAGCTGCTTTCATACATCATAATTATACATCACAACGATCGCCTGTCAAGACACAATTACGTAACTATTCAGTTCTTACCAATGAAGCTGTCATTTCGAGCGTAGCGAGAAATCCCCAGGGGATTCTCACGGCTGCTTCGTAGCCTCAGAATGACATTCTGTTGGGAACAACTGAATATTTACTATTTTCTCTATTTATATTCTTTACTAATTATTCTACAATATATTATGACTGGGTCATAATTGTCATTTCGACCCCCGATTAAATCGGGGGGAGAAATCTTGTTCAACGAGATTCCTCGACTCGCTACACTCGCTCGGAATGACAAATGGGTATTTATGTCTCAGTCATAATATATTCAATGAAGAAATTTTTTAAAGTTATAGTCACTGCTATCACAGTAATTATAGTCATTGCATTCTATTACTTAATATATGACAGAACCGAACAGCTACAGCAATACAAAAAAGCCATTTTGGGCATAAAAGATGACTATGCAAGACTCAAACAACAATATGGATCGTACAAAGAACAAACAAAAAATCTTCGACAATTAGTTATCTTGGCAAAAGATCCAGATTCAAAAAATATTGAGATAGCAGGCATAATTTACGATTATGCTAATAAAGTGAATGGCGATCTTAGCATTTACTACAAAAATCTCACAACTAATGAATCTATTGTTGTAGATGGGGATAGGAAATATTATATGGCAAGCTTGTATAAGGTAATCTTAACAATCTTTATTCTTGATGAAATAAAAAATGGAAAAATAACCTTAGATGCAAAAATTGGAACATCAAGCGCAACGCTCGAAACTGGCCTCAGTAAGATAATTACCGAAAGTAATAATGAATACGCTCAACTGTTAGCCAAAAAATATGGATGGAAAGAGACAGAAGAAGCAATGAAACGAAAGCTCGGAATTGATTTTACGTTTAATGAAAATTTAGAAATAAATATAAAAAATGTTGGGCTTTTATTTGAAAATATTGCGCTCACTATTAAACTAACCGATAGCCAAAGTAGCTATCTATTAAATCTTCTTAAAAATCAGAAGAAAATATCAAAACTTCCCAAATATTTGCCCTCAAACATTTACTCCCACAATAAAACAGGAGAATTAGAAGAATACTCTCACGATGCTGGCATCTTTTATACGCCAAAAGCTAACTATATTCTGGTTTTTATGAGCAAAACCCAAAACCCATCCGCAACCAACGAGCAGATGGCGCAAATGTCAAAAGCCATCTACGAATTGCTAAACGAAACTAAGATGCAGTAATATCTTTCAGTCTCCACGCCGCGAAGTCACACCTTGGGTAATTGGAGCAACCATAGAATTTGCGACCTTTTCTTGTTTTTTTGATCACAATTTTTCCTCCATCTTTTGGGCAAGTAAAACTTGTCTCCTCAATCAATGCTTTGGTAAATTTGCATTCTGGAAATTTTGAACAAGCTAAAAATTTTCCAAAACGACCAGTTCTGACTACTAAGGGTGACCCACACTTAGGACATTTTTCATTTGTTTCTTCAACGGCAATTTTAACTCTCGCCGCATCTCCTACTTCCTCTAATTTTTTTTCAAAGGGTACATAAAATTCTTTAATCATTGGCTTCCATTCTTTTTTCCCATGAGCAATGTTATCCAAATCATCTTCCATAGAAGCTGTAAATGGAATATCATCAATATCTGAAAAATTTGCTACTAAAAAATCGTTAACTGCAATTCCCACAGCAGTCGGAATAAATTTACCTTTTTCTCGATCGATATATGATCGCACCTCAATTGTTGAGACAATAGTTGCATAAGTTGATGGCCTGCCAATTCCTTTCTCTTCCAAAGTTTTTATTAATGACGCGTCATTATATCGAGGGGGCGGCGGGGTCTCATGGAATTCTTTCTCAACATTTACTAAATCTAAATTCTGCTTTGCAGAAAACCTTGGCAAACGGTTATCTTGCAATCCCAATGGATTAACTTTTAAAAATCCATCAAAAATCATAACTGATCCATTTGCTTTGAGACGATAGTCGTTTTTTGTTTTGTCATTGCGAGGATCCCCGAGCTTGTCGAGGGGCGACGCGGCAATCCCATTGGAATGAGCTTGCTTCGCTTTGCTCGCAATGACATATACAACTGTAGATTCTAAAACCGCATCGTTCATCTGACTCGCCACCGCCCTTCTCCAAATCAACTCATACAATTTCCAACCTTGCTCTCCCGTTATGCTTAATACTTTATACTTAATACTTAATACTTGACCGACCGCAGTTGGTCTTATGGCTTCGTGTGCTTCTTGTGCTAACTTTTGTTTTGTTGCATAAAATCTAGGTTTTGGGGGAAGATATTTGTTGCCATATTCTTTTTGCACAAATGAGCGAATAGAATTTTGCGCAGATAAAGCGACCACAACAGAATCAGTACGATGATAAGTGATGTATCCTTCCTCGTATAATTTTTGAGCCAAACTCATGGTTCTTCTTCCGTTTATTCCCAATCTTCTTGCCGCATCCTGTTGAAGAGTAGAGGTGGTATAAGGCGGCGCAGGAGAACGACGCATTTCCTTTTGAATTACATCGGAAACAAAATACTCTTTTGTTTTTAGATCATCAACAATTTTTTTAGCATCTTTTTCTTTCTCAATAGATGTTTTTGTAATCCTGTACTCACCATCATATAACTGAAAGCTTCTTTGAAGCTCAATCTTTTGTCCATTGATCTCAATAAGTTCAAATTCTGTGCTTTCTGTATCTTTGTCATTGCGAGGAGTCACGTTCATGTCAACTGAACGTGACGACGAAGCAATCCCCTCATTTTGAGATTGCTTCGCTTCGCTCGCAATGACATTAACAGTATTTTTTCTTAAAAAAGCATGAATAGTATAGTATTGTTCTTTCCCAAACTTCTCAATCTCCCTCTCTCTTTCAACTATTAACCTTAGCGCGACTGACTGAACACGACCTGCAGACAAACCGCGCCTAACTTTTCTCCAAAGTAAAGGTGAAAGTTTATAGCCCACCAACCTATCCAAAACCCTGCGCGCAGTCTGAGCATCAACCAAATGAACGTCTACTGAACGAGGGTTTTTCAATGCTTCTTGAATTGCCTCGTTGGTGATTTCATGAAAGACAATACGAGAAATTGAGAAATTAAGGGATTGAGATATTGGTAAATTGTTGTCTTTCTTTTTTCCCCTTAATTTCTTACTATCTTCATTTCTTAATACCTTAATAATGTGTGCTGCTATCGCCTCTCCCTCGCGATCAGGGTCAGTTGCCAGAATAATCTGCTTTGCAGATTCTGCTGCTTTTTTAAGTTCGGCAATTATTTTTTTCTTATCTTCGACAACTTCATATTGAGGTGCAAATCCGTTCTCAACATCCACCCCAAGTGTACTTTTAGGCAAATCCATCACATGCCCCATTGAGGCTTTTATCTCGTACTCTTTTCCCAAAAACCTTCCGATGGTTCTAGCCTTAGTAGGAGATTCAACTATAACTAAACATTTCATATGCTAAACATTCCTCCTTCCAAACCCTTTACCATTCCTTTTACTTCCATAACAGACAGGATACTGCCAAGCTCTGACGATTGCAAGCCTGTTTTTCTTACAATTTCATCAAAATGCAATGGCTCATTCTGCAAGATTTTTAAAATCATATTCTCCTCATCTGTATCTCCTTTCTTAATTCTTAATTCTGAATTCTTAATTCTAGATCTTGAAGAAATACCCAATTCGTTTAGAATATCATTTGCCGTGGTGACAAGCTTAGCACCACGAGATATAAGTTTATACGGCCCTTTTGAAAGACTAGACGTAATTGGTCCTGGTACCGCAAATACCGGGCGGCCAAACTTTACTGCATAACCTGCGGTAATCAAAGATCCGCTATCTTCTGCTCCTTCTGTAACCAAAACGCCAAGAGATAAACCTGCAATTATACGATTTCTTGCGGGAAATGATCCCTTTGTGGGCCTTAGGCCTAAAGGAAACTCCGAAATCACAAAGCCCTGCCCATCAATTATACTATTATATATAGATTGATTGGCCAAAGGATAGCAACAGTCAACGCCACATCCCAATACCGCAATTGTCTTTCCATTATTTTCTATGGCAGTTCTATGAGAGATAGCATCAACACCAATTGCCAAACCTGAAACAATAGTAAAACCAGATGCAACCAAATCTTGTGTTAAAATTTTAGTGACTTCTCTACCATATTGAGTAGTTTTACGCGTTCCAACAACAGCGATGGTTGGTATTATTGTTCGAGCTTGACCGGTTACCGTCCCAGAACCAGTCGGTTCGGGACTGGGACGTGCCGAATGGTACTGTCCCGTACGGTACCCGTCTTGTCGAAGAGTCGAAGGGTCGCCTTTAACATATAAAACAAACGGTGGATTTTTTATCTCAGCTAACAATTTAGGATACTTTCTATCATTTAAGATCAAAAAGGATACTCCTTCGCGAACGAGTATCCTTGCATAATCTTGAATCGAAAATTCCAAACGGAACTTATCGAATTTTGTAGCAAGCTTTTCCCCAATAACTTTTTCCAAATCAGACTCTGACGCTCCCCACGCGTCTTTCGCGCTGCCAAAGTTAGTAAGAAGTTTTTTAAATTTAATCGGCCCAATCCCCGAAAAAACAGAAAATCCTAGCCAATAATTCCTTTCGCCCATAATCTAATATCAAAATTTTGAACAGAAACAGTAAACCATTTTTATCTCTAATTAGTCGTTTCTTATTTAATTTCTTTCTGCGGTCGCTGTCAATAGTTAAATTATCTGACATTACCCCACTGGTATTGCGAGTCAATAACTATCTTCCAAACCACTCTTCCAAAATCTTCTTAGCAATGGGCGCTGCGACGTTGGAGCCCTCGCCGCTTTCTTCGGACAGAACTGTAACTACAATTTGAGGGTCAAAGGCTGGTGCAAAAAGAGTAATCCACGCATGAGGAAGTGTTTTTTCGCCTCCATGTTCCGCAGTTCCAGTCTTGCAGGCAATACTTATCTCTCTCATTTCCGCTGATCCTGATGATGCTGGAACCTCTTTGAAGTTTTTTCCATCAATTCTTAATTCTAAATTCTTAATTCTAAATTCGAATAATGGCCACGCCACCCCCTCGGAACTACAACTTTCTATCATGCCTTGTCTTATCAAGGAAACTGTTTTACCACTTAGAAATTTTTGAGATTTGATCCGTCGGCTGACGGATGAGATTTGAGATTTGAGCAAATGAGGTTTATATAATACTCCCTCATTTGCGATTACCGATGCCCACATATTAACCTGAAGTGGTGTTGCCAAAAGGTATCCCTGCCCAATTCCATAATGATATGTATCGCCTAAAAACCACTTCTCTTTTATTGTCTTTTCTTTCCAAGAAACAGTTGGTAGAAGACCTTCCTCCTCCTCTCCTAAATCAATACCTAACCTTTTCCCAACACCAAACTTTTCTGCATTACTCGAAATCTTATCTACACCAATCTTTTCGGAAACCTTATAGAAAAAAATGTCGTTTGATCGTTTTATGGCTTTTACAACATTTATTAAACCTTCTGTCTTACCATACTTCGTAAAATACCAATTCGAAAAAGAAAATTCTCTAACTTTTAGAATCCCAGTATCCTCAACTACAAAATTCTCATCAATAATATGATTCTCCAAACCAGCTGCCGCAACTATTAGTTTAAAGGTAGATCCCGGAGGATACGCGCCAGAAATTGCTCTATTTACCAATGGCTGATTTTCTTGATCTGTTAAAACCTGTGTTAAAGATGCATAGGGCGAATTAAGCTGTACCGTATAAGCTTCTCCTTGCGTAAATAAATTTGGATCAAAAGAAGGTTTTGAAACTAAAGCCAATATTTCACCAGTAGAATTAGAAACAATAGCTGCTCCTTTTTTTACACCCTTCATTGCAGCATAAACTGTTTTTTGAAGTCCTATATCTATAGTTAGGTTAATGTTATATCCCGCAGTTGCATCTGTCTGTCCAAGCTTTCTAATAACTTTTCCAACACTATCTACCTCGACCAACCTTTTCCCATTTATTCCTTTTAAGTCTCTCTCGTATTTTTGTTCTATACCTATTTTCCCAACTAAATCTCCTGCCCTGTAATCTGTAAACTCTGGTTTCTTGAGTGTATCTTCTGAGATTTGTCCGACATATCCTAAAGTATGAGCCAGAATTTCCTTATAAGGGTATGAGCGGAGTGACTCTACTTCTAAATCTTTTTTGCCTTGGGCAATTAGGGATAGAGCTTCTCTATTATCAATAACTCTAACTTTTCCATTAATAGTCTCTCTAAATCCTGGAGTATTAAAAACCAATGGAATGCCGTTTCTATCGAGAATGACTCCTCTTTGAGCATGAACAATGATAGTTTTAATTCTATTTCCATCTGCTAAATATCTGTAATAAATTCCTCTTATAACCTGAAGAAAAAATAGTCTTGCAAAAAGGATAGCAACTACAAGAAATAAAAGTAAAGGCAATAAATATGCACGTAGTCCACTACTACGTTTAAGTTTTTCAGTTTGAATATAATCAGGAAAGGCAATGCCGGGTTTCATAGGTCTATTTTGTCATCCTGAATTTATTTTAGGATCTCGGTTCAAACGAGATTCCGAAACAAGTTCGGAATGACAACACGGAATAATACTACGGCAAATAACGAGCTGACAATTGCCTGTTGAATTAAATAATTATAACCAAATAATAATAAAGAGATGAGGCTTCCTAAAAAGGAGGCGAAAAAAACAAAAGGATAAGTTACTATTTCAAATTTTCTTTCATAAAGAAAGACAACAAAAATAAAAGCAATAAAAAAAATACTCGTTAGGCCCAAAGTCCTAACCATAAAAACATCTAAAATAATGCCCAAAATAAAAGCAGTAATAAATATCCCAGATTTTCTTTTAAGAATATAAAAAACAAGAAGCACATCAAGTACAATTGGGATAGATGTAATTGTCGCCTCAAATAAAATTGCAAAAGTAATAAGTAGGAAAAAGGTTAACTTATTCATTCATAAGAATAAAAACCATATAAAGCTTATTAAGATTAACAAAACTCTCAACGCGGGCTTTTTGAAAAAGACTGCTTGGATTTTTGTCGACAGACATTATTTTACCAACAATAAGATCCGGCGGGTACCCAATTCGTTTAAGAGTTATATCTCCTTTAGTTGTAACTATATCACCAACTTTAATATTCTCGGAAAGTAAAACATTATCTAATGTCATTGCTTTACCGTCCCCCTTAATTACCCCAACCGCACCCCCTTTGGTTTTTGCAGTAAGTAAAGAATTATTATTAACAATAAGTTCTACTTTTGATAAATTAGAAGAGGTCTCAATAATCTTACCAATTAAGTTATTTTTAAATAGAACTGCATGTCCAATTTGCACCTTGTCCTGTTGGCCTTTGTCTAAAATAAAGTTTGTGGGCGTTGTGACGCCTGGAATAAAACTAGGTGCACCGATTATATTTGCAGGCAAAAGTGAATAACTTTTGGGCTTTGGTGTTTGGAATTGATCGCGAAGAGCAGAGTTTTCTTTTTTAAGTTTTTCTATTTCGGAAAGCTGAACAACAACACTCAGATTTTTATCTGTAAGTTTTTTTGTTTGTTGACTTTCCGAAACAAAAGGTAATTTATGAAAAACAGAATACATTCCCTTGCCAATTGGAGATGCTGTTTTTTCTAAGATAGATGAAACAAACTTTAAATGCCCGCCAAGACTTAACAAAAAAATTACAACTGATATTGGTATAAAGATAAAAAAGACGAAGAAAAAACGCTCCCTCTGCCGCATGAGCCCATTCTATACTATCCAGCCTTGATTATGCAAATTTTGCGCCAATGCATTTAGGCAGTTTTTACTGCAATCTTCTTTATTTCCGGGCGCTACCCGATAATAGAAAGCGCGTGTTGCTTTACGATGAAATTTCTTTCCTTTCTCTTCCTCTTTCTTCTCCGCTCGAACTGTTAAAACCCCTTTATCAAAGATTACTTCTACTATTGCAATCCGCCTGTAACTTTTACGCGCCTGAGTAACTCTAGGTCTTCTAAGACTTTTCCAGTCCCCCTAATAACAGAAGTTAGCGGATCTAAAGATTGATTAACTGGAATATGCGTTCTCTCAATTATTAATTGGTCAAACCCTGCAAGCAAAGATCCTCCACCAGTTAGCAAAATTCCACGCTCTAAAATATCGCTTGTTAGTTCTGGAGGAGCATCTTGAAGAGTATCGACAATTGCTTCAATTATTTGTTCAAGAACTGGCGCCAATGCTTCTCGTATCTCGACTTCCGAAGTTCTAAGACTTCTCGGCAAACCAGTCTCTATATCGCGTCCTCTTATAATCGCCACCCTCTCGTTCTTATTTTCCTTCTCAGTTTCTGACGACTGACCTACGTTCCTCAGTTTTGAGTTTTGAGTTTTGAGTTTTGAGTTTTTTTGGTACGCGCTTCCAATCTTAATTTTTAAATCCTCTGCTGTTTTTTCTCCAATAATAAGACCGTATCTAAGCCTTATATAATGCATAAGTGCTTTATCCATATCATATCCAGCAAGCCTCAAAGACCTACTCACTACAATCCCTCCTAATGATATAACTGCAATTTCGCTTGTTCCTCCTCCAATATCAACAACCATAATTCCAGTTGGTTGAAAAACCGATACTTCTTCTCCAATTGCTGCGGCCATTGGCTCTTCTATTAAAAATGCCTCTCTTGCTCCCGCGTTCAGCGCGGCTTCCCATACCGCTCGTCTTTCAACTTCGGTAACAGACGATGGAATTCCAATAACAACTTTTGGTCTAGACCAAGCAACTGGTAAAATATTTCCAACTTCATGAACTTTTTGTATATAATGAGAAATCATATTGGAAGTTGCATCAAAATCCGAAATAACACCACCCCGAAGCGGCCTAATAGTTATAATCGAAGATGGCGTTTTGCCAACCATTTTCTTTGCTTCATTGCCAATTGCGATAATTTTTTTGGTTTTTTTGTGCATTGCAACAACCGATGGCTCTCTTATTACAACACCCTTACCTTTCACCCATATTAAGGTATTGGCAGTGCCAAGGTCTATACCGATATCATGACTGAACAAACTAAAAAACTTATCGAACATACAATTAATAACCCAATACTACCAATAACCCAATAAACAAATCAATCACGAGTTTCGCACATTTGTCATTCCGTGCTTGACACGGAATCCATACAAATAATTATTGGTATAGATTCCCGCTTTCGCGGGAATGACATGTAGGTATTCTACTAGAACTGCGAAACTCGTATCATTGTTTGCGTTTGGAATTTAAAATGATAGTGCTTACAATTTTAACAATTTCTTTTCCTTCCTGCATTAATCCTTTCATTCGTAATCTAAAAGACGGATTTGTGTCAAAAATAAGTCTTAACCAATAACTGGTTTCTTTGCCTTCCTTTCGAACAATAGAGTATTTGGCAATAAAATCTTTCTTACTGTCCGTCCCGTCAGCTTCTTGATCATTTGCGCCCATTGAAGTTACGGATTTTGTTATTTGATTAATTAATATAATGTTCTCAGGTGTCTTAGGAAGTTGTTTGACCAAATTTATTACACGGATTACGAATTGATAAATCCTTTCGTGAATATCTTTTATTTTCTCTCCATTCTGCATTCTTAAATTGGGTTATTTATTGGTTTATTTGTTTATTTGAAATTGGTAGTATTTCTTCTTCATTCTATCACCTTGCCTCAACTTTGCCAATATGGTACATTTAATTAAAATGGCATTTCTTGAAATTTGCAACAAGATTATTGAATACTCCTTCTATGCCCTCTTCTTCCTTGTTCCTCTTGTTATTGCCGGGGATACTTCAGAGCTTTTTGAGTTTAACAAAATGTGGCTTACTTTTGGTTTAGCTTTAATTATTGCTGCAGCTTGGTTTACCAAAATGATTCTTCAAAAAAGAATATGGATTAACCGTACACCCTTAGATATTCCCATTTTTCTTTTTTTACTCTCTCAGTTTATTGCAACTATTTTTTCTTGGGATATGTATGTTTCTATTTGGGGCTATTACTCTAGATTTAACGGCGGTTTGCTGTCTATTATCACCTACATATTTCTCTATTATGCCTTTGTTTCAAATTTCTCAATTAATGCTGTTACAGTAATAAAAAAGTCTCTTTTTGTAAGCCTTTTTTCTGGACTTGTAGTTGCTTTATGGGGTCTTCCTTCTCATTTTGGCCATGATCCAACTTGCTTTATGTTTAGACGTACATTCGATGTTTCTTGCTGGACAGAAGACTTCCAGCCCAGAGTCCGCATTTTTTCTACCCTTGGACAACCTGATTGGCTAGCAGCATACCTCGCTATTCTAATACCTGTATCTATAACCATGTTTATTTCCGTCCTCAATTCGCATGCCTCAAATGGTAAAAAGTATAATGTATTAAGTAGTAAGTATTATGTATCTAGAAAAAACCTCATACTTGCTACATACTACATACTACTTACTACCTTATTCTATATCGATCTTCTCTTCACTCGCGCTCGTTCTGGAATTATTGCTAATTGGTTTGCCCTTGCTCTATTTTTTATTTTATATTTGTGGACGAATGGTAAGAAATCATTATTGAAATATTCGCATGTATTGGTAGTATTTATCGTATTGGTTTCTATTACCTTTTTTATAGGCACTCCGTTTTCGCAAATGAGTAAATTTACGTTTGAAGGAATAAAAGCTTATCCGCCAGCTGGCGGATCAAAAAGCAAAATCGAAAGTCCAACCAATATAACAGAAGGCAAGACTCAACAACCCCAACAACATACTGGAGAACTTGGCGGAACAGATTCTGGTGAAATTCGCTCAATAGTTTGGAAAGGCGCAATCAATATCTGGAAACAGTACCCACTTTTTGGCACTGGAGTTGAAACATTTGCTTCTGCCTATTATAGATACAAACCAGCCGCTCAAAATCTTACGTCTGAGTGGAATTTTTTGTATAACAAGGCACACAATGAATTCCTTAATTACTTGGCAACAACAGGTTTAGTTGGTTTGGCTACATACTTAGGAATGACTGTCTTCTTCATTGTATTATGTATCAAGTATTATGTATCAAGTATTAAAAAAGGAATACATACTACATGCTACATACTACTTAATACAGGTCTCTTAGCAAGCTATATATCTATCCTTATTACCAACTTTTTCGGCTTTTCTGTTGTAATTACTAATATTTATCTATTTATGATTCCTGCTTTTATTTTTTTTCTTCAAGGAACTCTAGATCCTGGTAAGATTCTAGTTCTTGCTGGCAACAGGGAAAAACCCATAAATACCCTAGGAAATACACAGAAAATATCGATAATGCAATGGACTATGATTTGCGCAATCCTCATTATAACTTTATACTTAATATCTAACCTTTTTCGTTTCTGGTTTGCTGACAAAAGCTACTCCTATGGATACGATCTGGATAGAACAGGAGACTATCTAAACGCATATACTTATCTTCATAAAGCGGTAGAACAAAGAGGAGAACCAGTTTTCAAAGACGCACTTGCAGCAAATGATGCTGCACTGGCAGTTGCGCTGCTTAGTCAAAAAGATTCAGGGGGAAATAAAGAAGAGTTAAAAACTAAAGCTAATGCTTTGGCACAAGAAGCAATAGACACAAGCGATCAACTAACTTCTGACCATGAAAATAATATTGTTTTCTGGAAAACGCGAACTAAAATATTTTACACTCTTTCTCAAATTGATACGCGATATTTGCCTAACGCCTTACAATCAATCGAAAAAGCAGCAGAACTTGCACCAAACGATGCTAGTATTTCTTATAATCTTGGAGTTTTGTATGGACAAAACAATGACATTAAAAAAGGAATCGGGGTTTTGGAAAATACAATAAAACTTAAGCCAAATTATCAAGACGCTCACTTTGCGCTAGGTCTTTTTTATCGTGAGGACGCGGTTGACGAAAAGGGTAAAGTTGTTAATCAAGACTACCAACAAAAAGCAGTTATGCAAATGCAATACATTATAGACCACTTCCCAAATAATTCTAACGCAAAAGACGCTCTAAAGAGTTGGGAGAAGAAATAAAAACTGTGTTATAATTGCTCTGTGTTAAAGATTGTAACAGCACCACATTCTATACTTTCCCAAAAAGCAAAAAGTGTTGCAAAAATTGACAAATCCATAATTGCTTTAATCGCACAAATGAGAGAGGCTTTGGCAGCAGCAAGAGACCCTGTGGGCGTTGGGCTCGCAGCGACTCAAATAGGAAAATCTCTAAGAATATTTATTGTCAAGTCCACCGATAAACCACAAATCCAAATTTTTATCAATCCTAAAATCACTTATATTTCACAAGAAAAAAGTCAACAGGTTCATCAATCAAGCAAAACAAAAAAGGCTAAGGCAAAAAGTGGTATCTCGGAAAATAAAATGCTTGAAGGCTGTCTATCTCTTCCTACCATCTGGGGAGAAGTTCAGCGACAAAAAGAATTAAGACTAAATTACGAAGATGAAAAAGGAAAACCCCATACTCGTAAATTTACTGGATTTATTGCAACAATAATCCAACACGAAATGGATCATCTAGAAGGCATTCTTTTCCCAAAAAGAGTCTTGGAGCAAAAAGGCAAATTATATAGGTCTCACAAAGACGAAAAAGGAGAGGATGTGTTTGGGGAAATAGAGATATAAAAATACTGCATGAAAGAAGTATTACCAACCACTATTACAACACCTGATGAATTGTATGCTTCCAAATCAGCTCTTATTCTAGAGCGATATTTTGGATTAACCATGCCGGACTGGAAAAAACGACTCCCAAGAACAATAATAGAGCGTCTAGTAGATTATTTTGCATATCCACTTTATGTAAAAGGAATTGAAAATCTTGATGCAACACAAAATCTAATTATGGAGAGAAAGAAAATTGTAATGCTTAGCAATCATTTAAGTTGGGCGGACCCTCCTGTTACAATGGCAGCACTAAAAAGAAATGGATTCGAAGAGATGGCCGAAATGACTACAATTATTGCAGGAATTAAACTCCACACAGATCCAGTACGAAACCTTTTAGGCGCAGCATACGATGTAATTCCTATTTGGTCACCATTTACTGAACCAAAAAATCAAGAAGAAAAAGAAATACGATTCGAAATGCATAAAAAAGCACTAATAAAAACAGAACAGACGCTTGAAACTGGTCGCCCCTTGCTAACATATCCAGAGGCAACCCGTAGTAGAACACAAGAATTAGTAGTAGGCCGGCCAGAAATCACTCACTATCTTGCCAGAGATCTCACCAAAGTTGAAAATACTTTTGTCGTACCTACAGGTATTTATGGAACAGAAAAAATTCTTCCTGTCGGAGCTCTACTGCCCGATGTAAATTCTGCCACTGTTGTTTTTGGCGAACCTATTGAGGTAGCTATGGTGGTAAAGATGTTCAAGTATAGTCCCCGCGAAACAAGAAGACAACTGATTATGAACTACTTCATGTATCGTATCGCCGATTGCCTTCCTGAAAAATATCATGGAGTTTACGCAAAAACATATGCACAGACATAGAATAATTTTTTTCGGCTCATCAAAATTTGTTATTCCAATAATCGAAGTCCTCGCAAAAAACTTTTCCGCCAAAGGCGGACCAGCCTCTGGCTGGGATCTTGCTCTTGTTGTTACCACCGAAAAAAATCCCACCGATCCAGTACCATCATATTGCATCAGGTCCAAAGTACGCTACTACATAGTAACAGACTTTAGAGACAAAAGGCTGATTAATGATTTAGTAAATGCAAAAGCGCCAATCGGTGTTCTTGCCTCCTTTGGCGCCATTATTCCAAATGAGGTTTTGGATCTTTTCCCACACGGAATCATCAATATTCATCCATCTTTGCTTCCAAAATATAGAGGATCGACTCCTGTTCAAACAGCAATTCTAAATGGCGACAAAACAACAGGCGTTACAATTATTAAGCTCGACGAGGAGGTAGACCGTGGGCCAATTCTTACTCAAGTTGAAGAGCCAATTTTTGAAAACGACACAAGCGAGTCTCTTCACGAACGGCTTTTTCGACTAGGTAGCAGTTCGATAGTTCGAACTATCGAACTATATTTAAAGGGAAAAATCAGGCTTAGAGAACAGAACCACGCAAAAGCAACTTTTACAAAGAGACTAAATCGTGGGGATGGGTATATTGATCTTCAAAATCCTCCAAAACCAGAAGTTCTTGCTAGGATGATCCGCGCATATTATCCCTGGCCAAACGTTTGGACCAAAGTCAGAATTAAGAATCACGAATCAAGAATTAAGTTTTTACCAGAAAAAAAAATTCAAGTCGAGGGCAGAAGACCTATGAATTATAAAGATTTTATCAACGGTTATCCGAATCTCTCTCCTGTCATGCTGAACTTGTTTCAGCATCTAAATTCCTGAAAAATAGATCCTAAAATAAATTCAGGATGACAACTCAAAAAATTAAGCAGCAGCAACGGGGGCAACCCAAGTTTGGGGTTTTGTGGTTTTTTCTTTAGTCTCTTTTTTAATCATTCTCAAACATTTTGTACAAAGCCTAACTCTTTTTCTAGCGTTATCCATAGCGATACGCACATAGTGAAGGTTTGGTTTAAAAAGCCTTCTTGTTCTATTTTTTGCATGGGATACTTTGTGCCCATACATAACACCTTTATTACACTTAAAACACCTTTGTGCCATAGACAAACTCCTTTTTTTAAATTATACTAAAAAAAGGGGAAATTACCAAGAGGCAAACTTGAATTTCGAATTTTAGGCTATGGATCTTCTCTCAAGCACCATAAGTTTAATTATTCTAATCTACTCAGCTATTCTGCACGAAATAGCTCATGGCTTTGTGGCTGATCGCTTTGGGGACCCAACTGCTCGCCTGGCAGGAAGACTAAGTTTAAATCCAAAAAAACACATCGATCCTTTTATGAGCGTTCTTCTCCCTCTTCTTCTTATATTATCTGGCTCGCCAGTTATATTTGGAGCAGCAAAACCAGTACCAATTGACCCATTTAATCTAAAAGAAGGACGAAAAGATGTTGCACTTGTGGCACTTTCTGGCCCGCTTACTAATGTTATTATTGCAGTCTTAGGAAGTTTCTTAATAAAACTTCTTCCAGTCTTCTCCGATCTTCTTTCTCCGTTTCTATCTTCTATTTTCTATCTTCTATTTTCCAGCGTAGTGACCCTTAATCTTTTGCTCGCAATTTTCAATCTCTTGCCCATTCCTCCGCTTGATGGATCAAAGGTTTTTGCGCTTTTGCTACCAGAAAAACAAGCTTCTATCTATTTATCTTTAGGCTCAATTGGGTTTTTTGTTATCTTTTTTCTTCTTCTTTTTCCAATCGGAGGATTTTCGTTGGGAGAAGTTATCTTCAGTCTACTTACGTTTTCTGAAAAATTGCTTGGGATTTAAGCCACAAGATCTTCCGCTGGTCGTAGAGGATCTTCCTATACTGTAGTTAACTTGCTATAGGAATACTCACGAAGTCCCTTCAAGTATAATTACATGGACAGATAGATCTTGATTTTCTTTTAAGCGCATCAAATCTTTTAATGGTAATACTTCTTTAAAGCTAGGAATTTAAAAATTGCCTTCGAGTCTATACTTGACTTCCGGATCATCACGGTAAGGGTCATACTCCCCAGAGACTACAGACTCTCTAGTAACAGGTTTTCTCGATCTTTCTGTTCCGCTCCGTTCTGTTCCGTTAGTATGAAAAGAACGAAATATTACACCCCCCATCTACAACATCATCATAAGGATGGTGCCCTAAAGATGCAACATCTCCTACGCCATTATTGGGTTTTAATGGAATTGTAGTTTTAGCTACAAGAGCCTCAGGCATTTTACCTTTTTCCGGATATTCCGGTGACGATCTCATATGGGATACAACTTTACTCTTTTCGCGAAAATTCGCTTGACCTTTTCCTGACGGCAACCTGACAAAGGAGTTAACCAACAAGCTGAAATTTGAATTGCTTCTGAAGATTTTTAAAAGTAGTGTCAAAAGAAAGAAGATGGCTAATTTTCTCTTTTTTCATAATTGCCAAAATACTTGCATCAACATAGCTAAAGTTTTTATTCTTGATGGATTTGAAGATTTTCCAAACTTCTTCTTCTAGTTTTTTGTCGATCCAGTATATTACGTATCGATGTTCTTGTTGGATATCTTGCCCAAATTTAATTGCAAATTCTTTTGAAACCCGTTGAGAAAGTATTGTATATGTTTCAAGGAGAATGAAATTAGATAAAACAGGTTGATATTCTTTAAATAAGTGTTTTCCTTCCTCCGCTTTTGTATTGAGTGAATCTTTAGGATTATACAGAGAACAAATTACATTAGTATCTATAAATAAACTTTGTCTCATGTATTATATGCAAACTCATCAATTCTTTGAGATAGATCTTTAGGTCCTTTTACGCCCAACTTTTTTCCAAGGTCTGCTATATGGCTTAAAAACTCGGCCGCATTCATTTGCTTTTTCTTTGTCTTTTTTTTTATGTTTTTTTCCACTTTCTCACGAATAACACGAGCCAAAGTTATTTTCTTCTCTTTAGCCTCTTCTTTTAATAATTCTAAAGTCTCTGTGTCAAAATATACTTGTGTTCGCTGCATCATACTTTTTCTTCTTATGCTGTATACAGCATAATATGCAACGGATGTGTTGTCAATACTCAAAATATTCAATGGTTAACGATTCGTTTCGCTTGACTTATTTCCAACGCCAACCTGACAAGGAAGCATATTTTCCATTTACCATTTATTGTCTGATTTGCGATCTTCTAACTGTGAGTATTAAAATGGAAAAAAAATAAAACTCTCCCTGTCGCGCCAAAATAGAAATGTCACCTTCTAGTAGAACCAAAAACAATAATTACCTTTTGTCATTGCGAGGAGCGAAACGACGAAGCAATCTCTTTACAAATGAGATTGCCACGCTCATTCCATTCGCTCGCAATGACACTGATAGTGTTTGTACGTATTCCATTAATTGAGCGTGAGAGGTGACGTTTCTATATTGGACTAACAAAAATAAAACTCCCCCTTGTTAAACAAAATAAAACTTCCCCTTGACACAACATCTTCTTTCTTTTATTCTCAATATAGAATGAGCTTTTTGAAAAATGCCATTGAGCTTGTTATTTCTCCAAGCCACTCAAGAACAACAGCTATCTTGATAATTTTTTTAATATTAGCAATTGTTCCTCTTACAGTTTTTATTGCCCAACAACAGCAAGAAATTCGCCAAAGAGCAGCAGGTCCTGAGGTATGCAAAACTATTGCTACCATTCCAACATGCGATCCCAATAATCTTAAAGAGAATGATCCCTGTAGCTCAAAAAGTCAACAATGCAAAATTGGTAACACTGTGTTTGAATGTAAAGAAGAGTAAAAAGATACAGTATGAAAAATTTAACAAAACACTTATTATTACTATTAATATCTCTGGAAGCCACATTATTATTTGCTTTTTTTGTAGAAAAAGTGGTGGCGCAGACAAAACAGGAAATCAGCAATTCTCTTGCCATCATAACCCAACCAACCCCAATCTCCACCCCCACACCAACCCCAGCCTGCCCAAGTTATACCAACTGTGAGGACTGCCTTGCTGTTTTGGCTTGTGCGTGGGGTAAGGCCGGGGTTGCGAGTTGTAGATTGGGCGGCGCTATTTGTCCTGCAGGTTATACCGAATGGTACTGGAGTGACTGTACAGTAAATGTATGTACCGCTCCCACCCTCACCCCCGTGTATACTTGTGTAACAAGTGGAGGACAATGTACTGGTACTAATGTAGCGTGCAAAAGTCTTGGGTCCTATGTTTGGGGAGGATATGGCTCTCCTTATTGTTCATCTGCTGCGCCTCAATGCTGTGTACCCGCCGCCACCCCCACCCCAACTTCCGTTCCAGTCAATGCTGGTCAATACTGTAACGATTCTAATGAACGCTGTCCTACTGGACAAAAATGCAACTTTACAAGCTGTGATGTAAATGGGACATTTTGTGAAGGTACTTGTATTCCTATACCTGTACCAACCTCCACCCCCACCCCCAAATTAGTATGGAAGCAAATTGCTGATTGTTCATCAACCCCAACTCTAACTTATACTCCAACCCCAACCCTTGCTCCTGGCGTCACTGCCGTACCCACTTCAACTCCCACCCCCACTCCAACCCCAACACCTTCAAACATCTGTGCTCCTTCTGATTGTCTAGCTAAAAATGATATTTGTGCCCAAGGCTTTGAGTGCCTTCAAGACCCAGATAGTTCAACAAAATCATGTGGGTGTAGAAAGCCAGTTACCCCAACCCTAACCCCAACTTCGACCCCTACCCCAACCCCTACCATAACTCCCACGCCTACGATAACCCCAACTCCAACTCCTCTTCCTGGCAGTATTCTACTTGCCTTATCTCTTACACTTGATGGCATACGTGCAAATCGCGATCTTGAGTCTGCCGCACTACAGCCGATAACTATAGAGGTATACGATAGTAGCAATAATCTATTAAAACTCACAACGCCAGCCAATACTATTAACCAAGTTGAATATCAACCTGAAGACGGTAAATTTAAGCGAACCATTAACTTAGGAAACACTCTTACTTCTGGAGATTATACAATTAAAATAAAGGTGAGCAAATATCTAAAAAAGCAAGTCTCCCGTATTTTTACCATAACTACTACAACCAACACTCAAACTATTCCCGTATCAGCAAGCCTTCGAGGTGGAGATATAAATAACGACCACAAGATAGATATTGCAGATTATAATTTACTTATTAGCTGCTTTGGCGTCAAGTATAATACCTCTTCTTGCACTACCAAATCCGCGGATCTAATTTATGATGGACAAGTTAACGGCATTGATTACAACATAGTTGTACGCAACTTTAACAAAACCGACGATTGACAAGAGAATATGACTATCGGTAAAATTGACCTAATTGAT
>JBBTXS010000031.1:0-3062 GCA_038062115.1 Patescibacteria group bacterium
CTGTGGCTATCCAACTGCGGAGCAAGCTCCGCAGATGTCCGCTCTTTTATGACATAAGTAATTTGAGGCAAAACTGGGGTAATGTCAGCCCGATTTAATGCATGTTGACAAGTGTAATGTAAAATGTAAGTTTAATGCATGATATACACAGTTTCGATCACTTCCCAAGGGCAAATTAGTATTCCAGCACAACTTAGACGAAAAATTGGCTTAGCTAGGTATAGAAAGGCATTAGTATCTGAGAATAATGGCAAGCTGATAGTCGAGCCTGTTAAAGACTTATTGGAGCTTCGCGGATCTCTTAAAACAAACATAAAAGCAACTCCACGACAAATTAGAGAAGCTTTTGAAAACTACTTAGCAGAAGAAGGCAAAGGAATGAAATGAGGCAATTTGTTGTAGATGTCAATGCATTTTTAAGACTGTTTTTAAATGTGTAATTTGTTCCCACTTTTGTGCTAAAATAATTCCATGCAATACGTTGCAGATCTTCATTTGCACTCCAAATACTCCCGGGCTGTAAGTCGCAATATGATATTGCCAGAAATGGCAGAGTGGGCAGTAAAAAAAGGAATAGATATTCTTTCAACAGGGGATTGGACGCATCCTTTGTGGCTTAGGGAAATTAGGAGTCAATTGGAGGAAAAGGGAGAAGGGCTCTATGGGTTAAGGATTAAGGATGAGGGATTAAGGATTAATGACGTAAGATTTTTACTTTCAACAGAAATTGCGAGCATTTACAAACAAGGAGAAAAACTAAGACGTATTCATAATTTAGTTTTTGCACCAAACTTTGAAACTGCAGAGAAGATTACTAAAGAACTTGTTAGACGAGGATGCAATTTACATTCAGACGGAAGACCAATAATTGGCATATCCTCCAAAAACCTACTAGAAATTTTATTGTCAATAGACAAAAGCATTCTCTTGATTCCATGTCATGTGTGGACGCCACATTTTGGTATTTATGGTTCGGCGAGTGGATTTGATTCGCTTGATGAAGCCTTTGAAGAATTAAGTCCATACGTATATGGAATTGAGACAGGGCTCTCAAGCGATCCAGAGATGAACTGGCAAATGAAAGAGTTGGTAAATCGTTCGATCCTTTCTTTCTCGGACGCGCATTCTCCTCCGAAGATGGGAAGGGAAACAACGGTGTTTGAATTAGAAGAACCAAGTTACGAGAGTATCAAAAAAGCAATTATGCGGTTATCAAATAATATTGTCATTGCGAGCGAAGCCCTGAACCAGACGGTACAGGGCGATGCGAAGCAAGCTCATTCCAATGGGATTGCCGCGTCGCCTTCGGCTCCTCGCAATGACAATAAAAAAACTGATAACAGAATTCTTTATACAATAGAATTTTATCCCGAAGAAGGGAAGTATCATTTTAGTGGACATAGAAATTGTAGAGTAGTAAGAGGACCAGAAGAAACGAGAAAAGATGGAGCAATTTGCCCTGTTTGCAAAAGACAACTAACAGAGGGAGTATTATATAGAGTTGGGCAATTAGGCAATAAAGATTCATCTTCGGTAGTTGAAGAAAAAATTAGTCCAAATAGAATAAAATGGTTTGTAGATAAGACTAAAAAACACCCGCCTTTTATAAAACTTGTTCCACTTTTAGAGATTCTTGCAGAGGGAATGGAATCAACTGTAACAAGTCCTAAAGTAAAAGAAATGTTTGATAGTCTTTGCAGTAATCTAGATTCAGAGATAAATATTCTTTTAAAAATACCTATTTTCGAAATACAAAAAATTGCTGGAAAAAGAATTGCAGAGGGAATAGATAAAGTGCGTAAGGGCGAAATTGATGTTGATCCAGGATTTGATGGTGAATATGGAAAGGTTAGAATATGGAGAGACAATGAGATTGCAACTGAGCCTAAAGAGGGTAGCGCAAAAACACAGTTGGGATTAGGGTTTTAATGAGAATGTTTGAGAATAGAAAAGATGCTGGAAGGAAGCTTGCCTTAAAAATAAAAAAAACAATAGGTAACAATGGTTATTCAGTGATAGGTATTGCAAGAGGCGGAGTGGTGTTGGGGAAAATTATTGCAGATTGTCTTAATGTATCCTTACATATTCTTGTTATTAGAAAAATTGGAGTACCATCTAATAAAGAACTTGCGATTGGAGCAGTAGGTTCAAAAAAAATAGTTTATTGGGATGAAGACTTGATAAAGAGACTTAAGGTAAGTGATACTTATAGATTGTCTGCTTTAAAAGAAAAAGCGCGAGAGGTTGAAAATTTAGAAAAAATATTTTCTATTAATAAAAAGGGGTTGGATTTTAGGGATAAACGAGTTATACTAGTTGATGATGGAGTAGCAACTGGAACTACAGTCTTATGCGCTCATAAAATTTTAAAAATGCAAAGATCAAAACAGATCATCTTGGCAACACCCGTAATATCGAAAGAATCTTTTAAAAATATTAGGAAGTATTTTGATAAAATTATTGTTCTTGAAAAACCATTGAGATTCTGGGCAGTTGGGCAATTCTATAGGGAATTCCCGCAAGTTGAAGACGAAGAAGTAATTAAGATATTAAGAAAATAAGGAATTAAGGGATGGAAAAAACATATGTTTCGCTGGAACATTTAGAAGCATATAAGTTGGCAAGAAAACTAAGTAAGCTCTCGTGGGAGCTTTATGAGATCTGGGAATGGAGGATAAAAAAGATAATGGGCGATCAATTTATTGAATCGGTAGACTCAGTAGGAGCAAATATTGCCGAAGGATATGGTAGATTTCATTACTTGGATAAAGTAAAATTCTACTATAACGCAAGAGGCTCACTTCTAGAATTTCGACATTGGCTTGATGTTTTATCAGAACGAAATTTAATTGATAAAATACATAAAGCTGATTACCTTAACATCTATAAAGAGCTTAGAATGGTATTGAATGGCTTAATAAATGGGGTAATGAGGGCAAAAGATAGGGAATTGAGAAATTAAGATATGAAGAAATTAACGGCTTGAGATAATTCCTTAATATCTTAATTACCAATTTCTTAATTTCTTTTACTATGAAGTTGATTGTTGGTTTAGGCAATCC
>JBBTXS010000032.1:0-3243 GCA_038062115.1 Patescibacteria group bacterium
TACCCCTACCCCTATACCAGGACCAGTTCCTTTCCTTGACCTACCATGGGATTATAAAAGTTTAGGTAAAAGTTTTGAAGATGTGGCTTTAAATCCCGTATCTTGGTTTGACCATCAATATCCTTTACAAAATATTCCATGCTGCATTCAAGATGTTACAATTTATACAGGAAAAAGAAAGACCCTTTTTTATAAATCCCACAATGGTTATGACTATGGCGCTAAAAATGGCGTAGTACTTAATACGCCTGTTTTAGCAGCTGCTTCGGGTATAGCAACATTTAAATCAGCAGAGCATAGCGGTGGAGCTGGAAATGTTATTAAAATCGACCATGAAAATGGATATCAAACATGGTACGAACATTTAGCAGGTAACGATCTTATTGTGTCATCTGAAGGAACAACCGTATCTGTTCAGAAAGGACAAGTAATTGGTAGAGTTGGAATGACTGGAAATACCAGTGGGCCTCATATACATTTTTCAGTGTTTAAAGATACTAATAATAACAACGTGTTTGATGATGATTATCCCTATGGCGTGGTTGATCCACTAGGCTGGGAAGGAGAAAACCCTGATTCATGGTCACTATACAGTAGCGGCGGCAAAAATGGAACCATAAGTTACAACCTATTTACAGCTAGAGCAAAACCAAAATCAACAACAATACAAGCGACTGGCGGTAATTTAAATGAAAATAAAGTGAGCGTAGGCGTGCCAGATGGCGCTTATAATACTGTGCTTGCTCTTACGTTAAGAAATGGTCCTTTTGAACAAGCTTCACAATTTATGACAAGCGTTGCTTACTCGTTTTTCCTAGACGCCATTGATAATCTAGGACAAAAAGTTACACAATTCCTAAAGCCTATTAAGCTAACTTATGACTACTCCAACGCTAATTTATTTAACATTAATGAAGACACGATTAAGTTGTATACTTTTAATGAGCAAAGCTCTACGTGGGAAGAATTGCTTACAATTCTTGATAAAACTAATAAAACTGCTTATGCGGAAACTCTTCATTTTTCTCAGTTTTCTATAATGGGTGAGGTAAAAGACCTTATTGCTCCAACGACAGCAACTATTATCAGTGGCGATAAGGGGAAAAATAATTGGTATAGATCTAATATAAAAGTAGAGTTAAATGGTAAAGATAATGACGGTGGAGTTGGACTACAATACACTCTATATACCTTAAATGATAATGATTGGTTTATTTACGAATCCCCATTAATATTCAACAAAGAAGGTTCCTATAAAATTACCTATCAATCGTATGATAAAGCGGAAAATAAAGAAGATCCAAAGGTTATTGAATTTAACATTGATAAAACTATTCCTGAAGCCAAAATCTTTATAGACCAAGATAAACAAGATTTAGTTGTAGAGGGAATCGATAAAAATCAACCTACTGTTAAAAGATTAGACAATACAGAAAGTAAAAAGAAAGACGATGCCGTTTACGTAATCAAAGACTTATCGGGAAACACAATAAGGCTTGATGTTAGAGAAAGGGATAAAGAGAAAAATGATAGGCTTAATATCTATTCTATTCAATATAACCAAGATTCCCTAATTGAACTACCAGACAACAAATTAATTGTGAAATATAAAGGAAAGAAAGATAAGCTAAATGTAGACGAACAAAGGTTTGAAATTAAGAAAGAAGTAAAAATTAGAATAAAATATGATCAAAAGAAGAACCAAAGCACCATTACCACAAGAGTAAATGGTCAAGATAAAATAAAGGAAACAAGAGACGGTTTAGTTCTATTGCAGATCACAACAGAAAAAGGTACTATAAATTATAACTACTAGTTAACATGAAAAACAAAGAAAACAAAAAGTTACTGAAAATAATCATAATAACTGTTATTGTTGGAGTTTTTATTCTTTTTGTTTTGGTTTCCCTAGGCAAAAAACCTCAACCGATAACTCAACAATACCTTAATCAACCCAGAATCCAAAATGATCAACTTAAAACACACATAAGTCAAGATCTAAAGATCTCTTTTCAATACCCAAAAGATTGGTATGTAGATGACAGATATAGATCCATACTTTTAACGAACTATGTTACTAACTTAAATCGTGACGATCATCCTAACTTGAATCAAATTGAAATTATCATTGATGAAACGTCTTTGTGTCAAGATTCAATAGAAAAAAATTTGATTTATGGAGGTTGTGGGGAGAATCAGAAAATTTTGAATAAAATTTTAAATAAACAAACACAAAATTTATCTGCAGGAATCTTTAGTAAATATACCGTACAATATCCCAACAATTCGCAAAATACAATTTATTATTTGCAAAAAGATGATCAAGTTTTACAAATCTCTAAACAACCAGATCCATCTCGATTTGAAAAAGAATTTGAAGAACTTGTAAACTCCATTGAATTTTTATAGACCATCTCGATCAAATCGCTCAATCCTTCCGCTATACCCCCTAGCCTTCTCTCTTATAAACCTGTGTCTTGCACTACTCCAATATCAGACTCATTACATTACTCTGCTATAGCATGCTGTTGTACTTACTCGTGATACTCTCTAAAGAGCAGTTTCTCTCCTCTCTCAATTCTATCTAAAATAGCCATTGTCACATAATCTGATATCTGCAAATAATGACAGAGAAAGTCTATTTCTGTCTTGCAAGGAAATGCGCTTACAAAAACACTATCTTGTAATCTAACACAACCAAGTTGAACAAGCTTGCTTCGAAACGCCTCTCTATTCTGCTTCTTCTCTTCTGGTATGTCAAAGATTATAAGCCTCCACTTTCCATCTCGCTTTTTTGCCTTTAGCTTTATATTTTCAAAGTCATACTTAAGAAGTCTCCTTTTCCCTTTTTCTGTAATTTCCATAGAAGTCTTACCATCTTTATCTCTTATTGCTATCATCTCTTGCTTTTCCAAGCGCTTTATAATTCTTCCCAAATCTGTCCTATTAACGTCTTTCCATAGTTTAATAGCCCCAAGCAGAATCATCGGCAGACTTGGAATAACAGCGGAGCCAACAACAATACCACCAGCAGCCACCACTTTCAACACATCAATAGTCTTAATCTTACTCATCCTTTACATGATAACAGTAAAACAACTCTATGACAATACTCTGCTATAGCAGAGTATTGTCCAAACAAGAAAGAACTCACTCTTCTGATATAGAGTTTATTGTTCGAGCGTAGCGATAGCGAAGTCGAGAACTTCTCGATTCGGCTTTAGCCTCACTCGAAGAATATTC
>JBBTXS010000033.1:0-3925 GCA_038062115.1 Patescibacteria group bacterium
ACAAAAGGATACAATGCCCAATACGAATCGCTTAAAAGTGCTTATTATAACTCCCAATATGCAAAAAAAGAAAATCCAGGAATTATGCCCGATGAAACCTTTGAATCATTTGCTGGGGGAGCATTTGCAAGAGGAGTAAACCCAATCTTAATTGTTCATGAACATCCTCCGCTTGGTCGATATATCATAGGATTATCAACGATTCTTTTTGACAACGCGAAAACGCTTATTTTACCATGTCTACTTATTTCTGTTTTTGGTATATATCTCATTGGCAGAATAATCCTGAAAAAGACACTTTTTGTTCTTATACCCCTTGGCATTTTTGTTAACGAACCACTATTTGTATCAAAACTTACTATAGCTCCGCTTCTTGAGCCGATACAACTTCCTTTTATTATTTTTAGTCTTTACTTTTTTATACGAGGTATCGAAAGCAAAAAATCGCTACCATGGTTTATGGCAACATCGCTAATGGTCGGAGCAGTAGCAAGCATTCGCTTCTTTATATTGGGAGCTGCGCTTTTTGTTTCTATGCTTATCTATATGATATTGAGGAAAAAGCTTGATAAAAAAGTAGTACAATTTGTAGTATCGTTGCCATTTTCTCTGATTCCTTTATTTGCATCCTACACAAAAACCATGATGGACGGATATTCTTTTCTCCAAATACTGGGAGTACAGAAATATATATTTGCATATCATCACTCAAAAATTATTGTCTTTTTTTCCTTTTGGGATCTGATACTTTTTAACAGGTGGCATACGTGGTGGGGAGACAGAAGAATTTTGCATGAGGTACACTGGATTATAGCATGGCCAATATCTGCTTTTTTAACATATGCATCATTGATTTTAGTATTTCTTAAAAAGATTAAGGCAAGTAAAGCACGTAAAGCTTTATTTATTTGGATTATTGTTTATAGTCTACTTTTGTCGATGGGTACTGCTACGACTAGATACTTTCTGCCTCTGTTGCCATTCCTATATATTTTGGGAGTTGATTTTTTGATAAAAATGTATCAGATCAAATTCAGTAAGCTTAAAAGATAATATGATAAAATTATTCCTTAAATTTTGGCCATTTTTGTTTATCGTTCTTGTGTGGTTTGTTTTTTCCAAGCCCTATTTTTTAAAAGGATTGGTTCCATACTCCTCAACGTATCAAGTAAATTTTTTTCCTCCATGGAGTTCATACGAAAAGTTTTGGGGGCCCGTTAAAAACAACGCAATGCCAGACATCCATGGACAGATTTATCCATGGAAAAAATTTACAATAGATACATTTATTCGCGGAGAAATTCCATTATGGAATCCGTATAGTTTTGCAGGTAATCCTCACGTTGCCAATTACCAGTCAGCAGTCTTTTCTCCATTTAGTCTTTTGTTTTTTGTCATTCCCTTTATTGACGCTTGGAGCATTTTGATTCTAGCTCAACCGCTGATTGCAGGACTATTTATGTATCTATTTGTTCGAGAGATTGGGGTAGGCAGAGTTGGTTCGTTGATAAGTAGCGTTTCCTTCATGTTCTCTGGATTCATGGTTGTTTGGATGGCATATGGAACGCTTGTTTATGCTATTCTTTACTTGCCTCTAGCCCTTTACGCTGTTGAGTGTTATTACAGAAGTGGTAGTTTCAAATTTCTACTTATTTTAATTCTAACCGTTTCTCTCTCTCTTTTTTCTGGACATTTTCAGATAAGTTTTTATTTCTTTATAGGTCTTATCTATTATATTCTATTTAGAGCTTTTATTAAGAGAAGCATACGATCAACGACATTCTTATTGATTTCTGTTATTTTTGGCTTAATTGTTGCAGCTCCCCAACTTGTTTCATCCATCATGCTCTACAAAAATTCTATTAGAAGCGAGTTATTTCAAGTGGGTGAAGCTATACCACTTCAGTATCTTATTACAGTCATCTCTCCTGATTTTTTTGGTAATCCTGTTACTCGTAACGATTGGTTTGGCCATTACGCTGAATGGTCTTCATTTATCGGCATCTGGCCTCTTTTCTTGGCGATTTATGCGATAGTAAGACTTAGGTCTTGGAGAATTCTTTTCTTCTCAACACTAGGCCTTGGTTCGGTAGCTCTTGCGGTAAATAGTCCGCTTTCTGTATTGTTAGTATCTTTAAAGATTCCAGTTTTATCGACCAGCGCTCTCTCAAGAATTATTGTTTTATTTAGTTTTTCTTTTGCAGCCCTTGCTGGTTTAGGTTTTGATAAATTGCTGAAAGATGTAGATCTTAAAAAGGCGAGAAAAACAACGGTACTCATCTTAGGGTCAATATCGATATTTTTTGCTGTCACATGGATTCTGGTGTTGATTGGCAAGATATATCCCGATGAATGGTTAATCGTAGCAAAAAGAAATCTAATTCTTCCTACACTTTTATTTTTTATAGGAACATTCTTGTTTCTGATGGCTGTCAGAAAAAAAACATTCCTCATATTTGCTATTTGCTATTTGCTATTTGCTATTTCATTTGATAGCCTTCGATTTGCGCAAAAATGGATGCCCTTTGATCCAAAAGAGTATGTTTTTCCAGAAGTTCCGGTGATTGCGGCAATTAAAAAAAATATAGGTGATGGGAGGATTTTTGGAAATATTGGAGGAGAGGTAACTACCTACTACAAGTTTCCTTCCATTGACGGATACGATCCTTTATACATTGGACGATACGGCGAGTTTATAAGATCTGCGTCAATAGGCAAGTTTCTAAATGCAGAAAGATCCGTAGTAAAGCTTGATAGGAGGGAAAAATATACAAATAGAGTATTGGATCTTTTAGGCGTATCTTTAATTTTCCATCCGGTAGCAGACACCAATCAAGGCTGGGCGTTTCCCGTTTGGGAAGATAAAACCCGTTTTTCTCTTATATATCAAGAGGATAAATTTCAGTTGTTCCGCAATAACTTATCGCTTCCAAGAGCAACACTTTTCTACAATTTTGAGGTAATTAAAGAAAATAAGGAAATAATAAAAAGATTTTATAGCGATGATTTTGATTTTCGAAAAGTTCTAATTTTAGAGGAAACACCGAATCTAAAAGTTGAAAAGGAAGCTGCTGGTTCTGCTAAAATTATTTCTTATACACCAAACAAAGTAGTTATTCGGGTTGCATCAAACAGCCCGGGTCTTTTATTCCTTTCGGACAATTATTATCCAGGATGGAAGGTAAGGATTGATGGAAAAATCTCCAAAATATACAGAGCCGACTACTCCTTCCGCGCAGTGATGGTTGCAAAAGGAGAATCAGTCGTCGAGTTCGAGTATAGTCTTTTATAAGAGCTATTGTTTCACTTGTAACGTGTTTTAGGTTGTCTAGTTTCTTTTGGCTTGCTGCTCCGTTGCAGGACTCTGCTCGCAGTGCCTCCACCTTTTTCTTCGCGCGCGAATTTGCTATTGCTTCGAAATCGCTTTATTTTTGATATTTTTCAATAACCGTGCTTTTATATGTTTTCAGCGATTTTTCTTCCAAATTCAACCTGCATAGATTATAGATATCTGTTTGTACGTCTATAGCTATCTCCCATCTTTGATTTTCGGGACTGGAAATCTTTTCCGAACTCACGGCATTATCAGTTTTCTGTACTGTTCTTAAATAACTATGGGCGAAATGTCTACACAATTCTTCTTTACTACTATATAATTTCCCGTTGGTATTAAGATCATCAATCGTGCACGCAATGAAAAACTTTTGCTCGTTTACTAAGTTTTGGAAAGAAGCTTGTTTTTGTAAACGCAGAATCTAAAACTATTCTAAATTTTCTAATCTTTTTTGATTTGATCGATGATTTATTAGGCAACTTGTTTAGAATAATATTTATAAATTTCCTGAAGGTCTTTTCTTGTCAATTTAAGATAAGGATATTCTTTTTTTAAATCTTTTATTTTATAGCCTTGAATATGTAATGCCAC
>JBBTXS010000034.1:0-1084 GCA_038062115.1 Patescibacteria group bacterium
TGTCCGATCCACGATGATATTGTGGAATCCTAATTAACGATTTCTCTAATGTTTGCATATTGTGGGAATGTTTTCAATTTCTCCAGCGGCGTCAGATACTGATTGGCTGAATGCTCACGTTCGTTGTTGTAGTAATACAGAAAATCTCTGAACTTCAGTCTCAACGAATTCAAGTCTTTGAATGACTCTTTCTGATAGAAATCCCGTTCCACCGTCCCATGGAACCGCTCAATCTTGCCATTCTGAGCTGGCTTACCCGGATCAATCAGATAGTGCGTAATACCGAGTTCTCTACAGAGCAGATCAAAGCAGTGCATTCTAGGATTAACTGGATCAGCGCTCTTTTTGTAGCCAGTGTAGTAGTTGGTAAAGACCGAACCGTTATCTGTCTGGATACCTAACACCCGCAAGGGTGTTTTTCTCATGACTGATTTGAGAAACAAAATTGATTCAAAATTGGACTGCAATTCATATATTTCCCCATATACGACTCCTGTCACCATATCAATGCAGTCATACTCGTAAAACCAATGTCCGGCATAGGATTTTACGGCATATTTCACATCTAATTGGAGTAACTCTCCCGGATCATGGATGCGGCATCGTTTTACCCTTTCTTTCTTGGGCCGGCGTCGTTTGTGTTGTGCTGGGATTAAGCCATCTGCATTCAGAAACTTACCAACACCAGAATGAGACACAGTAAGTCCAAACTGTTTCTCTAAACGACAGGCAATCACTTTTGGACCCAGATAACGCTTTTCATCTTTCAGCGCTTCAGCTCGGATATATCGGATAGCATCTTTGACTTCATCTGGATACTCATTGGGGTGATTCTTAGGTGCCCGGCTCTGATCTCTTAAACCATCCAGGCCCATTTTCTGGTAGTTTTTGACCCAGCCATAGAGGGTGTTTTCATGAATTTGGGCTATCTGGGCCAGTTCGGGGACAGAGATACCGCCACTTAAATATTTTTGTACCCATTGCTCGCGCACACTCATTTTACAGTCAGGACATAGGTTGGCCATATATGCATATTATGGCTTAAAACCTAGCTTTTTCCACAATATGTGCGTGGATAGGACCT
>JBBTXS010000035.1:0-8656 GCA_038062115.1 Patescibacteria group bacterium
TGGTATGTATTACTGCTTTTGGGACAAGCGTTCCAGACGCGAGCAAAAAAGTCTATTCAATCATAGAGAGGGGCGATATTTATTTCGAAGGAGCAAGATATATGCCTAATATTGGAGGAGGGAAATAACCTTCACTAAAGATTATAATAACCTCTTGACAAAGAGCAACTTGTGAACTAGTATTGAACTACATTGAATCAATTAATGGTTCATAGGAGGTGAATATTCATGAAGTCAATTACTATACACGGCCTTGACAATGAACTTTATACATTACTCCGATCGCAGGCAACGTCGCAAGGCTTCAGCTTAAATAAAACTATTAAACAATTACTTCAGAAATCTTTGGGACTTACTCACAGACCGGTGAAAAAAAACGATTTTTCTGAATTTTTCGGTGTTTGGAGTAAAAAAGAAGCAAACCAAATCGAGAAAGCTCTTGAAGATTTCGAGAAAATAGATGAGGAAGATTGGAAATGAGTAAAATTATACTTGACTCAAACACTTATACTCATCTTTTCAAAGGTGATGGAAAGGTAGAGGAAGAACTAAATAGCGCCCAATCTGTTTATATGTCGGTAATAGTTATGGGGGAGCTTTTAGCCGCATTCAAAGGAGGAGAATACTACAGCAAAAATAAAGTACAATTTGAAAGATTCTTGGACAAAGTTATTGTTTCAATTCTTGATGTAGGTCAAGAAACAGCCAAAATCTATGGTGAAGTTAAAAACTATTTGAATAAAAAGGGAACGCCAATTCCAGCAAATGATCTCTGGATTGCCTCGCAAGCGATCGAGGTTGGGGCTGTTTTAATAACCTACGATAGGCATTTTCTAAAAATCCCAGGTCTTCGTATTTGGGATAAGTTGAATGTAAATTAAATTTTATAGTTCAATGGTTCAAATCATTGAACCAAATTGTAGTAAATTGTGAAGATTTATTGATCTTAGTGGAAAGAGATTGCACCCTCCACGAATAAAAAATTTTATGGCGATTCACGAAATTAGAGTAGGTTCGATTGGCAAAGATGTAAAAGGACAAGAAGTTGCTCGCGAAGCGCAAAGAACAATCGGTGTTCTCGATCTTAAGAAAGTAAAAACAGCAAAAGTTTATCGTTTGGAAGGAACAACGGAAGATGGAGCAAGAGAGCTTGCCGAGACTTTATTTTGCGAACCGATTGATCAGAAGTATAGTTTGAATGAGCCTCTTATCATCGACACGCCTCATGTTGTAGAAGTTGCATATAAACCAGGCGTAATGAATCCAGAGGTTGGCTCTATTCTTAAAGCAGCACACGATATAGGAATAAAGTTACTTGCTGCTGATTCAAGCTTAGAGTATTATTTCTTTGGTAAAATCACAAAAGCCAAGGCTTACCAAATTCTTCAACAATTAAATCTCCTTAACCCAGCAATTGAGCACATCGTAGTTAGAAAACTAAAAACACTGCTTATTAAAGGCAGCATGGGATCAACAACTATTATTCCCATAAGAACTATGAATGATAATGAATTGCTTTTTGTCTCTAAGGATAAATTGTTTCTTAATATTCAAGAAATGAAAGTAATAAAGCGGTATTTTCAAAAAATAAAAAGAGATCCGACAGATTGCGAATTGGAAACCATTGCGCAAACATGGAGTGAGCATTGTGCGCATAAAACATTTAAGGCAAAATTAATTGTTGATAGAAAGAAAAAACAACCCTTGATTGATCGAATTAAAAAAGAGGCGTTAAAACACAACAAGCATATTGTTTCGGCATTTGTTGATAATTCAGGCGTTATGGATTTTTATGATGGTTATGCTATTTGTGGCAAAGTGGAGACTCACAATAGTCCATCTGCAATTGAGCCGTATGGGGGAGCGATGACAGGAAGCGGTGGCGTATTTCGGGATATATTAGGAACTGGTCAGGGAGCAAAAACTATTGCATCTTCGGACATATTTTGTTTTGCGCATCCTTTACTACCAAAAGAACAACTTCCGTATGGTTGTCTTCCCCCAAATTATTTGCTCAAGGCCGTGGTAGCGGGCGTGAAAGATTACGGAAACAGAATGGGAATTCCTACAAATAATGGATCAGTACACTTCCATAATGATTTTTGCGCAAAACCAAGTGTAATTGTTGGAGCTTATGGTATTGTGCCCAAACACTTGGCAAAGAAAGGAATTGTAAGGGTAGGAGATATGGCAGTTGTTGTAGGTGGAAGAACTGGGAGAGATGGTATTCATGGTGCCACATTCTCGTCAGGCGAAATGACTGAGAGAACTGTCAATGTTAACTCTAGTGCTGTTCAAATTGGTAATGCTATTGAAGAAAAGCGCATGTTTGATGCTCTTCTTGAAGCACGCGACAAAGGCATAATCCGCGCAATGCAGGACTGTGGGGCTGGGGGGTTTTCTTCGGCAATTGGAGAAATGGGCGAGCAAACAGGAGTGCGCGTTGATCTTTCAAAAGCACCTCTTAAATATCAAGGACTCTCTCCTTGGGAAATCTGGATATCTGAATCTCAAGAGCGGATGATTGTTGCTATAGCGGCAATAAAGATAAAAAGATTTATGCGAATTTGTCATAAATATAATGTAGAGTCAACAGAGCTTGGGACGTTTGATGGCAGTAAAAGATTAAGAGTCTATTACGGTAAAAAATTAGTATGCAATCTTGATATGGAGTTTTTATACCATGGCCTTCCCCAAAGAAAAATGACCGCTAATCGTCCTAATGTCATCCTGAGCGAAGCGAAGGATCTAGATTCTTCGGCAAGCCTCAGAATGACAACTCCATCTACTCAAAAGGACTGGGTTAACATCCTCAAACAAGTTTTGTCCCATGGCAATATTTGCTCAAAGGAGCCAATCGTTAGATTATATGATCAGACTGTTCAGGGAACAAATGTTTTACAGCCCTTTAGCGGAGAACTAATGGACGGGCCAAATGACGCAGCAGTAATTCGACCCCTACTAAATAAGCCTTATGGGATGATTGTTTCTCATGGACTCAATCCAATCCTAAATAAAATTGATCCTTACTGGGGAAGCATATGGGCCGCAACAGAGGCAATTTCAAACTACGTAGCAGTTGGAGGAGACTATAAAAATGCATCTTTAATAAACAATTATATTTGGCCATTTCCCGATGAGGAGTCTTTGTGGTCTTTGGACAAAAGTGTAGATGCGGTAGTAGATTTTGTGCGTCATCTAAAAATTCCAGTTATTTCTGGAAAAGATAGTTTGTCTTCAACATACCGCGGAAAAGATGGTACAGTTATTAAGATTCCACCAGTGTTATGCGTATCTGTATTTGGCAAAATTCCTGATACGTCAAAAACAGTTACTTCGGATTTTAAAAAAGAAAATTCTGTTATTTGTCTTGTTGGAAAGCAAGACCTTGAAGGAATGGCAGGGTCAATATACTTTGACTCCTGTCATCCTGAATTTATTTCAGGATCTAATGTTCCTCGTATTGATCTTAAGCTCTTGCCTAAAATATTCACTGTTTTATATAGAGCAATTGGAAAAGGCAATATCTTATCTTGCCATGATGTAAGCGAGGGAGGACTTATAACAACAGTTTTTGAAATGTGTGTGGGAGGAAATATGGGCGCAACGATTTCCACCTCCGAGGTGTATAGCCGTCCAGATTACGTTATCTTTAACGAAACCGCCGGATGCTTTATTGCTGAATTAGAAAACAAAGAGGTAGCAAAAAGATTGTTTAAGAATATCCCGTATGTTATATTGGGTAAAACTCAAAAAGAAAAGATAATTAATGTTAAAAATAAGAATAAAGTTTTGTTTAATGTAAAAATCGATGAATTAAAGAAAGCTTGGCAGAAACCGATGAAAAAGATCTTTAGTTAATTGCTGTATTGTTAAATTGTTATATGGTTATTAAACCAAAAGCGTTAGTTCTAAAAGCCGACGGAACAAATTGCGATGAGGAAACCGCATTTGCCTTTAGTCTTATCGGCGGAGACTCTCATATTGTCCACATCAATGAACTACGAACTAATAACTACAAACTAAACGACTTTCAAATTCTTGCAATTCCTGGAGGCTTCTCCTATGGAGACGATGTTGTCTCTGGAAAAATATTGGCTGTAGAACTCACCTCTTTTTTCTCAGAAGAACTTCAAAAGTTTGTTGCAAGAAAAGACACTCTTACCATTGGCATCTGTAATGGATTTCAGGTACTCATACGTACTGGTCTTTTGCCATTTGGCACAATAGGGAAAATGCAGGCAACATTAACCAACAATGACTCCGGACATTTTGAATGCAGATGGATAAATCTTAAAATAGAACCAAAATCAAAATGTGTATTTCTAAATAATTCAAACACCTCGGACGGTGGCAGGTTGATCCTGAGCGAAGTCGAAGGAGAAGCCATGACTCCTCCGAGGTGGACAAACAATAAGATCATGTCTTTTCAGGTTGCACATGGAGAGGGCAAATTTTTTACCAAAGATTCTGTAATGGAAAAAATTGAAAAAGAAAAACTTGTTGTTTTTAGATATGTCAATTCTTTAGGAAAACCTACGCAAAAATATCCTGATAATCCAAATGGATCTTTACATTCAATTGCAGGAATTTGCGATACAACAGGAAGAATAGTAGGTCTCATGCCCCACCCCGAGCGTTTTATTTTCCGAGAACAACACCCAAATTGGAGAAGATTTAAAATTAATAAGCCTGAAGGATTGCCTATTTTTGAAAATATGATTAAGTATGTAAAATCTGCATGAATATGCAAAAAATAAAATCTATTACTTACTCTCAGGTTGGGGATAACTACGATACAAAAGATCCTATCAAAAAACTTGCGCAAAATGCTGCGAGAGAAACCGCCGTAAACCTCAAAAAACATGGCTTTGAAGAAATTTCTGATACTCGTGGAGAATCTACTTTTGTTTGGAAGCAGGGAGATATTTTGATGGCATCTGTTATTGAGGGTTTGGGGACAAAGAATCTAGTAGCTGACGAGATGCGTAAAATTACTGGTAAAACTTACTACGATATTATCGGATACGACACCGTGGCAACTATTATTAATGACCTTATTACTGTTGGCGTAAAACCATTGGTGGTTCATGCTTATTGGGCGATCGAGGATAACAGTTGGCTGCAAGATGAAGAAAGAATGACCGATCTTATTAATGGTTGGAAGTCAGCTTGCGATTTTGCTGGCGTAACTTGGGGAGGGGGAGAGACTCCTACTCTTAAAGGAATTGTTGAGAAAAATACTGTCGATTTAGGGGGATCTGCAATTGGAGTTGTATTCTCAAAGGACAATTTAATTACAGATAAAAAATTAAAAGCAGGCGACCGAACACTTTTGCTAAAAAGCAATGGAGTAAACGCAAATGGAATTTCCCTAACTCGGGCTATTACAGAAAGACTTACCAAAGGGTACGAAACAAAGTTGCTAGATGGAACAATGTATGGAGAAGCGCTGCTTACAAAAACCAATATTTATGCAAAGTTAGTTCAGGATTTATTGGATGCCGCTATTGATATTCACTATATTTCAAATATTACTGGACACGGTCTCAGAAAAGTCATGCGGTCACGCCATAGGTTTACATATGTGATCGAGCATATATTTGATCCCCAAGAAGTATTTTTATTTATCCAAAAACATGCGAATTTAGATGACTATGAAATGTATCAAACATACAACATGGGAATGGATTATGCGATATTTATTCCTGAGAAACACGTTAAAAAGGCAAAGAGTATAATTAAAAAGTGTGGTTTTGAAGCCATTGATGCAGGATATGTAGAAGAAGGAGAACGACAAGTTGTCATTAAGCCTAAGAATATACTTTATAAGTCAGAAACTCTAAATATTCGTTAGGTAAGAAAGTCAGACTTTCCTGAAATATGCGGATATTAATAATAATTGCTGTGTTTGTTTTTGCTGGTTTTATTATCTATACAGGCTTGAGCAATTTACGCCAGCAAATATCTCAAAAAAATGTAGATACGTCTATCCAACAAGATAACGAAGGCGGATTAGAGACAAAAGATTTGCACCCTCTTTCGATTAAATATTTAAGACAGCAGGAACATCCGGGGAGCGAGATCGTTATAGAACAGACATTATCCCCAGGGTCTAATTATAAGCCATATATTGCCTCGTATAAGTCAGAAGGGTTAAAGATATATGCACTTTTAACAGTTCCTAATGGTGACGAAAACAGTAAGTATCCTGTTGTCGTTTTCAATCATGGGTACATTCCGCCGCGAGAATACAGTACTACGGAGCGTTATGGAGACTACACAGATGCATTCTCTAGAAACAGCTACATTGTTTTTAAACCAGACTATAGAGGTCATGGTAATTCAGAAGGACAAGCGGTAGGGGGGTATGGCTCAAGCGCATATACTATTGATTTACTAAACGCTGTTTCCTCAATTAAAAAATATAAGAACGCTGATCCTACTCGGATTGGTATGTGGGGGCACTCAATGGGCGGATATATTACGCTGCGCAGTATGGTAGTTGACAAAGATATAAAAGCAGGGGTAATTTGGGCAGGAGTTGTGGCATCGTACCCCGACCTTTTAAATCGCTGGAGAAGAAGGGTTCCATCTATAACTCCATTGCCCGGAACAAGGGGCAGCTGGAGGCAAAGCTTAACCGACAAGTACGGTTCTCCAGAGGAAAATCCGACTTTTTGGAATAGCCTTTCTGCTAATTCGTATCTTGCAGATATTTCAGGACCAATTCAATTACACCATGGAACCGCTGACGCATCAGTCCCTATTGAGTTTTCAGAGAAACTGTATGAACAGCTTAAAGCTGCTGGTAAAGAAGCAGAGCTTTACAGCTATCAGGATGATGATCACAACATAACAGCCAATTTTGGAGTGGCAATGCAAAGATCAGTCGAGTTTTTTGATAAATATTTAAAGTGATTTTATCCTTTTCCCCAAAGGTGTTTATGTTGGCAATTCCTGCCTAAAAGTCGTAAGCAAAGCTTGCCTTGAGCACAGTCGAAGGGTAAAATTTGCTCCCTTGCTATAGCATTTCAGCCTCAAAAATGATAAAATCAATTTATGGAAGCACTAACTCCAGTAGTCACAGCGGTAGGTGGTTATATCCTTGGAGTATTCACGATACTGGTCACAAGGTTTGGCGAAGGAGGAATAAATGAGTTCTATGAAAATAGGAAAAAAACAAGAGGGTCAAAAAATAAAATGGGTGAAGAAATAAGGTCATTTTGTATAGAGGGCATGCACAATGGCTTTAGTATATTGCCAGGTAGCGAACATCACATTCAAAATCGTGCTGCTTATATTGATTCCATAGATAGTGAGGTTGGGGGAAAGCTAAGAAAATTTTTAACTTTATGGGTGCAGACTGTTAACATGAAACAAAATCATCCCCATCTCTCAGAATCTATAGACCACGTAAGAAATATAGAAAAACTACAAAGAGATGCTCAAAATTTAGGAGAAGAACTACTGGCAGTAGCAAGAAAATGGGAGAAATAAACTTTATCAGTAGACATATGAATGATAAAGAATGGCTTGACAAGATTTTCTTCGGAGAGATAATCCAATGCTATATGTTAGCAGATTTGTCCAAGATTGAAAGTAATTATAATCCAGATAAGGAGTGCGGTAATTGTAATTTCCCGCTAGCTCTGCAAATTTTTGCCTGTATGGATTTCATTGGGTGGTTGATAAGTGATCCCAGAAATAGAAAAGATGATACAAAAGGAAACATAAACTCATATACAGATTTATTTTCTAGCCCTAGGAAAGAACAAATAAGGCAACCAGAAGGGTTCGTAAATATTTTTAGGCATGGTTTAGCTCATGAATATTTTGCAAAGGGTTGCGGAATAAGTAGAAAAAGGAAAGATTTACTGTGGCTAGACTTAGATAATAACTCGGTTAACTTAGATGCGGATATTCTGCTTGAGGAGTTTAGGTCTTCCATCGATGTATTAAGAGAAAAAATCAATGCTAATTTGGCTAATCATATAAGAAAAGGGTATGAAGAGATACAAGACGATAACTCATTAGTAAAAAAGGGGCTAATTGTTATTTCGTCAGATAAAAGTACTACAACAAAATCTACGAGCATAAATTTACCTATTTATTCTTCTGGAGCGTCTATAGCCCCACCATCCACAACCCTTCCACCAGATAGTAAAAGAAAAATTTAGGGTTTTTGGAGTTGGGTGTACTTAAGATTAGACGGGTATTTAAGGCCAAGAGACATTTATTCAAACTGGATTTTGAGTTTTAAATTTAAGGCTTGAGCTATTTTTTGTAATAGCCCCACTGAAGGATTGGCAGTCATATTTTCAAGTCTTGATATAACCGCTTGAGTCGTATTAGCTTCTTTAGCAAGTTCTTGTTGTGAAATTTTTCTTTTGATCCTGGCTGCAATAAGAGCTCTACTGACTTGATATTCAGCTTCAGATTCCTCCCAAGCTTTTTTAAATGCGGGGTCTTTTAAGCTGTCTTTAATATGGTCTTGCAAGGTATAATTTTTTTTTCTCATAAACGCATTATATCTTTTAGGATATATTATGTCAAGCACCAATTTCAGATAATCTTGCTAAGCCAAGACTGATTTCTCTTCTTGGTGTTTTATTAGTTTTTTTGATAAATGCGTGCAGTAGTATAATTTGTTTTC
>JBBTXS010000036.1:0-32437 GCA_038062115.1 Patescibacteria group bacterium
TCCTCGACTCGCTACACTCGCTCGGAATGACAAATGGGTATTTATGACCCAGCCATAATTGGTTATGTGTTCCGATAAACTTAAAAAGTATCCTCTTATTACCCGCTTCCTCTACCTTCTCCATAAAAATTGCTCGCCAATCGTCTGCAATATCAATACTAATAAATCCTGCATATTTCTTTTTAAGCGGATGCTTTCTCAAATAAGGGTTATTTGGATCTTCTAGGAAGAGATTAAGTGCTTCACGAAAACCTATCTTGACTTCACTAGGAGCTTTTTTAAGCTGCTTATTAAAAAGATTAGAAAATTCAATGCGCGGGTCTTTTGTTTTTCTTATCATCTTTAATAAGTGAATCTAAATAGCCAAGTGCTTCTCTACCATTCTTAAATGAAACAACCCTTCCCGCTTTTACATCTTCGTCCGCTTCCCTCATCAATTGCTTAAAATAATCTGTTGGTTCTTCTGCCACCTTCTTTGCCTCAATCTTTGTCTTAGTATCTATTTTGACATGGATCGTGGTTGTATTCATAATATTCAAAGTATAGCCCAAAAGTATCCATTATGTCAAATTGAAATTTTTAACGCCTCAAAAATCTTGGGTGAAAAGATGGTCAGAAAAGAAGCGCTTCAGGCTTCTGCTATCTCTATCAATCCACGCTGCTAAAAAAGTATTGATATTTGAAAGCATCACAATTTCTGCTGGAGCAGAAATTGCGCGAGGCTTTTTTAACGTTAGATTTACTAACTCAGGCAGATTATTTCCGATACGGGATCGGTATAGATATAACGAAACGGTGATTTTATGGTATAATAGTTAAGAGGATTTGCTTTTGGGGTTAATGCACGACCCGCTTATTAAAGATACATTATCAAAATTTGATATCCACTTAGATCGAGTTCGTGAATCCATACAGTTTCTCTTTGGCACCGGCGAGAAACGACCTAATACGTAAATCCTCTTAAGTCCCCGGTCCAAAAGGGTTATTGAAGTTGCAGGCAAAGGTAGATTCCCCTTCCAAGTAGAAACTCCACTAATCGATTTATTAGAAGCTATTATTCTTGAGGACCAAGGAAGAGGAGCTCAAATATTGCAAAGTAGCGTAAATAGAAACAATGTAGATCAAGTCATAAACATATACATTGATTTAAAAAAATGGAACTTGCCAGAAAAGTAAACCCCGCACCCCGAGCTTACGCTCGGGGCATTAGGGGTTCGCTTCGCGGAAATAATCCATTCATCCCTGACCTTACGGTCAGGGCATTCTGGGTGCGGGGTAAAGCTCCAACCTAGTCTAGAACCTTAAGTCTTCCTTGTCTCCCAATATTTTTTAACTTTTCCCAAAAGCTTTTCTTGCCTTATAAGCAAAACTAGAGAGACAATAAATACAGAGATCAATATAAAAGCCTCAATATCAAACTGAAAAATACTTCCTTTTCTTGCTATAAGATTATTAATCAACGATATAACAGAAAAAAAGATTAAGAACAAAAATCCAACGGTTCCATCTTTAAATTTACCCTTTAATAAAAGAGGCAAAAATAACTTAAGAAAAACAATAAATAATAGAGCATACACAATAGCCAAACCAATAAACTTTATATAGTTAGTTTTATCCTCCCCCAACACAATAAAGCCTAAAAACCCAATTGGAAGACTTGCCAAAAGCGAAAAGGCTAAAAAATCAAAGAAGCGTCCTTCTGGTATTTTGTGTTTTTTAGATAGTAAAAAAGAAACAATAGCTCCTCCCACAACTGCCCCTGTTAGGGAAAGTCCTGGAAAATATGGCAAAAGCAAAAAAACTAAAGGGTTTAAAAAGTTAGCGTTAGGATTCATAGCCACATACAGAATTCTAGAAAATAAAATTGAGACTAAACAGACCAGAAGAGTTACATTAAAAACTTTTTCCACTGACACGTCTTTTCTTAGAAAAATAAAGTCATCGTTAGACAAAAGATATAGACAAAAAAGGTAAACAAAAAAACAAACAAATATAACAAAAATCATAATAGAAAAACTAAACTCACAAAAACCATAATAGAACCAATACTAGTAATTACAGTCTCAACTCCTAAAACATCGGCAAGTCCTCCAACAGCCCCTACTGGCAAAAAAGAAACTGCTCCGATAAGAGCATTCAAAAAGCCGTATACCCTTCCCCTCATCGCCTCATTTGTCTCAATTTGAATAGTAGCATTTGAAGGCACGAATATAAAAGAAATTGCAAGCCCTACGATAAACGCTAAAACAACAATAATATGCATTGCAGTAATATTTAAAAGATGTGGAAGGTAGCTGTTAACTAAGCTTACAAATCCATAAGAGGTTAGCTTGCTACCAGCGGGAAACGCAACAAAGGCTAAACCGCTAACTAAAAAGCCCAAAACGCTTAAGGATTTTGCTCTAAATCTTCTGCCAATACTTCCAAGTAAAAAAGCGCCAAAAATCATCCCTAGAGCTGCTGGAGCAATAAGAATTAAAGATAGACTTTCAATAGCAACATCAAGTACCTCTGCCACATATCCAGGACCTAGTACCGCAAACATAAAGATTATAGATTCGGCTACTGTCAAAACAATTAAAGCATGCATCACTTTTTTTGCCCTTTTAATGAATGAGAATACTTCTTTTATCTCTCTAACAATTGAAAGGTCTAAGGTAGTAGGATCCAATCGCGTATTGTTATCAGGTTTTCTTGCTAATGGTTTTATCCCCACAACAAAAAAAGTGCTTATAAAAAAAAGAACAGATAGAACAACAATCGTGTAAGTCTTACCTAACAGCAAAAGGAGTGGTCCAGAAAGTATGTATCCTGCCAAAATAGTCCCATATATTCCTAAAGCAAAAATTGCATTCGCAGACAAAATAAGCTTGTGGGGAACAAGGGTTGGGATAATTGCCGATTCTGCAGGAAGAAAAAATTGCGTGGCAACAGCGATTAAAAAAGTCAGAGTATAAATAAATCCAATGTGAAGATTTGGAATTAAAAATGGCAGAAGTAATGCGCCTCGCATTAAATTTGTAAAAAATAGCACTTTTTTTTTGCTCCACCTATCTACGTAAACGCCGGTAATTACACTAAATAAAATCGCTGGAATCGTAAAAGACAGAATTAAACCAGAAACCGCAGTATTAGAGTGAGTAAGTGCATAAATAATAAATATAAGAACAAAATGCTGCATGTTGAACGCAAGCTGAGAGAAAAATTCCGAGAGCATCATGTAGGTAAAAGGACGGATTCGAAGCACGCAAACAATATCATTGCCAGCAATTGCTCTTTTGAAAAGTTCCATACACAAAAATCTCCAAACTCAAATCCTAAATCTTTATATTGTGAAGTTTTGAGATTTATAGATGTGGATTTGACATTTGAGATTTAAGATTTGAGATTACGTCTTACTCTTATCAAGCCTGAGCAAGGTATTACCTGTACTCTCCTCTTTTCGATTGCATCCAAAAAAATATTCGCTCCAATCGAATCCGCTGCCATGTGACCACAATCTATTACGTTAATATGAAGTTTTTTTAATTCCAAAACTGATTCTTCTGGCACGTGCATCTCAACAATTGTCCCAACCCCTGCTTTTGCCATTTCTATATAAAGTTCTTTTGAAGGACTTGTCCCGCCAGTAAATCCAACTATCACTTTCCCTGCCCTATGTTTCTCTGATCCCGACACAATAAAAGGCCCATTTTTGCCTTTTGCGGCTTCTTGGAATTCTGGCATATCGCTAATATAGTCTAAAACCTCGCCTGCTGTATCAAAGCTCTTTTTGGTTAAGTAGCTCTTCATAAACTCGTGTCCAAGATTGTCCCAAATAGTATGCAACGCTAAAAGTGGAATTCCTAAAAGCCTTGCGCTATCGACACTTTGGGCATGATTGAGTGGATTAAACCTTCTTCTTACAACTGCTTTTCTTTCTTCAAAAAGCGCTGAGGCAACATTTGCTGGAACTCCAGCTTCTGCAAAAAGATCAACCTGGATATCCATTACTTCGTAAAGACTTGCTAGTGCATGACCACTTGGATGGTGAGAAATAAGAAGATCTATGTTTCCTCCTTTTTGGTTTAACCTATCAACAAGAAGCACTTCTGATGCATCGGCATCAATTCCCGCCATTGCTTTTTTGACCTGTGCTTTTGGATTACCAACAAGAATTCGGGAGTCTGAATAGGGATTTTTTAAGGATTCTTTATCGAAATATTTTTTCTTTTTGTCCGAAAGTTCTCCATATTCTTTTTTAACATGTGCAAGAAACTTTTTTACTCCCTCAGCTCCCCTCGGATCTGCTTTTACTCCCATTTCAATTGCTAATTCATAAATTTCTTGAAGTGTCATAAAGGAAAGTATATAATAAACAAAGCTCAAAAGTCAAAGCGCAAATCTCAAAACTCAAAACCTTAGAAGGGGCGAGTGGCGGAATGGTATACGCGGTAGTCTCAAAAACTACTGGTCGCAAGGCCATGTGGGTTCGACTCCCACCTTGCCCACCAAACCCTTTACACATCGGATGTGATATAGCTTCATTTTAGGACTCCGGATTTGCCGCCAAAGGAGGGTACAGGACTGTACCCTCCAAAGAAAAACTTTAAATAAAATATGGTATACTAGGATGAATATGAAACAAAAAAAACTACTTTCTCCCAATTATGAATTTTTCATTAAAGCAGACACCAGCCGTTACAAAGGCGAATGGATTGCTATTGCTAGAAATAAGATTATCGCTCATGGCCAAGACGCAGAAGATGTTTATAAAAAGGCTGTAAAAAAAGCTGGAGATAAAGATGTTTCTCTTGCTAAAGTTCCCAACGAGCAAATGCTGATCCTCAAATTTTCTCTATGATAGTCTTTAAGTATAAGGAGGAAATCACTTCCAGAAAACAAAAAATTATAAGACCAGTCGCGGAAGTTTATTTAAAGACCTTATCTAATTCCTGGATTAAATTTTATCCTTACATAGATTCAGGAGCAGATATTACGCTAATCCCTTTGTCACTTGGTAAATTACTTGGTTTTAAAATCGATGAATCTAAAGTTCAACAAATAGGAGGAATTAGAGGAAGTGTACCTGTTATTTTCACACAAGCTTTTCTTAAAATAGGAAACGAGGAATTTCCCACAAACTTAGCATGGGCTTTAATAGAAGACGTCCCACCACTTTTAGGAAGGACTGATGTATTTGATATTTTTAAGGTAACTTTTGAGCAATACAAGGAAGTAATTATATTTGAGAAACACTGACTTTCTATAGGGTTTTTGCTATAATTTATTATAGAAATTCAAATCAACAAATATAAGAAATCCTGAAATAAATGGTTCATCCGAAATTCCACAACCAAAGCTGGATGCTATAGTTGTGCTTGGAGAAAATATCAGGAAGGATTGGAGTCCAAAAGAAATTCAAGAAGACCCATTTCATCTAAGCCCGTATTCAAAAGCAAATGCTCTTGCTGCAACTATATTATACTTACAGTGCATTACCGATACTTTCATTTTTTCTACAGGATATACTGCGGGAAAGAATATGCCTTCGGAAGCAGAAGCAATGCAAGCTTATTTAAGAAGAATTATGCAACCAATGTTGGATGCAAGCATCAAAAATCCTCACTTAGAAGATTTCTTCTTAAATAGATCGCCATTTAATTTTTTCCCAAATATCATACTTGAACAAAGATCAGTAAATACTTCTGGAAACGCAAAAGAAACAGCAAGAATTATAAGAGGGTTTAGCTCTGATAGCTCTAGGGGAGTTGGGCTTTTGGCCCTAGGATTTCACCTTAGAAGAGCAGATACACATTTTAAAAAACATGGGGTAGAAGCAAAACTACTTGCTACAGAGAACATATTAGAAAAAGTCCTTCCAGGCATAAAAGATAAATTTATGAATCCAACTATGGTTGCCCAAGAAATAAAAAGAGAAAATATTATAAGAAAAATAGAGAACTTACCCCTTGGAACAACCGCAACAAGTTTAGTTGCCCGCCTCACAAGAAAATAAATTTACGCCCCCACCTTTGCTGCAATTAATGCCAGTTTTTCCTCAATCCGTGTAAGCGCAGCAATAATCTTTTCATGGGGATCTTCTTGGCTCATTCCTGCGCCTGATGCTGGAGGCGGTGTCATTCCCATTCCCATTGAACCTATTCCTCCTATTGGTTCTGTTGGTTGCTGAGGAACCGATACCGGCATCCCTTGATTCGTTTGATCATCCATTTATTATTCACCCCCTTCTCTCTTCTTCTCCACATTATAAAATCTTATCCGATCTCCACGAAAAAGTAAATCTATTTCTCTCACTGGCCCATTCCTATGCTTGGCTATAAAAAGTTTAATTTGCCGGGTTGGCGAGTTAGTTTCATCCTCAGTCCTATATATAAACATAACCACATCTGCATCTTGTTCTATTGATCCTGACTCTCTTAAATCCGCTAACTGTGGTTTCTTCTCTCCCCTGTGCTCAACCGCTCGAGACAACTGAGAAACTGCCAAGACTGGAACTTTTAGTTCGCGAGCCAGATTTTTAAGAGACTGTGAAACAATAGAAACCTCTTGCACTCTATTATCGTAGCGTCGTCCTGGATCAACAAGTTGTAAGTAATCAATAATAAGTAAAGAAATATTTTGCTCTAAGTGTAAGCGTCTTGCTTTTGTACGCATTTCAGAAACCGAAATTCCAGGAGTATCATCTATAAAAATAGGCGCATCCGCTAATTCTCCCATTGCGTTAGATAACTTGGTAAAATCCGATTCCGTTAGTCTGCCAGTCTTTATTCTCCATGCATCTACATCTGCCTGGCCTACTAAAAGTCTATCAACTAATTCCTCTTTACTCATCTCCAAAGAAAATATAGCAACTGGTTTTTTATCGTTAACTGCAACATTTTGGGAAATATTTACAACCATTGCAGTTTTTCCCTGTCCGGGCCTTGCAGCTAGTATTAGAAGATTTGATTTTTGCATTCCAGACAAAGTATTATCTAAATCTACAAAACCAGTTTTTACACCTCGCAGCCCCGATCCTTTTCTATGCAACTCGTCTATTCTGTCAAAACTTTCTGCTAATGCTTCTTTAAGTGGGATAAAAGTTCGAAGGCTGCTTCTTTGGGAAATAGAAAATATTGACGATTCGGCTTTATTTAATACGTCTCCTACTTCTTGTTCGTCCCCAAAACTCATCTCCACAATTTTGCTCCCTGCCTGAATTAACGCTCTTTTTGTTGATGTCTCTTGAATTAAAAGTGCATACTGCTCAATATTGGAAGCTGTGGGAACAGCATTAACAAGATCAACAAGGTATGAAGAGCCTATCTTATTATATGCTTTATTTTTTTTAAGCTGCGAAGTTAACGTTAAAATATCTATTGGCTTTCCTTCTTCATAAAGCAAAAGCATTGCGCTATAAATTAAACCATTAAGTGGGTTATAAAAATCGTGAGGCGAAATTATTTGGGAAACAAGACTTACTGCATCTTTATCTATAAGAATTGCTCCAAGAACACTTTGTTCAGCATCTGTATTATGTGGAGGAATTTTTGGGTTAGCCATATTTATCCAAGTACTATCACTTCCATCTCATCTAGCATTTTATCTTTTGTCATTGTAAATTTTTGAACTGGTTGGATGCCTTGCTTACCTAAAGTCTCTGCTCCTTCTATCTTTCTGTCTCCATATAATACGATAATTTTGGGTTCCAGTTTTGCTGCTATTGATTTAAGATAGTCATCAACCTTTAGAATTGCTATCTGACAAGAAGGCGTGTTATCGTAAAGTCTAGAAATGTCACTAACTTTTCCTAAAACTACTTGTATGCTATCCAAAAGCAAACTATATACAATTCCACTTACAACTTTTATTCCAGAAATCTTCACTGTACCGACTTCGTATTCTCCCAAACCACATATGATTATTCTCTGATCTAAAACCCGCGAGGTATCTGTATCTGTATTATTACTAAGAAGAAGTATCGCATCTGCGCTCACTTTAGATATTGTTTTAACTGGATCAACTACAAATGAAGCATTTTTTGAACGAATTTTTACTGCGTTATCTCCAAGAATAGCAACATCCATAAAACTCATCCTACCATAGGAACATTTCCTTGACAAGAGGACTCTTTTATCGTATCATCAAATTTGCCCAAAAAAGCTCATGAAAAAAGAAAAAGTTATACTTTCTTTTATTGCAACTCTCATTGGTCTTATGTTTGCTGGAGTAGCATTCTATTTTTATGAGTCTTCAAAAGACTTACCTCCATCAACAATTAAAAAAATTTCTATTGTCCAACCAACGCCAACACCCAAACCATCTATTTTTTTAAGCCTAGATAGACCAAAAGACGAAGAAGTTGTTAGCAAAAAAGTAATCACTATATCTGGAAAAACTATTCCTGAAGCAATTGTTTCTATTATTGCACAAAATTCCCAAGATATAATTACACCAGCCTTAAATGGCGATTTTTCAACAACCATTAATGTTGAAGATGGACAAAATCTTATCGAGATAACAGCAATAGCGCCGAATGGAGAAAGTGCAAAAGCTTTACGAACAGTCACTTTCTCAACGGAAGAATTCTAAGCCCTGAGCTTGCCGAATGGGTTAATATGATTAAAAAATCCATACTGCTTATTCTATTTACTATTTATATGTTTACCCTGAGCCCAGTCGAAGGGCTATTTACTATGAGGTCTCAAGCTGTAAGCCCTAATCCTAAGACCCCAACTCCCGCCAACTCAGAATCAAACAAACCTAAACCAACTGATACTCCACCTACTACTGATGCTCTTAACCAACAAATAAATTCTCTTAAAAATCGAATTGCATCAAGGGTTGCCCAACTTAAACTTGTTGAGAAACGTGGAATTATTGGGCAAGTTACTGATGTCTCAGGCACTCAAATAACAGTTTCTGATCTAAAAGACTATAAAAGATTCATAGATGTCGATGAATTAACTAGATTCTCTTCCCCAGGTGTAAAAGGTGCGTTTGGCATATCGGATGTAACTCAAGGAACCAAGATCGGCGTACTTGGTTTATACAACAAAGAATCACGAAGAATACTAGCTCGTTTTGTTAACGTTCTAGATCTCCCAAAAATTATTCACGGCGAAGTTTCTTTGGTCGATCGCCAAAATTATACTATAAAAGTTTCAACAGAAGATAACAAAGAAGTAACTCTTGATGTCGAAACAACAACAAAAACCCTATCTTACTCTAAAGATGGGGGTCTTGCTCGCTCTGGATTTTCAAAAATTAAAGAAGATCAAAGGGTTATTGTGATTGCAGAAACAGACTCAATAAATAAAGACAGAATTGTTGCATCAAAGGTCATTCTCTTGCCAGATATTCCCAAAAACCCCAAGACAGTCCCGCCATGAAAAACGTCCTAATAAAAATCCAAAGAGAAATTGCAGCAATTGAAGAAGCGTGTGCTCTTGGCGATAAAACATTCAAATACATATTGACGAAAATAAAACAGGATATTTCAGAAATTGAACTCGCTTTTGAAATAAAATCATTTATTAAAAGCAATGGGGCAAACATCTCCTTTCCGCCAATTGTTGGGTTTGGAGCAAACTCTGCCTTCCCCCACCACAAACCAACTGACCAAAGACTAAAGAGTAATGACCAAATCATGTTGGATCTTGGGGTAAAGTTAAACAACTATTGCTCGGACATGACCCGAACAGTTTTCTTCGGAAAACCAACTCGTGAGCAAAAACGCATGTATCAAACTGTACTTGACGCCCAACAAAAAGCGACAGAATATTTATATTCTGTCGTCTCGAGCAACTTTGTTGCGAGAGACCCCAAGGGGATTTCTCGCTCTGCTCGAAATGACAATAGAGTTAGGCAGATTAAAGCATCAGAGGTAGATAAAGCTGCTCGATCATACATAACTTCCCAAGGTTATCCCACCATTCCCCACTCTCTCGGACATGGCATTGGCACCAAAGTCCACGAGGCGCCCCGTCTTTCCCTAAAATCTAAAGATATTTTAAAGCCCGGTATGGTCTTTACCATAGAGCCAGGAATTTATATTCCAGGAGTTGGCGGGGTAAGAATCGAAGACGTGGTATTGCTGAAAGAATCTGCTCCCCGCCTTCTTACTAAGTCATCGCGAGATCTAATTATTTTATGAGCATCTTCAACCCTGCCCTCCTTTAATAAAGACGCCAGTCGTTTTATAAAATGCCAATTGTTAGTTCTATCCTTAATTCTCAATAAAAAATTCAAGATTTCCATGTGTAAATCGGCAGGCGGAAGAAGAGTATTCTGTCCATAAAAAACAGAAGAATGCTCCATCTTCTCTTTGAAATCTTCAAATTCTTCACTGTTTCTTACATTATTAACCAGTTTATTAACCAGTAGTCCTCCGCTAAGATAAACGATTGGTGGGGCATACATTGGCGAATTCATAACCACTGCCAACCCTCCAATCATACGAGCGCCATTCACGGCTATCGCGTCCACTCCAACCCGAAGAGTATTAACTTGCATCACTCTTATATTGCTCAAAACCAAATCCCAATTGATATTATATCGAGCAAGCAATTCCTTTCCGTTCTGAATTATATCCTTAGCCACGAACTTTCTCGCATCGCTTGGCCAACGATCGCTTGCAAACCTTTGGAGTTGTTCACTAGATGTTTTTAGAGAAATCAGAGGTAACTCAAACCTCGTTAGTTTAGATTCTTTAGGAATCATTGCGCAACAAGTATACTAAAAATCGATAAATTAAACAAATCTATCACAAACTTCCGCTATTCTCTTCAATCATTAACTCGCCCAAAGTATGCTACTATGTAGTGACATACTTTAGGTATTGACTTTATTAAAATAAAGTACTATACTTTAGTATACTAAAGTATGGATTATCTATCGAGTAGGGATACGAAAACTCTCTACAAAGCAATTCTTGCTTTACAAACAGAGGACGAGTGTAAAAAATTTTTACGAGACTTGCTAACAGAAAAAGAAATTAAAGAATTTACAAATAGATGGAGAGTGGCTCGGATGCTAGATAAAAAAGTTCCATATGAAAAGATTGTAAAAGAAACTGGAATGAGCAGTACAACAATTGCTAGAGTTCACAAATGGCTTACTAACGGCATGGGTGGTTATAGACTTGTGCTCAAAAGATTAGGGAATAAAAATATAAAATAAAAAACACTCTAATGATACGTATCATTAGAGTGTTAAATAGGAAATACATGAAAAGAGAAATTTTAAACAAAAACATAAGCCATAATCACACTCCCCTTTTTGGGCGGGTGTGATTTTGAGTGATTAACTTAGACTAACTAAACCAAATCTCAACCGCCGAAAGGCGGTTTTTTTATGGAACAAGAACGACTAAAATGCGCATTGCCAAAAGGAGAATTAGAAAAAGACGTCTTGTCTTTCATTCAATCTATTGGAATCGATACCTCTGCTTCTAAACGAAATTATTTAGTACGAGCTGACAATTTCCCAGTAGACTTTGTCTTGATTCGTGCAAGTGATGTACCACGTTTTGTGCAAGATAAGGCTTCATCGCTCAAGTTTGGCATCACAGGCAGTGATATTATCTGGGAATCTGGGATGGGGAAAGATAGCGGAGAAGAAATCCCAATCTATGAGTTGAATCCCGATGCTAAAAAATCTTCTCTCTATCTAGGTGTAACTCAGCTTTTTAAACGCTATCTCCAAAGGATAGATGTGGAAATACAAGACTTACAGAACTCTAGAGTTGCAACTAAGTTGCCACGAATTGCTGGTGAATATTTTACCAAAAAAGGGATAGAAACAAAACTATTATTTGTTCCTGGTGCAGATGAAGCTATGCAATATTTATTTCCAGATTGTAATGCTATTCTAGGAGTAATTAGTTCTGGTGAAACTGCCAGAGCAAATAACATAGACGTTCTAGACATTTTCTATGATGTAAGTTTACGATTTATCGCTGATGCTGATAAGATGACTCCTATTGATGTAAATATTCTCAACGAATTTCGAGAGAAAATTGCTGTTGCTCGTGAACGAAAAAGAATGCTATGATATGATAAGGCTATGATTAAACCACAAACTCTCAAAGGCTTTAGGGATTTTCTGCCAGAGGAAGCAAGAAAACGGCAGTATGTTATTAATATCTTAAAAAAAGTGTTTGAGTCTTATGGCTTTGAGCCTTTAGAAACTCCTGCTCTTGAGTACGAAGAAATACTGATTGGAAAATATGGAGACGAAGGCGATAAATTAATGTATCGCTTTGTTGATAAAGGCGGAAGAAAAGTTGTAATGCGCTACGATCAAACCGTTCCCCTCGCCCGAGTGGTTGCTCAATATCAAAATGAGTTACCCATGCCATTCAAACGCTACCAAATCCAAAATGTTTGGCGCGCAGATAATACACAGAAAGGAAGATTCAGAGAGTTTCTACAGTGCGATATAGATATTGTAGGAAGTGAGTCAATTCTTTCTGATCTGGACATCTTGTCTTGCGTAAAAACAGCTCTTTCAAAGTTAAATTTTAAAGATTTTACGATACTAGTTAATAGTAGAAAAATATTTGAACAGGTAGAAGCAAATCCTAAAATCATCAGCATTTTAGATAAGGAGGATAAGATCGGTAAAGATGAAGTATTGCTGTTACTTTCGGAAGCTATGGAATCTGACGATAAAGCTAAAAATTTCTACTCAGCACTCAAGAATATTAGTCCAACCGATAGGCTTAACCAAATGCTCAAAAAAAGTGAGGAATTAAATCTTTTTTTCTCTCCCTTTTTAGCACGAGGGCTTGATTACTACACCGACCTAATTTTTGAGGTCAAAATTCCCAAGTATAAGGGCGGCAGTGTTTGTGGAGGCGGACGATATGACAATCTGATAGGCATGTTTGCCAATAAAAAAATTCCGGCTGTGGGTTGTGCTTTTGGATTCGACAGGCTTATTGAGGCAATGGACGAGCTAAATCTTTTTCCGCAAAATATTGTCGCATCATCAACAAAAGTTCTTGTCACAATTTTTAAACCTGAGCTTCTTAACAAATCTATTGAAATCACTCTATTACTGCGCCGTAATAGAGTGTCAACAGAATTCTATCTTGACGAAAGTGCAAAAATGGAAAAACAACTCAAGTATGCAGACAAAAAAGGAATCCCTTATGTAGTAATTATTGGACAAGATGAGGCTTCGAAAAACTTAGTCATACTTCGCAATATGAGAACCAGAAAACAAGTTGCAATAAAGCCAGAGGATATACTTAAAAAGATATGATTTAAATATTATAATAGAGAGCTAATCAGAAAACGATTCCCTATCTATTATTTATATGCTCTTATTTTATACTACAAACAAGCCTTGCTTCTTCTTGCTAGACAGGGTATAATATATCAAAATGAAAGCAAATATTCAACCAAAATACTATCCATTAGCTTCTGTTACTTGCGCATGCGGCAATAGGTTTACTGTTGGTTCAACCCAAGAATTTATTCGTGTTGAATTATGCAATAAATGTCATCCTTTCTACACTGGCGAGCAGAGATTTGTAGATAGCGCATCTCAAATCCAAAGATTCCAGAAAAAACAGGAGGTTGCTGAGCAACATAAACTTACAAAAGTTAAAAAAGTAGAAGAGAAAAAAGAAAAAGATCAACAGCCAAAAACTCTCCGAGAAATGCTACAGGCAGTACGATAAGTATTAGCGTCTAGCAACTAGCGTTTAGTGAACTAGCCGCTAACTAACTAGACGCTTCCGATATGACCGACTATAGACAAATACAAATTTTTGAGCTTGACAAAAAAATTAAAGAGACAAAAAGTCTTTTAGAGGATCCTACTTTTTCTATAGAAGCCCAAAAAGAAATTCAAGAACTAGAAAGACAAAAAGCTGAGCTTTTAAAAAGTATTGATGCCGATAAAAAGAACGCAGAAGATTCTTTGGACAACCGAAATGTAATTTTAGAAGTTAAAGGTGCAGCTGGAGGAGAGGAAGCAAAACTTTGGAAAGAAGAGCTCTATAAAATGTATTATAAGTTTGCCCAAAAAAAAGGATTCCAAGTTGAAAAGATAGACGAAAATGTAATTAAAATATCAGGCGCCAGCCCATTTAAAATTTTTAAATACGAAGCAGGAGTACATAGAGTTCAAAGAGTCCCAGCCACAGAAAAAAGAGGACGAATTCATACTTCAACTGCCACAGTATCTATACTGCCAGAACTTGAGGATATTGATCTTCATATAAACCCAGATGATATAGCATTTGTTGCTTTTAGAAGCGGGGGGCATGGAGGTCAAAATGTCAATAAAGTTTCAACTGCTGTAAGACTTACCCACAAACCAACTGGAATTGTAGTAACTGCTCAATCCGAAAGGTTCCAGGCGCAAAACAGAGAAATAGCAATGGAAATGTTAAGGTCTAAGCTTTGGGAGGCAGAAGTTGAAAAAAGACGAGAAGAGATTGGTTCTTTAAAATCAACCCAAGTTGGTCGTGGAATGAGAGCCGAAAAAATAAGGACCTATAACTTTCCCCAAGATCGACTTACAGATCATAGAACTAACAAGAGTTGGCATAATCTAGAAAGTATACTTGATGGAAATTTAGACGATATTTTGGTAAATTTCAGAGAATAGGCTTTTACTGATTTGGGGCTGTTTCAAGAGTGGCTTTTATTTCTAAAGTTTGGTTGTCTCTCCAAATAGTAATTGCTACCGTATCCCCTACTTTTTTCTTGCCGATAATTTTTGCTAACCCACCCTCTTTTTCTATAACTTTATTGCCATCAAAGCGTATAATTATGTCCCCCTCTTGTATGCCAGCTTTTGCAGCGGCAGAGCCCTCAACAACTTGTTGAACATATGCCCCCTCTGGTAAATTATTTAGGATTGCAAGCTCTCGACTGATCATTCGATATGCCACTCCAAGGTATGGTCTAACAAATCCTCCAGTCTTATTAAAATTAGACAGAGCATCTTTTACAATATTAATTGGAATAGCAAAACCAATGTTCTCAGCACCCGATGCCACTGCTGTATTAACACCAATTACCTGTCCCGAAGAGTTAACTAAGGGCCCTCCGCTATTACCTGGATTTATTGCCGCATCTGTTTGTATTACATTATCAAGACGTTCCACAAAGCTCTCAAAAACTGAACCAGCAGTAATGCCCCTACCTAACCCACTTATTATTCCTTTGGTAACACTTCCCCTAAATTCTCCCAAAGGAGTACCAACTGCAACTACCAACTGCCCTACTTTCACCTTTGACGAATCACCCATCTCAACTGGCTTTAGCCTACTAGTAGAACGTATTTTTACAATTGCAATATCATTGCCAGGATCTCTATAAATGCTTTCTACATCATACTTTTTGCTATCATGTGTAATCACTTTATACTTACCCTGCGAACCAACCACATGTTTATTGGTAACAATCAAACCATTTGACTCTACAACAAAACCCGACCCTATATCTTGTTCTTGTCTTATGCTTTGCGGTCTTCGAAAAATATCAAAAGGGTCTACGTCGACAATTCTTTGCTCTATGCCAACTGTTACAACCGATGGGGAAATTTTTTCAACAATATCAACTACCACTGATTCTTCGCTAACTATTCTTACTTTCTCTTTGCTTTGCTCTTGGATCGTCGACTTTCGACCCAGATCTAAAAGCTGTGGCGTGTACTTGGCAAAAGCACTCCACAGACCCAAGAAAATAAGAAGAATGATGACGAGAACAATAAGTTTACGCATATTTCTACCCGTGTCATCCTGAACTTGTTTCAGGATCTTGTGTATTAAGAAACGAGATGCCGAAATAAATTCAGCATGACAATTTTATGTCATTTTACCAGCTCCTCCACCGCTTTTTCAAGCTGCAAGTCATGACTTTGGTCTTTGGAATCGAGTGTAGCTTCTATGTCTGGCTTTAAACCTTGATTATTTACCCATGTTCCCTTGGGGGTTAGCCATTTTGCAATAGTTACATGCAACCCAGCACCATTGCCAAGATCGTCTGCGCTCTGAATTGTGCCTTTCCCAAAAGATGTTTCGCCAACTAGTATTCCCCTATTGTTATCCCTTATTGCCGAAGAAACAATTTCGCTTGCTGATGCTGACCCCTTATTTATAATAACAACAAGTGGAATTTCTTGGAATAAGCCCTTTCTTGTTGCTCTAAAAGTTACTTCATCTGTTATACCAGTGTTTTCTTTAACAATCAAATCTCCTTGTTTTAAAAACTCGGATGCTATAAAAACTGCATCTGTAAGATAACCTCCTGGGTTATTACGAAGATCCAAAATTAGACCTTTAACTTTTTTATTTTGTAAATGCAGACTAAACGAATTCACTATAGACAACCAATCTTTATTGGTTGAATCTCCAAATTGCGAAAGCTTAATGTACAAAACCTCATCGTTTTCCTTTTCTTTGATATTTTTCAAACCTCTAATGCTATCAATATCCTTTATCTTCTTTATCCAACCAACTACACTTTTGATCCTAATAATATCTCTAACTATTTTTATATCTTGTGGTTTAATTGTGTCTTTATGGAGAATGTTTAATACAACTTCTGTGCCTTTTGGACCCCTAATCTTTTCTACAGTCGAAGACAAGCTCCAATTTAAAGTTGGCTCACCATTTACCTTAAGAATTGCATCTCCTGCTTTTACACCACTTCTCTCTGCTGGGCTTCCATCAAGAGAGGCAATAACTATAACCTGTTTGTCTTTTGTTCCAAGTTCTGCTCCAATGCCTGAAAACTGTCCAGCTAATCCTTCTTTAAAATTTGTATTTTGAACTGGAGGAAGAAAAATTGTAAATGGATCTCCTAAACTTCCAACCATTCCATCAATTGCGCCATTTAGCATTTTTTGCGCATCAATTTTAGTTTTATCATAGTAACTGTTTTCTAACTTTTGCCACACAGTCCAAAACAGGGAAAAATCAACATTTGTTAACGCAGATGGTGGCTCTTTGCTGGAAACAGAAATTGATGGCTTAAAATGCTTCCAATCTACAGATACTTTATTTACTCCAAAATAAAACCCGCTTAAAAATGAGATTATGACAACCAAAATAATCTGTATTGTCTTTACCCTATTTTTCATAGAAACATAATTGAGGATTTACAAAATCACTGTCATTCTGATCAGGCGAAGCCTGAGAAGAATCCCCTCATTTAAGTTTAGCAGATTTGTTAACCCCTAGCAATAAATGGTAAAAGGGCTAAATGCCTTGCATACTTTATATTAAGAGCCAGAGATCTTTGATGTTTGCTACACACCCCATTTCTGGCAGACGGGGTAATTTTACCTCTTTCTGTCAAAAATCTTTGCAATACTTGTGTATCCCAAAAAGAAGGCTCTATTTTTTCTTTACCCCGCACCGCATCGGTTGGGGGTTTGCAAAAGTAACATTCTTTTGGAATTGTGATTCTTGTTTTTCTTCTTTTAAAAGCTTTTGTTTTTGCCATTAAAATGGAATATCATCCGAAGAAACGTCTTCTTCTTTTATCTCTTTTGGAGCCACTACTGGTTCCTTTTTATCTGCATTTTTATTTTCTGATTTTTTATCGGTAGATTTATTCTCTTTTGATTCTGTAAGAGGAATAGAATCAGAGCTAACATCAGAAGCCCCTCTAACATTTACCTGCTCTTCTGACCCTGGTTCTTGATCGAGTCTCCTAGGGTCTAAGATAATCATGTCCGAAATCACAATTTCTGTTGTTGACCTCTGTGTTCCATCCTGCGCGTTCCACTTACGCGTGGAAAGCCTTCCCTCAACATAAACTTTTCTTCCCTTTACCAAAAATTGGCTGCAAATTTCTGCTAGCTTATTCCAAGCAACAATATTGTGAAAATCTGCTTCTTCGCGCTTTTCTCCAGCATCTGTCTTCCAACTTCTATTTGTTGCCAAACCAAAGGAACACACTGCTGTGCCGTTGGGGGTGTACCTTAGCTCTGGATCGCGTGTTAAATTACCAATCAATTGAGCTCTATTTAAACTTCGTGCCATAACTCCATTAAATCCGAAATTCGAATATCGAAATTCGAAACTATTTTTAATTCTGTATTTTGATCATTTGAATTTGTTTCGTATTTCGGATTTCGTGCTTCGAATTTACTTCTTTCTAATGAGTAAATGTCTCAACACATCCTCATTTGCCAAAAGTTTCTTTTCAAATTCCATTGGGATAGAGTTTCCTTCAAACAAAAAATCCATGTAATAACCCGTATCTTCTTTTTTAATTTTATAGCTTAATGGCTTTTCTCCTATTTCTGTCTCTTTTGTAACCTTTAAATCTTTCAAAAGATTTTTAATTGCGTCAACTACTTTTTTTCGTTGTACCTGAGAGAAAGACGACCTTAAAACCAAAGCCAATTCATAAACTCGCATATTATTTTAAATATCCTATCATATAGAAAAACAAAAAAGCAATAGGCAATCGCTTCAAGCTCATTGTCCCACCCTCATTGTCCACCCTTGGGGTGGATTAGGGCGGCACTAAGATCCAATCTTAAACTCCACCACCTCCCCATCCTGCATAAGATAATCTCTTCCCTCAAATCTCGTCTTTCCCATTTCGCGCGCCTTTTTCCAACCGCCAAGAGCAACAAAATCCTCAAATAATACAACTTCTGCTTTAATGAAAGACTTTTCAAAGTCTGTATGAATAGTGCCAGATGCCGTGAGAGCGGTTTCACCGCGTCGAATGGTCCAAGCTCTCACTTCTTTTTCCCCTGCTGTTAAAAAAGAAATCAGACCTAACATTTGATATGCTTTTTGAATAAGCCGTTCAAGACCAGATTGTTTTAATCCTAAATCTTTTAAATATTTCCCTTGATCTTCTTCGGATAGATCTGCCAATTCTGCTTCTATTTTTGCGGAAATTACAACAAATTTTTCTTCCCGTAACTTTAGCGCTTGAGAGTATTGTTTGATAACCTCCAAAATTTTTTCCTCGGTATAATCTTCTTCCGAAACATTCAAAACAATAATCTCTGGTTTCGAAGAAAGCAAGAAGAATCCTCTTATTGCTTCTTGTTCTTCTTCTAAAAGCTCCATATCTCTAACTGGTATTCCTTTGTTTAAACTACTATTAATTTTTTCAACAGCTTCTCGCTTCTGACTATCAATACTAGATAGTATTGATGGCGTTTTATGACTAATAGCTTTTGATTTAGCAAGACTTTGCAGATCTGCCAAGATTAACTCAGTTTGAATAGTTTCATAATCTGATTTTGAATCAACCGAACCTTCCCTAATTACATTCTGATCCTCAAACGCCCTCACAACATGAACAATTATACTTACTTCCCGAATATGCGACAAAAACTTATTCCCAAGCCCCGCGCCCACATTTGCTCCTTTGACTAAACCTGCTATATCCACAAACTTTACTGCTGCTGGAACAATCGGCGGCCTTTTCACCATAGGCACCTCGGGGGTGGCGCTTGACGACTCCCCCGAGGTGGACGACTCCGAGGTGGAAATTCCGGCAACAATGTCTGCTAATTTTTCGAGCCTCTGATCCATCACTGGCACCACCCCAATATTTGGTTCAATGGTCGCAAAAGGATAATTTGCCACAAACGCAACTTGTTTCTTAAGAAGCGCATTAAACAGCGTCGACTTTCCGACGTTGGGTAAACCCACTATCCCGACCGATAGATTCATAGAATATAAAATCCACTATTGACGTTTGTATAAATGTATGTTAATATAATTTAAATAAATTAGGGCGTCAACCGTTAGGATGATGGCCCTTTTTTAGTGCTTTCTTTAAATCATTACTGTATTCGAAAACCTTAAACCTCTTTGCATTTACCTCTCCTACGAAACTTTTTATTCCTAGCTTACGAAGAATAGCGTTTAAAACCTTAATCTTATTTTTATCGCCCTCAACAAGTTTTAAGTGCTTCTTATAAGAATAAGAAACAGCTCCAATCAATAAGTCTACAACTTGTATTATGTTTATTCCTTTTGAATCTACTCTATGTATTCCACCAATTGCCAATCGTTCCAGGTCTTTATTGATATCGTGTTTAACATCAACTTCAAACTTAATATTTTTGGGAGTAGTAACAAAATCCGCCAAAACTGTAATTATCTCATTTTCCTCTATGGCTTTCTTCAAAAGAATTTCCGTAAATTCTTCGTAAGCTTCATAAGGATTATTATTGAACTCCTGTTTAAAATTTACCTTATCTTTATTAATAACAATACAAGAAAAATATATGCCTGGAGTTTTAAGTGCAACGTCTATTATATCTAATATTGTTTCTAACTTTGCTTTTGACAAAGTGTTCCATTTTATCTCGTCATAAAACCTATTCTTTTCGCGTATTTCCCTAATTTTAGAATCAAGGAAAAATGGCTGCATGCATTTAATCATTCCCAAACAAAAAAATCTATTTATCTTATCATTGATACTTCCTGTTTCATCAAAAAATGCAAAAGGCGTCCTTATCTTTTTATAGTCTTTTAAGGTAAAATTCATCTCTGAAGATTATAGTATTAAAGGACAAACACTACAACACCTATGTTGTTTTTCTTTACTACTTGGAAAGAAATACCATACTTCCTCGCTATCGCAGCATAGCTTTCAGTTTCATCTTTCAAATAATCAGCTAATGCTTTTGACCAACTAATTTTCATAATCACTATTGCTTACATTTAACCTAAATATATTGTATAAATCCAACAATCGAAAAGTCCTTATCATATGTGAATGCATATAAGTAACCTTTGCGTTTCATCACTGCAAAATTTAATGCGTCAACAAAACTAATCTTTGAGTTTTTATACTTGTTCAAAATTGACTTCGCTTCCTTTTCATCTTCCTGAGTAATCAGTTCAATTAGCATATCACTATTTTCTAAATCGTTTAAAAAACCTATAGCTGCCGTCCACCCAACATCATATAGGATACGGGTATAGCATTCATAAACGGTTGTATTAGTAATTAATAAAACTTTTTTTTCTAATTTAATTCTTTTAAGCAAAAGTTTTGTCTGATTATGCGAGGAGTCTTTATTATTTGCTAGAGCAAGAAGTGGTCCTGTATCAATAAGAAGAGTTTTTGTAGAAACTGTTGACAGTCCAATATTGGCAACCATTGCTATTTTTATGGCGTGTTAAATATTCCACTGTTTGAGGTAAAACCTTCATCTTGGTTAGATTGATCAGATATTTTATAAAACTTACCATCTATTAAAGCTAATCGCTCTTCTGGTAAATTTTTGTCTACAAAATTTCCAATTTCAAAATGATCTTGCAAAATTGGTACAGCAGCATTATGCACTTCATCAGAATTTACATTAATTTGCTTATTAGAAATGCTTACTATGCTCGTGGTTACAGTTGATTGAGTGCTTAAAGCTCTTTGAATAAACTCCATATTTCAAAGCTCCTTCCAGTTAAATGATACCACATCTACATTCATTGCTCTAGGAAAATTAGAAATTAGCGGAACCGAACCACCTGGAGGGACTTGAATATTTACATTTGGAGGAAGCTCGCTTCTTTGTGTGATCTTTAATTTAGTTTCAAATATATGAATTATAGCCTCGGAATGTATGTATGCTCCTTTAACAGTAACGTTTTTTTCCAAATCATCACCCATTAATTCTCTTAGGTTAAATTTTTTGTCTAACTCCATATCTCTAACATATTCGTCTAAAAGTTGATCTAGCAATTTTTCTTCGTCTGGGGTAGCTACTTTAACTAAAGTACCAAAAATTTCTTTTGCTGCTTCTAAATCTATGGTTTGCTGATGAGAATAATAATCTTCCGCTAACGCTTTGGTAATGCTTTTGATTTTTGGGTTTTTTATAGATAGATGCTTTTCAAGCAATTCCTTCCCGATTAACCTTATCTGTGAATAAATTCTAAACACATTCCCAAGAGCTAAAGGATGAACATGTTTTACTAATTCCTTAAAAACTTCTACCTTTGCCGATTCGTCTTTTATTTCTAATATTCTTGCTTTTTCTAAAGCATCCTCTTCCTTCTTAAAAGCAAATTTAAAATAAGAAGCTACATCTTCAACGCTAATACCTACACGAGGAGAGTTCGGATCGTTATTTTTAAGTAAGGGGTTAAATTGATTGGCTGTTGTAGGATCAATTGGGCTAAGCTGGCTTATTCTGGTCATAATAATGCTATCCGCACCTAAACATGCTAATGTCCCAGCACTATGTGCTTTGAACGGAACCATAATATTAAACTCTTTTGAATAACTACGTAGTAAATTAATTAGCGGCATTACTGCATCAATTTCACCTCCACGAGTATAAAGAATTAAATCTAACTTATCTAGCTTATCTTTCTTGCTATCGGCAACTAATTTTTTTAAATGCTTCCGAATATGGAGATAAGAATCAGAAGAAATCACTCCCACAAATCCAGGCAGATTATTGGGAATACTCTCTCTGTCCGCCATAAAGTAGCATATCACCTTGGAGTTTCTTAGAGCTTGTATATCCTTAATTGTCTGAACAATATCCATAAGTTGTATTATAGCATTTACATGTTTAGTTCTGTAACAACCAATTTATAAATTTACGGTGCTTGTGAATGAACTATTCTCCCAAATTCATCTCTCTGACTGATTATCCTCCATTTCCTCAAAGGTGGCAAGCGGAATTTTAGTTCAAATGGAATGTAATTAGCTTCACTGTAATTGGTTCTGCCCCAGCTGTCCCGACTGATAGATTCATATAGGAAGTTACAGCAGTAAATCAAAATTTAAGATTTTTGCCAAAATCAAAAAGTTTGCCAAAGAAGCTAAAAATTGTACCAAAGAGGTTAACTATAGGAGAAAAAATATTTTCTTGCCAAGAGTAAGCTTGAGATTTAGGAAGAGCAACAATCGGTTCTTCTTGAAGTATCTCAGCGCTTACAACGCCTAAAGCCTTTGAAACAGAACTGTTAGCAGAAAAAGTCCTTGTTAATCCTGCTGGTATAGCTGACAGCTCATTTGAGAAATCACCAGGAGCACAACCGTTCCCTGCTCTAACCCTAAAATAATATCTTGTCCCGCCTGATAAATCGTAAACAGTATAGCTTGTAATATCCCTACCCCCAATATCTGGATTCCCAAACTGATAAAAACCAGACGAAGTTCCGTAAGCAACAAGATAATAGGTAACAGGATCAAGCGCCTTTGTCCAATTTAGAGTAATTCTGTTAACCCCTGCTTTAGCTAAAAGAAAAGTTGGCGCACTCCCCGGTTTGGCTTCGTTGCATGCTGGCGCTTTCGCAACGTTTGTGGAGTTAGAACTCCCACTGTCTGATGAAGAAGTTGAAGACGAAGACGACGGTGTTGGTGTTGGAGCGTTTGCAGTTGTAGCAAAATATGATGCTTTTGTTGCCTGAAAAGTACATAAACCCAATGAAACAACACATGTTGCGGGCAAAACAATTCCATTCGATGTCCAACCCCCACTTCCTGTTGTTGAACGAACCACATTAAGCGTTTGTCCGTTTAAATCGTCTCCGACAAAAATATTTATTGTGATTGGCTGGCTAAACTCAAGCTCAACATTAGGAATACCCCATTGCAAAGCCCCTTCTATCACCTCATTTGTGGAAATGCCTGTTAAGATGTTTGTTGCCACAACCCCTACAGACAGATTATTCCAATCGAATTTCTCATTGTCGGTTCTTTCAATTATTGTCCCTTCGGGCAACTGTACATTGTTCTCTTTACCGTTTTCAAAAGTGGCAAAGTTTATCTTTTGCATAACTGTTAAAAGACGCACCAGGTTTTCTCCTTTTTCATCTTTTGGAATATCAAAAACGCCGTTTTCCACAAACGATGCAATATTGTCAGAACCAATCTTTAATGTATCTAAAATTTCTAATGACTGATTTGCATAAAAAGGACTGAATAAAACATTGCTACTAACATTATTGCCTTTGCCTTTGGGATTAAGCTTTTCATGAAAAGGACCGGTCGCATCACCCCAAAAATTAAATCTTGCATCAAAAACATTTACAACATCGTTATTTTGAACACCTACCTTATTCTTTATCAAATTTTTATCTGCCTTGCTACCCATTGCATTATAAACATCAATGCCAATACTTCCATTTATAATCTCGTTTTTTTCAATAACTACGGCTTTCCCTGCATCAATTTTGATAACTTGATGGTTGCACTCCTTGCCATCAAAAGTAAAGTTTCTGATAGTAACCTTATTCGCTCCGATCATTACAACCGCATCGCTACAGTTCTTATTGAAGACTATCGTCTTTCCAGCTCCTGTTCCAATTAGCTTAACTTCTTTTTTTATAGAAAGATTTTCTGAATACTGCCCAACTGCAACATTAATAGTTGCGCTAGCACTGGCAAAATCTACCGCATCCTGAATGCTGGAAAACGCGTCAAAGCCCCATATATGATCGCCGTCGTTTTCGGAACTTGTCCAATCGTCATCAACAAAGAAAGTGTCTGGAAGAGTACCGCCATTTGATACGCCCTTTGTGGGATTTACAAAGGTTATCCAAATAGGTCCTCCATCAATGCTTCTTCCTATAGAAGATTTATCAGGATCATCGCTATAGGTATGCGCATCAACAACTTGAGCCTTATTATCTATTAGATTAACAGTATCTCCCTTGTCCTTTAAAACTACTGTTATATCAACAGCTAAAAATCCTTTTGCAGGAACAGCTGATTTGTCTGGAAAGATAAAAGGCTTACCTGGTTTATCGTCATCTATGCTCCATGCAGTAATATTAAACTCTTGATCTGTAGGGTTGTAAACTTCCACCCACTCTTTCGATCCACCAGAAAAATACTCATTAATAACAGGATGTTTATAGTTATCCGGATCTCCCACAATAAAATGGGTAAGGTGGGTTATTTCTTTGACAGTAATAGTGTCTTGTGTGGATTGTATGGCATTTCCTATAAGCTCATAATTTGCCCCATCATCTGATGCCAAAACTTTTTTATTAGGATCATTAGTAGGCAGAGTTAGATCAAACGAGAAACTGCCGTTTGGCATTGTTGAGATAACTTCATAATCTAAACTACCGGGATTATCTATAGCCGGCGGAGCTGATTGTTCGATAATAGATACTGTTTTTGTTTCTTCTGGCAGTTTGGTAAAAGTTAAACTGACCCTTTTGTCAGCAGGGTAATTGTAGATAACTCCAATAAGCGGTGCTTCAATAGTATATCTGCCATTCTCTTGAATTTGTCCTTCTTGAGCCAACACGGAAAGAGGACCTATAAAAAGATTGATTGCCAAAGTTAAACAGCATAGAGAACTGACAAATTTTCTAATCATTACAGTTTAACTATACTAGACAACTTATATTATATGCAACCCACCTTCATTTTTTATTACAAAATTAAATTTTGCAATTTTGCCCTCTCTTAAGTCTTTCACTTCCACAAATAAGTCTTCTCTATCCAGTGATTATAACAGACTAAGGGGATAAACTAAGTTACTCACCTTACGCACTGTCATCCCGAGCCCTTCGGCTACGCTCAGGGTAAACTCCGCGAGGGATCTCCCGCAACTAGGGTGAGAGAGATTTCTCTCAGGCTTCGCCTGATCGGAATGACAATGGTAAATTATGATTACTATCATCCATGGTGATGACATAGTTTTATCGCGTAATTACTTGCAAGAACAAAAACACAAAGTGCTTAGCCCTTATGTTTTTGATGGTTTGATTGACATTACAACCCTCATTCAAATCACTCAAGGAGTAGGCTTATTTACTTCCGAAAAGAATATATTTGTAGAAAATTTCTTTTCGAAAAATAAATTAGGTAACTTAGAAGTAAAAAGCGTTATAGATTACATTAATAAAAATGAATCGCTGTTTAACCTATTCTTTTGGGAAGCAAAGGAACTTCAAAAACGATCAATAGCTTTATTTACCAATCCGTCATTAAAAAACTTTAAAATTCCCCAAGCGATTTTTTTATTTTTGGATAGTATAAGGCCTAAAAACTTTAAAAACTCAACCATTTTATTTCATAACGCTTTAAAAAATACGCTTGAAGAACTTGTTTTTTTTATGTTGCAAAGGCAGTTTCGCCTTCTGCTTGCTGTTTCCGAAGAAAACTCTAAAGATTCGATTGACGAAATTACGAGGCTTGCACCTTGGCAAAAAAGTAAACTATTAAAACAAGCAGCTTTGTTTTCTTCCGACAAGCTTTTGGCAATACACAAAAAACTCTACAAAATTGAAGTAGCTCAAAAAACTGGCAATCTTCCCTATTCTTTAACAGTAGCAATTGACTTTTTACTCCTTTCCCTTTAGACTTGTTGGTGTATAGAAATTCCTAAACATATTTTTAGAAGCTACGATATCCGAGGGATTTATCCAACAGAACTTAACGAAGATAATATTGGACTAATAGTAAACGCTATTTATACTTTTTTGCGATCGAGTGGGTCTTCAAATGAACCATACAACATTGTAGTTGGCACTGATATGAGAATTTCCTCACCGTCTTTGACAAAAGAAGCGATTCAAAACTTAGTTAAACTTGGTGCGCATGTTATTGATGTTGGCATTGTCTCCACTCCAACTTTTTATTTTTCAGTACATCATTATGGGTATGATGGAGGTATTCAAATTACAGCTTCTCATAATCCAAAAGAATGGAATGGTATTAAGATAGTAAAGAACAGTTCAGAAGGATTAATTAAAATAGGAAAGCCAACGGGCATGGAAGATATTAAAAGAATGGCGCTTACCGGCGAATCGCAAGAAAGTGGCACAGTAACTCAAAAGAAAGAAATTCTCGAAGATGAAATTGAAAATGCTCTCAAAATCTCAAATTACCCAAAAATAAATAAATACAAAATTGTTGCTGATCCTGCAAATGCAATGGGATCACAGTACATTGAAGCACTGTTCAAAAAAATACCAGGAGATCTTATTCGAATGAATTTTGAACTTGATGGTACCTTTCCCGCCCATCAACCGGATCCACTACAACATGAGACTCTTGTTGATCTTAAAAAAAGAGTAGTTTTGGAAAAAGCGGATGTGGGACTGGCTCCGGATGGAGACGGCGATCGCCTCTTTTTCATAGATGAAAAAGGCAATGTTATTCCTCCTTCAATTATTACCGCTTTGGTTGGTCGCGAGATGCTCAAAAACCATCCCGGGGAAACAGTACTTTTTGACATACGTTATATATTAACACCTCAGAAAATAGTTGAAGAAAGTGGCGGAAAATCAGTTATCACAAAAGTAGGTCATACTTTTATAACCCAAAAGATGCATGAGACAAGAGCAATATTTGCTGGAGAATCATCTGGTCACTATTTCTTCAGAGAGACTGGCAATGCAGAATCTCAAATACCTATAATTCTTACAGTTCTTAAAGTAATGACAGAAGAGGGGAAGAGGATCTCGGAAATAGTCGAAGAATTAAGGAGAAGCTTTGAATCAGGTGAAATCAATTTTAAAGTTTCAAATGCACAAGAAATCATGAGTGCAGTAGGAGAAAAATACAAAGATGGTGAGCTGTCCACGCTCGATGGAATTGCTATATCATACCCTGATTGGAGATTGTCTATTAGAACTTCTAATACAGAACCCCTCATGAGAGTGAATGTTGAAGCCTTAACAAAAGACGTTATTGAAGAAAAAAAAGATCAAGTTATTAATCTTATTCAATCTTTGGCAAAGTGATTAGTAAGTATTCACCTTTTACCAGTAGCCTTATTGTTCGAGCTTGTCGAGAACTTGAACTTCTCGACTCGGGGATGCCAGACGGTACCCCCGCATCCAGAATCTCTAAGCGTTCAGAGACTCTGGACAAGACGGGTACCAGACGGTAACCCGTCAAGCCAGAATGACGGGAAGTGCGAAACTCGCGTTAGAGATTGCTTTTGATTGGCAGGGAAAACTCATCAAAGACGCATTCGCAGCAGTGAAAGAAGAAAAATAGATAAAAAATTCCTTTTTTTACTTATTAACTCTATACCTCAAATGCAGTGTTCCATTGGCATTAAGTTTTTTAATAGATAAAAGCTTAAGCGAAACTTCCAATTCTTCTTCCAATAATAAATCTTTGCCTCTTCCAAAAAGAATAGGTTCTATTGTTAAATGCAGCTCGTCAACAAGAGAATTCTTTAAGAAGGCTGAGTTAATCTCTGTTCCTCCAACCAATAACATCTCTTTATATCCTTGTTTTTCTAAGCGTTTGATAAGGTCTTTTGGCGATTCGCTGGTAAACTCCAAGCTTCCCTTGACCATGTCGCTTTTATATTTCCTACGATTTCTTGTTAAAACCATTCTTAACTTATTTGGTCTAAGTTTAATAATAGTACGCGCAGCTTCATAGGTTTTGCTGCCCATCACAATTAAGTTATGTTTTTCTATCAGTGAAAAAAATATTTTGGAATCTTCTTTCGATGTCCAAGAATAAATATCGGGGTTATCTCCTTTTGTCAGCTTGCCGTTTACGGAGGAGACCGCAACCATGACAACTTTCATAAAATGTAAAGTATCTTGTCATCGCGAGGGAAGCCGCGTCAGACGCGGCGACCGTGGCGATCTCAAGCTCTATTATAAGATTGCTTCGTCTCAGGCTTCGCCTGATCCTCGCAATGACAAGGGTAGTATTTCGTAATTCGCATTATCTACTTCTTCAGCCACCTGACACCAATATAAACAAGTGGTGTTTCGATAACCGACATAGAACACTTTAATAACCAATAAGGCAAAATTAAGCTAAACAAAAAAGCAATATTGCTACTTATAGATTTGTCAAACGCATAGAAAGCCAAAAACATAAAAACGGATGTGTCAATAAGTTGCGAGACAAAGTTAGAGGCATTATTTCTAAACCACAATGCTTTTTTGCCTAATGCTTGTCTTATCTTAACAAAAATTATTACATCCAAAAACTCTGCTATTGCAAAAGCTGTTAAGCTTGCTGCTGCGACTCTGGCTGATAAACCAAATATCTTGTCGTATGCTCCTTCTGAATTTTGAAATCTTTTTGAGGGAGGAAGACTTGTTGAAAAAAGTGAAAATAATAAAATAAGAAATATTATGATTAGTCCTGATCTTATAACGCTTCTTGTACGTTCTTTTCCGTAAACTTCTGTTATTACGTCATTGATAGTAAAGATTAATGGCAATACAAAAATTGCAACACTAGCATTTAACTGATATCCAAAAATATTAGCTAATGGAAAAGTTTTTGCGCCCATTAGCTCTGAGACTGCAATACAAAAGATATAAACAGAAACCAACAAATCAAATTTCTCAATCTTGAACATATCTTGAATTTTAGCACAAAATAAATCTATTGGAAAATTACTTCTTGAATATATTGGGGCTGAAGCTAAAAAAACTGGCATAGAAACATTGAAGCTTGATGTTGTAAAAATAATCTTCTATACTGAATATATGAACAAGACTCTCATTGCTTTTGTAACTGTAGGTTTGGGAGCTCTAGCTTTTTTGCTTTTTAAAAATCAAGGTGGCTCCCCTCCCTCACCTCAATCCCAACCTCAAACTCAACAATCTATTTCCAAAGATGAGTTTTTAAGTCCCAAAAAATCTGCCCATTATGAAAGTAATGCACCGGACCATGGAGCAATACTGGCTGGAGTGCCTATAAATGTAGTAATTGATTTTAACTTTGATCTGGCAAAGGGTTCTGATATAAAAATCACAAAAGAAGGTTTAGATTATGCAAAAGGAGAAACTGTAATTGATAGCAATAATCTTGCTATGAGAAGAAAAATTGATTCTAATTCCCCTGATGGGATATATACCACTCTTTACAAGGCTTGCTGGGCAGATGGAAGCTGTCATGACGGCCAGTTTCAATTTAAAATAGACCAGTCTTTATCAAGTGATTTCATAGATTTAACTGGGAAAAAGGAGGTAACAATAAACTTACAAAATTTTGCTTTTAGTCCCCAAAAGGTAAAAGTTTCAAAAGAAACTAAAGTTACTTGGGTAAATCAAGACAATGATGTACATACAGTCAATACTGATTCTCATCCTGGTCATACTTATTTTTTGAATCAAAATTCAAGGGATTTATCAAAAGGTGATACTTATTCTGTAACTTTTACTGACGTAGGAATTTATCTCTACCACTGTACTCCCCACGCTGCTACTATGCATGGCCAGATACTGGTTGAATAAAATAGAATATAACTGATTCTGCCCTCAACCTTTGTTTTTATGAGATGATTATAAGAGACGACTTCGATACAAAAGATCCTTTACTCCTTAATCTTCACGACCACTTTACCGCGGGGGTGCCCTTTTTCAAGAAAGTCAAATGCTTCTCTCGCATGCTCCAGAGGAAACACTTTATCAACTTGCGGTTTAATGACGCCTCTATCAACAAGATCTGCTAACCGCACTAACTTCTTTGCTGTAGTAGTTGTATTCTGTCCTATCGCTGTAACGCCATACTGCTTGGCAAGCTCTGGGTTTGGCTGTCCAAGCATCGAGACGATGATCCCTCCTTTTTTGAGAACTTTGAATGATTTTTCTGTTGCGTCCCCTCCCACAGTATCAAATACTGCATCAAAATCATGGAGTCTATCTTCAAATTTTTGGGTTTTGTAATCAATCACTTCATCTACCCCTAAGCTTCTAACAAATTTCATATCATTGCTACTTACTGTTGCTGCAACATACGCGCCTAAGTATTTGGCTAGTTGAACTGCGATATGACCAATTCCGCCTGCTCCACCGTGAATTAGAATTTTTTGCTTACTTTTTAATTTAATATGTTCTTCCAATGCTTGTATCGCACTTGCTCCAACAAGCGGCAACGAGGCACTCTGAAGAAAATCAACGCTCTTTGGTTTAAGGGATGTATTTGCAACGTTTGATGAGCACATTTGCGCAAACGCTCCTGATCCACCATTTAAAACCAGCGCTTGTCCAAAAACTTTATCTCCTACTTTGAATTCTCCGTCAGCTGACGGACCCAATTCGATAACAACTCCTGAAAAGTCGCCGCCGATCGTGAAAGGAAACTTAAGAGGTATCATCTCTTTCATATATCCTGCCCTAAGTTTCCAATCAAATGGATTAAGACTTGCGGCATACACTTCAACCAATACTTGCCCTGAACCCGCTGAAGGCTTTGGAGCATTATTAATCTTAATTACTTCTGGTCCACCGTATCGATTATACCATGCAGCTTTCATATTTCTTAATCCATTTTATTCTTTTTACTTTATTTTGTAAAGTAGTAAAAGCCCCAGAGTTTAAGACAAGTCTCTGCATCTTTGATCTTTGATAATATCTGTTATAACAGTACGCTATAGCATGTCATTGTCCCAATCGCTGATAAGCTTTTGCTTTCCCGAATTCTTCAAAATTACTGGTTGACAGATTTATACATCAGATGTATACTACAAATATATGATAAGAGCTCAAATATATATTCCTGAAACTCTCCATGAAAGAGCAAAAATAATTGCCAGAAATAAGAAACAAAGCCTGGCTAATTTATATCGAGAGTTTATTAATAATGGCTTGAAGAAAGAAACATCTAAAAATCGCGGCGGAGATTTAACTGTTTTAGCTAAACTAAATATCAAAGGAGGTCCAAATAATCTCTCCCGAGATATGGATAAATATCTTTATGGCGACAAAAAGTAAGTATTTCTCAAACTTCGAAGAAAACTTCTTCCTAAATGAAGCGATCTCAGGTAAGCCTACTCAATATATGCCTGATATTCTCGTAGATGCCGATGCATTGATTGCCTTAGTCAAAACCAATGACCTAAATCACCAAAAGGCACTCAATATAAGCGAATCTTTACAAAGAATTGGCTGTGCTTGGTATGTTTCGCCATTTACCATAGGAGAGGTTGTTACTGTTATCTCCCATAAAATCGACCAGATTACTGCTAGGAATGTACTTAAGGAATTAAGAAAGCAAAACCTTAATCAATTAGATTTAAAAGATGAATATAGCCATTTGGCTGATGATTGGTTTGATAAACAAAACAAAAAAGGCACTTCTTATTTTGATTGCTACAACATGGCCCTTATGGAAAGATATAAAAATCAAATAGATGCAATATTTAGCTTTGATGGTGTTTACAAAAGAAATGGTTTTAAAACAGCAGAGAAAATCACTTAATATATCCCCACCCCCAAAAACTCTAATTTATGTTACACTAGATTTATGGATTTAGGCTGGAAAGTTATTTACTATATTTCAGCAAACGGAGAAAGCCCTGTTAAGAAATTTTTGGATTCCTACCCAAAAGCCAAATTAAAAGCTTTGAGAATTCTTTCCCACATTGAAGAATATGGTTTGACTTATGCAATACCCCATATTAAAAAATTGACAGGTACGCCTCTTTGGGAAATCAGGATTTTGGGAGAAGACAGCGTCAGAATTCTTTATGTAACAAAGCGAGGAAAACAAATTATACTACTGCACGCATTTATCAAAAAAACTAATAAAACACCAAG